>CAJUJJ010000019.1:0-9320 GCA_910586765.1 uncultured Clostridia bacterium
GATTTAACATTCTCTTTTATCTGTTTCTCTGTAAAACCAATTATCTCCTCTGTTTCTGTAGAATAACACTCAAATCCTACATTCCTTTTTCCCAGCATTACCTCATTCACTATAATATAACACATATTCGTCACACTCCTCATAACCTTTATTTACAAAGAATGATAACGCTGATAAACAAATTTATCTATAGTGATATTGTAATAATATTCTTCTTTTTGCTTAGAGAGTATGCTATACTTTTTATATGTTCTTAATGGAGTGGTTACAAGTGGTTACTGGTTACACTTTAATACTCTTTGTTTATTCTTATATTAGCATATCATAATCTATCCTTCAATACCCTCTTTATATAAAAAAAGGAGGCATCACAAAGAATACCTCCTTTTCTCATTTCATACCATCATATTTATAGTAAAACTGTAGTAATATATGATATGAAACAGTTCTAAAAACAATATTATGCCTGCTGTAAAGCCTTATCTTTCAATCTTCTTTCTTCAATAGCTTTTTTCGCTATCATGTCCTTTACCTTCATCAATCTTGTAGTGCTTGCTCTGTCATTTTCTTCCAATTTCATAGAAATATATTTTATGGTTTCTTCATAATTTGGTATCATGACATTTTCAAGTGCATTTACCCTTCTTCTTGTTTTTTCAATTTCTTGTGCCAAAAGCTGTGCTGTTTTTTCACTTTCTGCCAGACGCAACAATGGTTGCATAGCATCAGAAAATGACTCCATAGCACTATCCAATTCACCAGAAGTAAAAGCAAGACCATAAGGGTAAATGTCTGATTGATTATCTTCTGTTTTAAAATCAAACACAGGTACATTAACACTCATAATATTTTTTACAGAAACGTCCACAGCAACAGACTGTTTTGGCATCATCAAAGCTTCTCCCAAAAATTCCTGGCTAAGCACTGCTCTTGCAATAATAAAGTTTTTATAAGCACTATCCAATGCTTTTTCAGCTTCTTCTCTCAATCGCTTATTTTCTTTGACAATATCCAAAAACTGCTTCATCAGTTCGTCCAATTTATCTTTTAACAATTTATGTCCTCTGATAGCTGTTTTCAGTTGCTTTTTTAAGCGTGTCATTTCCATACGGGTTGGATTTACATTTAATTTTGCCACAGTTTATCACTCTCCCTCTGGCAAATATTTCTCCAAGTATTCATCACGAATACGTTTTAATTCACTCTTAGGAAGCATACGCAACAATTTCCAGCCTACTTCTAATGTCTGCTCTATTGTTCTATCTGTTTTAAATCCCTGTGAAACATATTCATTTTCAAATTCTGTAGCAAATTTTGCATATATCAAGTCAATTTCTGAAAGTGCAGATTCACCAAGTATCGCCATCAATTCTTTTGCATCTTTTCCTCTGGAATATGCTGCAAATAACTGGTTCATAGTATCTGCATGGTCTTCTCTTGTTTTGCCCTTACCAATACCTTTATCTTTCAAACGGGAAAGTGATGGCATAACGTCAACTGGAGGCTCTACGCCTTTTTTATACAAATCCCTTGTCAATATTATCTGACCTTCTGTAATATATCCTGTCAAGTCAGGTATAGGGTGTGTTTTATCTTCTTCTGGCATTGTCAGTATAGGTATCATTGTAATAGAACCTTCTTTTCCCTTCATTCTTCCAGCTCTTTCATACATTGTTGCCAAGTCTGTATACAAATATCCAGGATAACCTCTACGTCCAGGAACTTCTTTTTTCGCTGCAGAAATTTCACGCAATGCCTCTGCATAGTTTGTAATATCTGTAATGATAACCAATACGTGCATACCTTGTTCAAATGCTAAATACTCTGCTGCTGTCAATGCCATTTTTGGTGTAGAAATACGTTCAACAGCAGGGTCATTTGCCAAGTTTACAAACACTACAGAACGGTCAATGGCACCTGTTGCTTTAAAGTCATTGATAAAAAATTCTGCATCTTCAAATGTAATACCAACAGCCGCAAATACAACGGCAAATTTTGAGTCTGTACCTCTAACTTTCGCTTGTCTTGCTATCTGTACTGCTAAATTTGCATGAGGCAAACCAGCAGCAGAGAATATAGGCAATTTTTGACCTCTAACCAATGTATTCAAACCATCAATAGCAGATACACCTGTTTGTATAAATTCCGCTGGGTACTCTCTAGCCGCAGGATTAATAGGTGCACCATTTACGTCAAGGCGTTTTTCTGGAATGATTTCAGGGCCGCCATCAATAGGTTTTCCCATACCACTAAATACACGTCCTAATATATCTGGAGAAACACCGAAGTCAAGGCTTTTACCCAAAAAACGTACTTTACTTTCAGAAAGATTGATACCTGTCGCACTTTCAAAAAGCTGTACCAAAGCATTATCTCCATTTACTTCCAATACTTTACACCTTCTGATTTCACCATTAGAAAGTTCTATTTCTCCAAGTTCATCATATTTTACATTTTCAACGCCAGTAACTACCATAAGAGGGCCTGCTACTTCTTGAATACTTTTATATTCTTTTATCATAATTCTTCAGCCCCTTTCTTAATTAAGTCGTCTACTTCTGTCTGTATATCGTTTTCTATTTCATCATATGCTTTATCAACATTTTCTTCTTCCACATATTTCGCACGGCCTATTCTTTCAATAACAGACATTTTTGTAATTTTTGTAATAGAAATGCCTTGTGCAATGGCTTCTCCTGCAATTCTATAAAATTCTAATATCAATCTTAACATTCTATATTGTTTATGCAATGAAGTATATGTGTCTACTTCATGGAAAGAGTTTTGATGCAAAAAGTCCTCACGAATAGAACGTGATGTTTCCAATATCAATCTATCGCTATGAGAAAGAGAATCCACACCAACCAACTGCACAATTTCTTGCAATTCTGCTTCTGTTTGCAAAAGTTTCATAGCTTCTTGTCTTTGCTTTGCAAAATTTTCATCTACATTTCTTTCTGACCAATCATCTACTTTATCCTGATACAATGAATAACTTGTCAGCCAGTTAATTGCAGGGAAATGACGTTTATATGCCAATGAAGCGTCCAATCCCCAGAATACTTTTACAATTCTAAGTGTTGCCTGTGAAACTGGTTCAGATGTGTCACCACCTGGAGGAGAAACCGCACCAATGGCTGTCAATGTTCCCATTCTGCCCTCATTTCCTAAACAGATTACTCTGCCGGCTCTTTCATAGAACTGTGCTAAACGGCTTCCCAAATAAGCTGGGTAACCTTCTTCACCAGGCATTTCTTCCAAACGTCCTGACATTTCACGCAATGCCTCTGCCCAACGTGATGTGGAGTCTGCCATAAGTGCTACGCTATAGCCCATATCTCTAAAGAACTCTGCTATTGTAATACCTGTATAGATAGATGCCTCACGAGCCGCAACAGGCATATCTGATGTATTTGCAATCAGCACTGTTCTCTGCATCAATGACTCCCCAGTACGAGGGTCTTTCAATTCTGGAAACTCATTCAAAACGTCTGTCATTTCATTTCCACGTTCTCCACAACCAATATATACAACAATGTCTGCATCTGCCCATTTTGCAAGCTGATGCTGTGTTACTGTTTTACCACTTCCGAATGGTCCTGGAATAGCAGCAACACCGCCTTTTGTAATAGGGAAAAATGTATCAATAACTCTTTGTCCTGTTACAAGTAAAGAGTCTGGTGATTGTTTTTCTTTGTATGGTCTTTCTTTACGTACAGGCCATTTTTGCATCATTGTCAAAGGCACATCTTCGCCTTTTTCATTTGTGATAATACAAACAGTTTCCTCTACTGTAAAATCTCCCATAAATATTTCTTTGATTTTACCAGAAACACCATAAGGTACCATAATTTTACAGCTTACTACTGCTGTTTCTTGTACTGCACCTATAATATCGCCTGCAACAACTTCATCGCCAATATTTTTTACTGGCTCAAATTTCCATTTTTTTTGTCTATTTAAAGAGTCTACCTCTACACCTCTTTGAATATTTGTTCCAGATACTTCATACAATTTTTCCAATGGCCTTTGTATACCATCATAAATTGTAGAAATCAAACCAGGTCCAAGTTCAACACTCATTGGCATACCAAGTGATATAACTTCCTCTCCTGGTCCAAGTCCTGATGTTTCTTCATATACCTGTATAGACGCATTTTCTCCGTGCATTTCAATAATTTCGCCAATTAAATGTTTTTCAGAAACACGAACAACGTCAAACATATTGGCTTCTCTCATGCCCTCCGCTACAACAAGAGGACCTGACACTTTTATGACTGTGCCTGTTTTCATATTTATACTCACCCACATTCTATTTTTTTCATATACTGTTCTTTTTTATTCACTGAACAATATATCTGCACCTATGGCACGTTTTGCTGACTCTCTTACCTCATTCATACCTATTCCCATACTGCCGCCTATGCCGGGAATGATAATAATGGCTGGTAATCTATTGTCTTTATATCGTGCAATATATTCCTGTACCAAAAGACTTGCTTGCTCTGTGATGTATATAATAGCATATTCTTTTTCTACCAAATCTCTTATATTTTTTTTAATTTCATCTGCTTCATAAGCTGGAAAAATATCAATACCAAGTGCAAGAAAGCCCATAATACTATCTTTGTCGCCTATGATACCTACTTTATACATATGCCTCTCGCACCCTTTCTTTAATAATTTCACTATTAATTTGGTTGAGTTTACTTGTCAATATAATACGCACTGTTTTTATTTCTGACTCTTTTGCATACAAATAAGCAATCAATGGCTCTAATGTTAAAGCAATATATTTTGCTGATTTTACATAATCCATAATAAAGTCATCACACATTTTTTCAAATTCTGTAAAACCTTTTTCCACACCAATTTCAAATATTTGGTCGTATCTTGTACCTTTAAATTGGTCTGTTGGATTATCTGTACCATATGCGTTAAAAAATACAGACGATGAAATATCTCCACCTTCTACAAATACATTCATAAATGCACCAAAGTCTTTATTCATATGCCTCATTCTCAAAAAACTTTTCAGATTTGTTAAATCGCACACTCTTGCCGTATAGCCCATTACAAAAGCATTTTCAGACTCTTTTGCTGCTTGTGCCATTTGGCGGAATGCACCTCTATCTAATGCAATATCTATCATTTGTCCGCTTTGTGTTTTACTATAAAGCTCCAATGCTTCCTCTATTGCTTCTCCCATTATTTTGGGCAAATCTGTATAGTTTCTGTCGAGTATGGACTGTTTTAATTTTTCTACGGGTTCTGTGCCACCTTGCACAATATATTGTGTTCCATCAATACCTGAAACCTCTTGTTTTAAAAGAACTTTCAAATTTTGATAGTCATTTTTATACAGAAAAATGTTTATAAATTTTTCTTCTGGCACTAACTCTCGTATGACTGCATATGTTTTACTTAGTTCAGCAGAAAGCACTTTTTCAAACTCTCTTGCATTGCCCTCTGGCACACTATTATAGCCATATTCTGACAATGTTCTCAAACAGCTATCAATTTCTCTTTCATCTGCCATTTGATTTAATGTCTGTTTGCTCAGAAGGTTTTTTTCCAGCACACGTATACGTGCTACAGCATAAGGATATATTTTTTCTTCTGCCATTTTACACCCTCCTTACGCAAATAATATTTCTGCTGCAATTTGTTCGATGTTCTCTTTTTCTACTGTCAATATTGCTTCAAAAGAATAATTATATTCGATTTCACCTTTTTTTACAATAAAACCGCCTTCTAAATCCCTTGTTTCATCAGATACTACAATATTTTTTTCTGCCATTTTTGACATTAATGCTTCATTTTGTTTATCTTTTTGAGAAAGTATAATTTCCTCTCCCTTTTCTGCTGTTTCTATCATAGCACCAATCATTGCAACATATTCTTGCTCTGAAAGCTCTGAAAGTTTTTGTTTTACTCTATCTAATGCCATTTTTACACACTGTTGTTTTGTGGCAAGCACCATTTTCTTTGCTTCCATTTCTGCACCAGAAATTTCTTTTCCTCTTGCTTTTTCTGCTTTGGCATCAGAAAGAACATCTTCATTTTCCATTATTTTAGCAGACTGTTCTTGTGCTTTATTGATTACAGCATCTGCTTCTTTTTTTGATTTTTCTAATATCTTCGCCTTTTCTGCTACAGCATCTGCTACAATTTTATCTATTATCTTTTTTTCACTACTCATAGGAGTGCTTCCTCCTTCTACAATTTTTATTTTCTCTCATTAGCCAATCTGTATACCATTGTATGCCAAGAAAGATACCAGCAAGCCCAAAAGTGCATATGTTTCAACAATAGCTGCAAATGTAATTGCTTTACCAAGTTCTTCTGGTTTCTTTGCTACAATGCCTACACCTGCTGCTGCTGCTTTTCCTTGATAAATACCAGAAACATATCCAACCAAACCAATAGGTAAACCTGCTGCTAAAAGTTGGAAGCCTTGTGCTGCTGTTGGTACTGCTGCTCCACCTATAATACCTGCTTTTGAAAGTATCAAGAATGCAATAATAAATCCATATAAGCCCTGTGTACCTGGAAGCAACTGCAATACCAATAACTGTCCAAATTTACCTGGGTCTTCTGTTACAACACCTGCTGCTGCTTGACCTGCAATAGATGTTCCTTTTGCTGAACCCATACCTGCAAATAATGCTGCGATAGCTGCACCTGCGATTGCTAAAAATTGTCCATCAGAAATAGCACTTAAAAATTCCATAACTTACATCTCCTTTTTGTTTTTTTGTATCATTATAAATTATTTTAATTTTGTTCTGTATGAATTGCAGTATATTTTGTTTTTCTTTTAAATGGTGTAAATGGAATACCGCCACCTTCAAAGAATTTTCCAAAAAATTCAACGTACTGCAATCTGCTTGTATGCACATATGCACCTAAAGCATTGATTAACAAGTTTGCTGTATGACCTATTACACCTATAAATATCGCTGGTATAGGCCCTGCAATATCTCCCAACAAATTGATAACCTGACCAATAACTCCTGTTGATAAGCAAAGTGCCATCAAACGAGAATAAGAAAGTATATCTGCAAAATAGCTTGTAATGCCATACAAACTAGCAACACCTTTATATCCTTTCATTATAATGCCTTTGAAACTTCTTCCCTGTGTTAACACCAATCCTATTGCACCTATAATTGCAAGATATTTTCCTATTTCACCAAATATACCAATAGGGCCAGCTACAACAGGTATTACAAGAAGACAAATTCCAGTAATAAACAAATACCAAAGTCCTACGTCAAATAGAGCGTCTAATGGTTTACCATCTCTTATCAACATATACCCTTTTATACCAAGTCCTACATAAATGTGCACAATACCAAATGCTAATGACATTCCCATAAGTATCATAACATCATCTAAAGGACTAATTAATGCTGGAATTTTAATCAAATCTCCAAATACACCGCCAAATATCAATCCCCAAACTACAGTAGAAACGCCACACCAACCAAGCAGCTTAAATAAATTGCCTTCGCCTTTTCCCATTTTTCCTTTTTTTACAATAAAGAAACAAGCAAGTGCAATAATTACGCCATAGCCTGCGTCACTGAGCATCATACCAAAAAATATAATATAGAATATAGACATAATACTATTGGGGTCAATATCTTTTGTGCTTGGACAGCTATACATATTTGTAACACTTTCAAATGGTGTCACAATACTATTGTTTTCTAATAATATTGGATAGCCTTCTTCTGCATTTCCTTTTTCTGTTTCTACACAGCAATGAAACTTACTTTCTAATTCTTGTTTTAAGCCTTGTGCTTTTTCAAAAGGCAGCCAACCACTTAAACAAAATGTGTTTTGTGTTGTTACTAATTTTTCATGAACTTTTCTTTCTTCTCTCTGTATTGTGTAATAGTCATAAAGATTTTCCAACTCTGGTATGGTATTCGCATAAGATTTAATGTCTTCTGCAAGCTGTGCCTGTTCTTTTTTACGCTGCTCCATTTGATTTTCAAATTCTTTAATACCTTGTTGTGGTGTTCCTTCTACTTTTGGCAGCGTTGCTGGCACAAATCCAAATTCTTTCAACAATTCCATTGTCTGCTCATAAGAGTCTTTATGAGCTATGACATAACAATAGTCGAACTGCTTATCGGATTTTACTACATTTACAATGCTTTCCAGTGCTACCTCTTCCAGTTTTGGTCGAACTTGCACTAATTTCATTGTTGTTGGAAATGTTCCTAATATCATTTTGCTATACTTTGTTTCCATTTGATGCAGAGGAACGTCTAATGAAGCCCACGGTAAAAGTATTTCTTTTTTCATCATTGCCGCATTTTCTTCATTTTTAGCAGCTTCTAAATCTCTATGAAACATATTAATTTTTACTGCTTTTTCAAATATTTTGTCCTCCTCTACTTCACTTTGTATCGCATGATATTCTCTTTTTGGTGCAAACATTGGTTTTTTTATTGTAACATACTTTTTAATGCTTTCTAAACACTGTCCTAAAAGTGATATTTTTTGGTCAAGCTGTATCACTTCAGACTCTGCACTATCTCTTTGCAATGTTTCACCATACTCTTCTTCCAACAGGTAAGAACTATCATCAATCTGCACCAAACCATATTCCATAAGCAAACGTAATATTGCACGCTTGTCTGCATTTAGACCAACAATGGAAAGTTTACTCATTTCTACGATTGCCATATCTTACCCCACTACCTTTCTAATCACTGCATCTGCGGCTTCTTCCAGCCTTGTTTGTGCAGTTTGTTTAATTTCTTCGCAATGCTGCGTTGCTTCTGCCAATATTTTTTCTCTTTTTGGCTGACTTTCTGCAATGGCTTTTTCAATCTTTTGTTGACTTGCTTGTTTTGCCATTTTTTTGGCTTCTGCAATCATATTACTACTTTTTTCTGCTGCTTCTGCCTTCATTGTTTCTTTTTCTACAGAGGCCTGCTTTAATATTTCTTCTGCTTGCTGTTCTGCTTGTAGAATTTCTTTCATAACTTCAAACGCCATACATTTCCCCCCTTAATTTTTATTTTTTATATAATAAACTAAACAATAAAAATGTTCAGATATTTTCATTTTTATTTCTGTTTTCATTATGATAATGCTTGATAGAAATTTAGCATATTTCAATAACAATTCTTAACATTTTACATATAATATAATAAAATACTACTAAACATTTGTCAATATCTACTTGTTTTTAACATAGATACTCCATTATGCTCTTTTCTTATTTTATCTACTGTGAAATATTCGTCAAATTATGTTTTATTTTAAAGTTATTACTATTATACTTTTCGTAAAATAAT
>CAJUJJ010000019.1:9330-49198 GCA_910586765.1 uncultured Clostridia bacterium
TGAAATATAAAAAAAAGTTATTCTCAAATTTTTATACAATAGCACATACTCCATACCATACTATAGTATAATCATAAAAGTAATAAATTATATCTTTTTTCTGTATTTCCTTTTACATTACATTTCATAACTACTTTTTATTACAGAAAAAGCAGATAATACACTATTATCTGCCAAATTATTCACAATGTCACATTATCATTCTTTTTCTATTTCTGAAAGTACCTGCATAAAATCTCGTTTTAACCACTTTGGCAAATCCCACTGCTTCACTTCCTCCAATGTCAACCAAAAATAGTTGTCATGTTCTGCACTTAATATTACCTCTCCACATTCATAAGCACAAATATATGTAAATATACAAAGATGTACATGAGGCTTTATCATGTCAAATAGTTTAAACGGTTTTATAATTTTTACTGACAAACTTGTTTCTTCTTTTATTTCTCTCAAAAGCCCCTCCTCAGAACGCTCAAAATAATGTATGCCTCCTCCAGGTAAATCCCATTGTTCTTTTTTATTCATATAACTATGCTGTATTTCTTCCGCAGAACGATGAAGAAGAAGGACTTTATTCTCTCGTACAACAATCGCTTTTACTGCTACTGCAAAATCTCTTTTCATGACCTCCTCCTTATTTTTACAATTTATTTTGCACTTTCCAAAAGTTTTATCAATTCTTGCTGCTCAAAATGATATTCTTTGGCACAAAAATGACAGTGTAATGTTGCTTGTTTATCTTCTGTAATGATTTTTTCTAGTTCTTCCTTGCCTATACTTATCAATGCCTTTTCTACTCTTTCTCTTGTACAGTTGCAATAAAAACTAGGTTGTATTCTATCTGTAATTTTAGGCTGCAAACCTTCCAAAAGTATTTGTAATATTTGTTCTGGTGTTTTTCCCATGTCATACAAATCTGTAATATATGGCATTTTTGATATGTTTTTTTCTAACTGTGTTATTACTTCTTCTTCTGTATCTGGCATAAGCTGCACAATAAACCCTCCAGCCTGTTTTACAGAGGTATCTCTATCTATCAATACACCTAATCCTACTGCGGAAGGTGTTTGTTCTGACTGTGCAAAATAATATGTCAAATCTTCTGCAATCTCTCCTGTAACTAATTCAATTTCACCAGAATAAGGCTCTTTCATACCAATGTCTTTTATAATTCTTAAAACACCATTACCTATTGCACCACTTACGTCCAATTTTCCTTTATATTTATCTGGAATTTCTACATTGGGCTGAAAAACATATCCTTTTGCTCTCGCCTTATTATCAGCTGTTACTACAATGCCTTGTAAAGCTCCATCGCCTTTTATCTGCAATGTAATTAAATCTTTTTCTCCTTTTAATGTAGTACCCATTATTGCCCCTGCTGTAAGCAATCTTCCTAATGCTGCTGTGGCAACTGGTGATGTATGATGCAACGTTCTTGCTTGCTGTACCATATCTTTTGTATAAGCAACAAATGCTCTTACTGCACCCTCTGCACCAATGGCTCTAATTAATTCATCTTTCATTACACAATTCCTCCTGTAGTACATCACATTCCTCTGTTTTTTGCACTTCTCTTGCTACAAAATATATTCTTTGGCTATTTGGTTTAGGTGGCTCAAATGTGTACGCATCATATACTGCACACAGCTCCAGTCCACTTTGTTCCAAAAGTTTTTTTACAGTAGCAATATCATATGCTTTTTCATAGTGATATTCTTCTTTTCTTTCATAACTTCCATTTTTTTGTTTTATAAAAAAATTCATATAAAATTCATTTATTTTTTCTTGTTCATCATAATAGTTTTCCCATATGTATGCAGAATTTTGTTTTGTTTCTCCAAATGAATTTTGTGCTAATATCTCTTTGAATTTATATTCTGTATTCATATCAAATATAAACAGTCCTTTGGGGTGCAGATAATTATTTACAAGACGAAACACCTGTAATAGTTCTTGCTCCTCTAATATATAATTTAAACTGTCATACAAACTAATAATACAATTTACAGTGCCATATAATTCAAATTCTCTCATATCCTGCAAAATATACAATATATCCAAACTTTCTGCTTCTGCCTTTTTTTTGGCTTCCGCTAACATATCTTCTGACATATCAATGCCTATTACACCATATCCTTGTTTTGCTAATATTTGTGTAATATTTCCTGTGCCACAGCCTAAATCTGCTATCAACTTTGGCTGACAATTATGTTTTTTCCAAATTTGATGTAAATATTTTATCCACATAGCATAGTCTGTTTCTTCCATAAACGTGTCATATACTGACGCAAATCCTTCATAGGCTTCCATATTTTTACTCCTTTATACATTGCCTTTTAAAATTCCATATGATATATATTATCACTTTATACAATCGAATTGCAACATATATTATTTAGAGTGTCTAAACAAACCTTTTTTAAAGGGGAAACTTTTTTCATTTGCAAAAAGTTTCCCCTTTTCTACAATATACTTTATTAATTATTATATTATTATTTTTTCTCTTTTTGTTTTTCTCTCTTTCTCTTTCCCATAATTCCCCCGATTTTTCCACTTTCTTTACTACTCAATCCTTTCCAACCTACCTTTTTGACTTTTTCTAAAAGTCCTAACTCCCCTGCAATTTCATATTTCATTTCCATAGCCTTTTTCTGTTCTGGTGTCATTTTTTTATTACTCATATTTTCACTCCTTAAAGCACTTTTATTATTATTGTTTTCTTGTTTTTATTTTCTATGCAGTAAATTTATTTTTTTGTCAAAAACATTTGACATAATACCTTTTTCGTGCTAGAATGTTTAATAATTCCAATATGAAGTAGAGGTGCATATTTCAATAGTACACAGACAAATGCTATAAGGAGCAAAAGAAGTTTGTGAAAAGGGAAATTTGCCGAAGAAAGAGTTTGCCTTATCTTTCTCTTTCTGGTTGTGCAGTAAATAGCTGTATGACTGTCATCTTTTTAAAGATGGAGCGCTACAAATAATCAGTTTTACAAATGTATTTCTGATTTTTTCCGGCGTAAGTCGGATTTTTTTTTACAAAAATATGTAATTTTAATAATCAGGAGTGAATAACAATATGAAAAAAGTAAATTTAGCAGTAGTCGGTGCAACAGGTATGGTAGGCAGAACATTTTTAAAAGTATTAGAAGAAAGACAACTTCCTATAGAAAATTTTTATGTTATGGCTTCTAGTCGTTCCGCTGGTTCTACACTGACATTTAATGGAAAAGATTATATCGTAGAAGAATTAAACGAACATTCTTTTGATAAACCTATTGACATCGCTTTATTCTCTGCTGGCGGCGGCACAAGTGCAAAATTTGCCCCTATTGCAGCAGAACACGGTTGCATTGTCATTGACAACAGTTCTCAATGGAGAATGGACCCTAATGTTCCTCTGATTGTCCCAGAAGTTAATCCAGAAGACATTAGTTGGCACAAAAATATTATCGCTAATCCAAACTGTTCTACTATTCAAGCAATGGTAGCATTAAAACCTTTAGATGATAAATTTAAAATCAAACGTGTTGTTTATTCTACATATCAAGCAGTATCTGGTGCAGGTGTTGCAGGCTGGAAAGATTTAGAAAACGGTTTAAAGGGAGAAGCTCCTCAAAAATTCCCTCACCCTATTGCAAACAACTGTTTGCCTCATATTGATGTTTTCTTAGAAAACGGATATACCAAAGAAGAAGAAAAAATGATTAATGAAACTAGAAAAATATTACATCACCCTGACTTAAAAGTAACAGCAACTACAGTACGTGTTCCTGTTTTTGACAGTCACAGTGAGTCTATTAACATTGAATTTGAAAATGCTTTTGATATGAAAGAAGTATTTGAAACATTAAAAAATGCACCTGGCATTATACTAGAAGATGACCCACAAAATAATGTATATCCTCTTGCAATCAATGCTGCTGGTCACGATGAAGTTTATATCGGAAGAATTCGTCGTGATGAAAGTGTTGATAATGGTATTAATATTTGGGTTGTTGCAGACAACATTAGAAAAGGTGCTGCAACAAATGCAGTTCAAATTGCTCAAGTGATTATTGAAAATATGCAATAAATTTTAATTATTTTTGGAGGTGTTTTTTATGTCTTTATTTACAGGTTCTGGTGTTGCTATTGTAACACCTATGCAGCAAGATGGTAGTGTAAACTTTCCCGTATTAAAAGAATTAATTGAATTTCAAATTGAAAATGGTACAGATGCTATTATTATTTGTGGTACTACTGGTGAAGCATCTACTATGACAGATGAAGAACAAATCGAAACTGTTCGCTTTACTGCTGAAACTGTTTCAAAACGTATTCCTGTTATTGCAGGTGCAGGCAGCAATGATACCGCTCATGCCATTGAATTGGCAAAGGGCTGTGAAGCTGCTGGAGCAGACGGTGTTTTACTTGTTACACCTTACTACAACAAAACAACACAAAAAGGTTTAGTGAAACATTATACAGCAATCGCAAACAGCATAAATATTCCTGTTATTCTTTATAATGTACCTAGTCGTACTGGTTTAAATATTGCACCACAAACTTGTTACGAACTTTCTAAAGTAAAAAATATTGTAGGTATTAAAGAAGCAAGCGGAAATTTTGGAAATATCACACAAATTGCAGCACTTTGTGGCCCAGACTTTGATTTGTATTCTGGAAATGACGACCAAAATATTCCTATTATGTCATTAGGCGGAAAAGGTATTATTTCTGTACTTGCTAATGTTGCTCCTAAAGATGCCCATGATATGGCAGCAAAATTCCTCGCTGGTGATACAAAAGGTGCAGCAGAATTACAATTAAAATCTATAGAACTCATTAACGCTTTATTCTGTGAAGTAAATCCTATACCAGTAAAAAAAGCTCTTAATTTAATGGGCTTTAATGTAGGAAATTGTAAAGCTCCTCTTTGTGAAATGGACGATGCAAATGTAGAAAGATTAAAAAATGCTATGAAAAATTATGGTTTAATCAAATAATTTTTAGTGGTATTAGGTGCAGTAATAAAACTGCACCTTTTTATAAAATAGAAAGGAGTTTTACATATTATGGTAAATATTATTATGCACGGCTGTGGTGGTCATATGGGTCATGTAGTTGCTTCTGTAGTAGAAAAAGACCCCTCTTGTCAAATTGTTGCTGGTATAGACCCCAGAGAAATGCAAGCAGATTTTAAAACATTTCAAAATATTTTTGACTGTGATGTTGCAGCAGATGTTATAATTGATTTTTCTACTGCCTCCGCCATTCCAGAACTTTTGGAATATTCCAAACAAAAACAAATACCTGCTGTAATATGCACAACAGGCATTTCTGAGGAAGTATTAAAACAAATAAGCGAAACAAGCAAATCTGTTGCGATATTAAAATCAGCCAATATGTCCGTTGGTGTCAATCTTCTTATCAATATTGTTGAAAAAGTAGCACAAACATTATCAGAAGCTGGTTTTGACATTGAAATATTAGAAAAACATCACAATCAAAAAATTGATGCTCCAAGTGGTACAGCACTTGCTATTGCTGATGCAATAAAGGCTTCTCTTTCAGAAGAACATCATTATGTTTTTGACCGCTCTCAAAAAAGAGAAAAAAGAGAAAAAACAGAAATCGGTATTCATGCTGTAAGAGGTGGTACTATTGTAGGAGAACATGACATTATATTTGCTGGACGTGATGAAGTCATAGAACTTAATCATAAAGCAATGTCAAAAGATATTTTTGCAGTAGGTGCAGTAAAAGCAGCGAAATTTTTGGCTGGTCAAAAAGCTGGCTTATATACTATGAAAGATGTTATGGAATAATAAATAAAATAACAATCGTCTTTATATTTTTAAAGGGAAACTTTTTCACTTGCAAAAAGTTCCCCTTTATTATTTTTATTTACTATACTTTTTTATGCTAATGCGTTTTCCAATAAATTTTGTTTTCTTCTTTCCATAATATATACCATCGTTTTAATAATAGTAACAAATGGCATTAGCCACTTTGCTATGAAATCACTCCAACTCATACTTCTTTTAAATGTTGCAGGATTGATTACAATTTTACCATACTCATCTATGTCAAGCCTAAATTCTTCAAATTTATTTCTTATCAAAATTTCTCTGTCTTCTATGTGTTCAAAAACATTATAACGATAACGTAATGTAAAATATCCTCTTTCAAAATGATACAAATTTAGTGTATCATTTTTCATTTTTACCAAAACTAACACAGAACCCTTTGTTACTACTTTATCTTTTATTTCAACAATATTTTCATCTACATTCTTTTGTATATTTGAAACAATTTGTGAATAAGTAATTGTATAGTCATTTTTTGTTGTATAGTATTCTAGCACACCATTCATCAAAACAACAATAAACACTGTAATAAAAAAAGCATAAATTTTTTCTTTCATTATTGTCATATTATCAATCACACCTTTCCATATTGTTATATCTCTACTCCATTCGTTATACTATCATAATATGATACTCTTACTTATTATACTTTTTTACGTTAATACGTTTTCCAATAAATTTTGTTTTTTTCGGTAATATATGATACCACTAATAATTGAATATGGTGTTAGCCATCTATTTAATAAATTACTTGGATTTATACTTTTCGTAAATGTTGCAGGATTGATTGCAATTCTTCCATACTCATCTATGTCAAGCCTGAATTCTTCAAATCTATTTTTTATCAAAATTTCTCTGTCTTCCATTGTCATATGTTCAAAAACATTATAACGATAACGTAATGTAAAATATCCTCTTTCAAAATGATACAAATTTAGTGTATCATTTTTCATTTTTGCCAAAACCAACACAGAGCCCTTTGTTATCGCTTTATCTTTTATTTCAACAATATTTTCATCTACATTTTTTTGTATATCTGAAACAATTTGTGAATAAGTAATCGTATAATCATTTCTTGTAATGTAACATTCTAGCACACAATTCATCAAAACAACAATAAGTAATGTAATAATCGTTTCTTTTGTTATTGTCATATTTTTATGTTGCACCTCTCTATATTGTTATATCTCTACTCCATTCGTTATACTATCATAATATACTATTTTTGCTCAAAATGCAAGTTCTTTTTCCATTTTTTTCATACTATTTTTAAATATACTATTTACTTCTAGTATATGTTATGATATGATAATGTTTATATAGAAACACATTTTCAATATTTCTTCATTCAATTTAAAAGGATTTTACAATAACTAAGAGGTGATAGCAATATGTCAAATAAAAACAAAAGCAAATATAATTTATCCGCTACAGAAATGGAAATTATGGAATATGTTTGGAGTACAGACAACAAATTAATTGCTGCGGAAATATTAAACTATTTTAACGAAAACAAATCAAAAAATTGGAAAAAACAAACATTAAACACTTTTTTAGTAAAACTAATTGAAAAAGGTGCATTACAATATGATGTATCAAAAAACAAAAAATATTATTATCCAACTGCTCAATCTCAAACAAAAACAGAACATATCAAACATTGGACACAAAGTTTTATACAAAATACATTTGATGGTTCTTTATATCATTTTTTATATGCTTTTACAGGAGGTAGTCCTTTAAGTGAAAACGATGCCGATGAATTAAAAAAATATTTAGAAGAAGAAAACGATGTACAATAACATCTTACACAAAAACCCAACCTATTTTTTATAGGTTGGGTTTTTTACTGCCAAACGCCTCCTTCTACTCCCTTTTTCAAAAGTAGCTGCATAATTTCTTTTTGACTTTTCCATTCTATTTTACCATTTATCATACAACAATAAAAAAAATATTTATCAAAGTGCATTGCTGCAACTAATTCTCCTAATTTCACATCTTTTTTGGTATAAACTTGTTGCACTTGTTTTATTGTAGCACTATCGGAAAGCAATGCCTGATACGTCTGATATGTAATTTGTAAATATTCTCTCTGATTACAATAAACAATATAACAACCTATTAACAGTATAGAAATATTAAAAGGGTACAATATAACTTGCAATGTACCTATTATCATTAAAAAATATCCAAAACCTTTTCCTACTTTTACCATAACACTTGCTGTTTTTAATATCCCATATTTTCTGCCTGCAATATGTAGCATGGCATTTCCTCCATCTAATGGCAAAAAAGGCATCATATTAAATATTGCTAACATCATATTAAATGCTGCCAATTCCATATTATGGAAAAACAAACATACTATTGCCATAATAATACTTACAAAAGGCCCTGAAAAAAATACAATTTGTCTTTTTAAAAAAGAAAGTTTTTCCAATCCTTTTATGACTGCTCTTTCTCCTATTGGTGTAAACCAAATTTGTTTTATTTTTGCTCCAAAACAATATGCTGTAATACAATGCCCTATTTCATGAAGTGTTACAAAAAAAAGCATACCCAAAAATAACATCATATTTCCTTGAAACAAATAAAACAACAATAAGGGCAAAAGCAAAGGGTGTATTTTAATTTTAAATGACTTTTTCACGGTAGTTTCACACCCCTTGCTAAATATTCTGCTTTGACATCTTCTGTATATTTTAAATCTACAAACTGCATAGGATTGATAAGCATATCTCCCCTCCAAACACTATAATGAATATGAGGGCCTGTTGACAAGCCCGTATTACCTGTCATAGCCACAATTTGACCTTGTTTTATATTTTCTCCTTTTTTTACTAAAACATTGTTTAAATGAGCATACATAACAGTATAGCCGTCTTCTGTTTCATATTTTAATACCTTTCCTAATGTTTCGGAATTTCTTACTTCTGTCACAACACCACTTTTTACTGCAACTGCTTGTGTATTTTCTGCTACAGCAATATCTAATCCATTGTGGTATTCCATTTTTTGCAGTATAGGATTTTCTCTTTCTCCACAAGAAGAAGTAATAATGCCATTTACAGGCTCTATCCACTGCTCTGTTTCATATTGTTTTGCAATATCACTTTTCGTTATTAACTCTCTAGGGAATTTTTCCACTACTCTCACTCAAATCTGGTTGAAATGTATTTGTACTGTTGTTTTGTGTTGTTTGCTGTTTTGATTGTGTATCGTATTGTGTTTGCTGTTGCGTTTCAGCATTGTATTGCATTTGTTGTTGTGTTTGTTCACTGTCTTGTGTTTGTGTATTATTTTGTATTTGTTGTTGCGTTTGCTCATTGTTTTGTATTTGTTGTTGTGTTTGTGTTGTTTTTTGCTCAAATACAGTGATTGCTTTTTGCTTCCACTCTTGTATTGTTCCTAAAGGCATTTCATAAGCAATAGCCTCTTTTAAGCTTTCTGTAATCGTATTTGCCGTGTTTGTATCAAAAAGAGAAAGCACAATCGCTGCTCCTACAAGCATCATTGTGACATAAATGCGAAATAAAAAAAATTGTTTACTTGGTGTTGGAGGACTTTTTTTTCTATTGATTGCCCTTCCCTGTCTTGCCTGTTTTATCATTTCTTGTCTCATACGTATTCTTTGTTCGTCCATAGTTCGTCCTCCTTTCTTAAAATAATATATGCACAAAACAAAAATATAGAACAAAAAAAAGTGCCGAATAAATCGACACTTTATTATTGTTCAAAAATCAAAACTCTTAGAAAAATTAGCATTTTTCATTTTAAAATAAATATTTTTATCACTATAACAAATAAGAATTTTCAAACTGTTCTATCAAAAGCATATGCTCATACACTTGGGATATAATTTCGCTTTCTTTTTCTGCTACACTTTGTTCTGCTTTCAACACATCTAATTCTGTATTTTGTTGCAACTCATACTTTTTTTGTGCAATAGTTAACTGTTGCTTTAATGTTTCCAATTCTAACAAATTATTTTGATAGTTAGTCTCCAATTTTATAATGCTGTCATAACAATTTTCTATTTTTGTTTTTAAATTTGCTTTTTCATCAGATAATGACAATTCTGCTTTTGCTACACTATTGTCTGCTTCTTCGTCTGCCGTTGCACTATCTGGTACACTGCTATGTGTAAATTTTGCCTCTGCTGTTACAGTTTCTAAACTAATCTGTTTTTGTTTGATATTAGGGTCTGTATTGATTTTACTTTTGATATAAGTTTCTAATGATAACTCCATTTCCAAAGGCTCATATACTGGCTGCAATGTAATCTGATAATTTTTATCAATATCTACATCTATCAACTTCGCCAAAGACTGATAAGCACTTTGTACATTCATTTGTTGCTGTTGTACATTTTCTAGTGCTTTTTGATAATTTAACAACTGATTTTGTATTTCTTGCTCTGAAATCAAACCTAATTTTGATTTTGTTTTTGCAATAAGCAACTCTTTTTCTGTATTTTGAATACTCTTTTCTAACAATACAATTTCTCTTTCTTTATTTATAATATCAATGTAAACTTGTTTTAATGAAAATTTAACACTTTCTTCTGTAACTTCTCTGTTCAGTTTGGAACTGGTATACTCTGCATTTTGTTTGATATACTGCAAAAGTTGCTGAAATGTATGACCACCTGCAATATAATTTTGTTCATCTTCTAATTTTTGCTCACTGATATTCAAATCCATATTACTATTTTTTAATGTTGTACTGCGAGTCAATGCTTTTTGTGTTGCTTCTTCTAGTGTTAGCTCTATAGCATTTTGTTTTTGAGGGATTTCCAACACTGTTATAAAATCTAATGTATTTGTTTGCTGTGCAAAAGCAGTTGTAGTATTGATTGCCAAAGCAAAAAGCAATGTCATTGCAATACACTTTTTATTCATACTTTTTCATTCCTTTCTTTATTTTATATTTCTTTTTTGCAAAGGAAAAGCATTATGAAATGTAGTACCCTTTCCTAATTCACTCTTTACTGAAATTTTACCATCATTTCTTTCTGCTATCCATTTCGCTATAGAAAGTCCCAGTCCTGTGCCGGGTATTTCTTTATTTCTTGATTTATCTGCTCTATAAAAGCGGTCAAATATTCTTGTCACATCTTCTTCTGCCATACCTACACCATCATCTTCTATATCAACACAACCATATTCCTTTTGTTTATAAATATGAAATGTAATCGTGTTATTTTGTTTGGTATATTTTAAAGCATTTTCACAATGTATCCACAATAACTGTTTTACCATACTACTGTCTGCATAAACTTCAACTTCTTCTTTTTCTTTTATCACAATATTCCTTTTTTCTTCTGTTGTAATATCAATTTCTTTTACAATCTCTTTTACTAATTCATTTAAACTAAACTGCTCTTTTTGTACTGTAATTCTATTTTGTTCACTTTTTGCCAAAAAAAGCAATTTTTTAATCAGTTGGCTCATATGCTCCGTTTCTGCCAATATAGACTGTATAGATTCCTCTAATACTGTAGGGTCACTTTTTCCCCAACGATTAATTAAATTAGCATAGCCTTGTATTACTGAAATAGGCGTTCTCAATTCATGAGAAGCATCTGATATAAACTGATTTTGTTTTTGAAAGGAATTTTCTAATCGTGAAATCATAGAATTAAATGTTTCTGCTAATTCTTTCATTTCATCATCTGGCCCACTCGTATCTATTCTTTGACTTAAATCTTCTATGCTGATACGTTCTGCTGTTTTTTGTATTTCTTCCACAGGTTTCAACATTCTTCTACTAATATACCTTCCTATCAAAAAAGATAAAAATATGCCTAATAAATCTATTAAAAGTAATTTTAATACAAATTTATGAAAATAATAATTGTTGCTAGAAAGCATTTTAAATGCTTGCACTAAATAATTATTTTCTTGAAATTTAATTTCCTTTTCTACTAAAACAAATTCTTTGCCATCTCTGCCTGTAATAAAATATTGTCTACCTCCTATATGAAATCCCTTTGCTGTACTTACTTTAAATCCTTTTTGTTCCCATTCTTTGGGACGAGAATATTGTGGAGCTTCCCATTCCTCCATTTGTTCTGGAGAAGGCTGTGATGGTATCTGTTTTATAAAAGGAGGAGCTTCTCCCATAGAATTTTTATACACTGTATGATTTTTTACATCAATCACATTCACTTCTACATATTTATTTTTGACAATACTATCTAATATTTGTTGAGAAAACGTGCCATTACTTTCAATATAGTCATCTATATTTTGTACAATTTTTACAATTTCTTCTCTTACATTGTTCTGTTCAATGACATTTACATTCAACAATACAAAAAAACTGATAACCAACAATGATAATGAAAATATACCTCCATACATCATTGTTGTTTTATGTGCAATGGTTAAACTAGAAAAAAAAGTTTTACTCCTCTTTGACATAGTATCCTACTCCTCGTATGGTGTGTATAAACTTTTCTCCAAATGCTTCATCTATTTTAGAACGCAAATAACGAATATACACATCAACAACATTCGTTTCTCCTATATAGCTGTATCCCCATACTTGATTTAATATTTGTTCTCTGGTCAATACAATATTTTTGTTTTGCACCAAATACAAAAGTAAATCAAATTCTTTTTTTGTCAATTCTACTTCTGTATCTTGTATTGTGACCATACGCTTTTCTATATTGATACACATATGATTGACTGTTAATATTGTATTTGATGTATCATTTTGATTGTGACTACAATGTTTAAATGCTACTCTCATTCTTGCCAACAATTCTTCTATAGCAAAAGGCTTTGTCAAATAATCATCTGCACCACTGTCCAATCCTGCTACTTTATCCATTACTTCATCTTTTGCTGTAAGCATAATAATAGGAATAGAAGATGTTTTTCTTATTCTTCTGCAAATTTCTATGCCACTCAGTCCCGGAAGCATTAAATCCAGCAATATCATATCATATTCACCATTTGTAAATGTTTCTAGTCCTTCTCTGCCATCATGCACTACAGTAATATCATAACCTTCATATTTTAATTCCAATTCTACAAATCTCGCTAATTTTACTTCATCTTCTATTAACAATATACGTTTCCCTTCCATATACCAAAACACCCCTTCATATTTATTATTCAAATCTTAATGCCTCAATAGGGTCTAATTTTGCCGCTTTATTTGCTGGTGTAACGCCAAATATAATACCTATTGCCATTGAAATGCCTACTGCCATAGCAACTGCACTTACTGACAATACAGGTGTAATGCCTGCAAAACGCCCTATTACAAATGCAAATACAACACCTAACACCAGTCCTGCTATCCCTCCCATACCAGTTAATATTACAGCCTCTGTGATAAACTGTATTTTAATGTCTTTATTTTTTGCTCCTATTGATTTTCTAATACCAATTTCTTTTGTTCTTTCTGTTACTGTTACCATCATAATATTCATAACACCAATTCCTCCTACCAAAAGAGAAATTCCTGCTACAAAACTAATAAACAATGTTACATAGGATAATATAGAATTGATTGAGTCCACCATTTCAGAAGCATCTTGTATATAATATTTGTCTTTATTATTATGGAAATTTTCCAATGCTGTCATAATTTTTTGTTTCATCATTTCTGTTTGTTCTAAATCCTCTATTAATACAGAAAAGCCACTTAAATTTTTATTGCTATATAATCTCATTGCTGTAGAAATGGGCAATATTACCGTTTCTGGAAATTCATCACTATATGCGTTTTCTGTAGAAGCATTTGTATTTTCCATAATACCTATTACTGTATATTTTCCTGTACCTCTCCACGTTTTTAATTTAATTTTTTCTCCTATAACACTTTCGTCACAATGTCCAAATACTTTTAATGCTGTGGTATCATTTATTACTGCTACATTTGTTCTCATATCTACATCATTTTTTGAAATATACCTACCATATAATATGGTAGGATTATCAATATAAAAGGCATCTGCTGTAACACCACTCACAGAAGCAGATTTTGTTTCTTGAGGGTCTAGCAATTTAATATAAGTATTTCTTCCACTATATGTTGTATTGACATAGCTAACGCCTTCTACTTCTTTTAGCATATCATAATCGTCCATAGTAAGCAAATCTCTTGTTTCAATGTCATTAGAGCCACTTAAACTAATTGTCAAACTTCCTGTGCCAAAAGACTCAAATTCTTCTTCTATTGCTGCCTGACTGCCATTTCCTATAGAAACAATAGCAATAACAGAGCTAATGCCTATAATAATACCCAACATTGTCAAAAGCGTTCTCATTTTATTTGAAAAAACATTTCGGAAAGCTGATTTTGCACATTCTCCAAAATTCACACTTTTGCACCTCCTGCTAATGTCCTGTTTTCTACCAATTCATCTTTTATAATACAGCCATCTTTAAAAAGTGCTATTCTTTTTGTATATTGTGCCACATCTGGTTCGTGTGTTACCATAACGATTGTTGTGCCATCATCATTTAGTCCTTGAAAAATTTCCATAATTTCTACAGTAGAACGGCTGTCTAAATTTCCCGTAGGTTCATCTGCCATCAATATCGCTGGTTGGTTTACCAACGCTCTCGCTATAGCAACTCTTTGTCTTTGTCCTCCAGATAATTCATTTGGTTTATGTTTTACACGTTTTCCAAGTCCTACTTTTTCCAGTGCTATTATTGCTTTTTCGTGTCTTACTTTTTTGGGTATTCCTGCATATACCATAGGCAATTCTACATTTTCCAATGAAGAAAGTTTTGGCAGCAAATTAAATGACTGAAATACAAATCCAATTTTTTTATTTCTAATCTCAGCTAATTTTTCATCTTTAAATTTTGCTACATCTTCTCCATCTAAATAATAACTGCCACTTGTAGGACTATCTAAGCACCCTAATATATTTAACATAGTAGATTTACCAGAACCGCTTGTTCCCATAATAGAAAGAAATTCTCCCTCTTTTACACTCAAATTTATATCATTTAATGCAGTAACTGACAACTCATTTTGATTATACTTTTTTATTAGATGTTCTAATCTTAATATCTCCATATTGATATCCTCCTTATCTTGGAGCATTACCGCCACGATTGCCGCCGCCGTTTGGAGGCATACCACCACCACCGCCTGGCATACCGCTACCTCCATTTGGCATATTACCGCCCATATTATTCAGTATAGAGCTGTCTTGTTCTTTTCTCTGCTCTACTGCTGTAGCAAAATCTGACAAATTTGCACCATCTGTCATATCTTCTGTAGGACTTGTGACTATTTTTTCTCCTACTGTAATACCACTTTCTATTACAGCACTTGTATCATTTGTACTACCTAATGTGACATCTGTTTTTTGCAACACATCATTTTCATTTACTTTATACACATAATAACTATTATCTTTATTTTTTCCTACAGCAGAAAGTGGTACGTAAACTGCATCAGATAAGTCTTGTACTATAATTTCCAAATCCAATGAAAAACCAGGTTTCATCAATTCATCTGGATTGTCCATATGTACTACAATAGGTACTACTGTTTCACTTCCGCTCATAGTAGACTGTGTAGATGCAGTAGGTTCAATTTTTGTTACAGTACCTGTGTAAATCTTCCCTTCTATGCCATCACTTGTCATTTCTACTTTTTGCCCTATTTCAATTTGTGCAATATCATATTCTGAAACATATGCTTCTACATCTAAATTACTTAAATCTGCAATTTTCATCATTACTGTACTGTCTGTAAGCATTTGCCCCTCTACTGCATTGGACTCTATCACTGTACCGCTAATAGGACTATATGTTGCCGCAGTCAATTTATTAATATCGTATTGTATACTAGATACATTTCTTTGTGCTGTTTCTAATGTATTTTGTTGTTTTTTAATAGAATTTTGTGTTGCTGTACTACTCGTTTTATTTTGGCTTTCTTCTAAATTTAGCTGTGCTTTTTGTAATGACAATTCCGCTGTCTGTAATGACAATTCTGCTGTTTGTTTATCATTTTGTGTTTGTGTTAATGTATCTATTGCTTTTTGATATGCCTGTTGTGCATTGTCATATTCCTGTTGGCTGATACCTCCTACCATAAGTAATTCTGCATTATCCTCCATTGTTTTTTTGGCATTGTCTACTTCTGTTTGTGCCTGAGAAATTTTAATATCATAACTGTCTATTTGACTTTGTGTATCTTTTATATTTTTTTCTGCATTTACTACTTGGTTTTGTAATTCCAATAATTCCGCTCCTTCTACTGGTGCAGACAATTCACTTAATGAAATTTGAGCATTTTCTACTGTCGCATTTGCTTCTGCTAATTTATCTTTTAATTCTCTTTGTGTATCTTCTATATCATATGTTACTAACAAATCTCCCTCATTTACTTTATCTCCTACCTCTGCAAATACTTCTTCTACTTCCTGAGAAAGCTCTATAAATATAGAAACTGGGTCAGCTGCCACTGTTGTGCCAGAAGCAGTCACTCTTTTAGACAAGTCCCCTTTTTCTACTACAGATATATCTGGTAATTTTGTCTGTGTTTTATTTGATGTATCAAAAAGTCCTTTGGCATAAACACCACTTACTCCTGCCACTAAAACTGCTGCAATACTTAATGCAATTACTTTTTTTGTTGCAGTCATATGTTTTCCCTCCAGTATCATTTTTTTCGCTCGCTTTATATGATTATGGCATATAGTATAAAAACTACCAATTAAAAGGAAATTTACACCCCATTAGAAAAACATTAAAATTATATAAAATAAAAATACTATTATTATCTCCTAAAAATATATTGTAGTATATTCCCTTTTTCGTTATAATAATATTTGCAATATTCAGATACATTAAATCAACCATATTTTTTGATGGTTTGAATATTTTTAACTTTTTCATTATGACAGGAGGTATTTTATGAAAAAATTATTATTTCCTTTATCCATTACTGTACTGCTGGGAATGGCAATTCCTCTTTCTGCTTGTAATGCAGAAAAAACACAGCAACAGTCTGTTTCACAACAAGAAATATCTGACCGTACAGTCCAATTAGATAAATGCGGTTTACAATATGAAGCACCTCAACAGTGGATTGCCTATGAACAAACAAATATGCTCCCCATTACAAATACAACAACAGAAGGAGATATTTATGCACAAGTGCAATACAATTATGTAACAGACAAAGAAATGGAAGCACTTTCCACACTTTCTAATGAAACATCAGTGCAGCAACTTTTACACCCTTTTGGAGAAATACTCGTTTTCAAACAAAATAAATTAGAAAGTGAAGCAGTACAAAAAGAATTTGCATTATACCAAAAACAACAAAAAGTTGCTTCTCAAAA
This sequence comes from uncultured Clostridia bacterium, assembly GCA_910586765.1. Taxonomy (GTDB): domain Bacteria; phylum Bacillota; class Clostridia; order Lachnospirales; family Anaerotignaceae; genus Coprocola. Next base: position 26,523 of record CAJUJJ010000019.1, read on the forward strand.
AGATTATGTATACTATATGCTTTCAGAATATACAGGGGATATTTCTTCATTACAAGGACAAGACTTACAAGCATATCAAACACTTTCCGAAAGTATGGAAACACTAAAACAAACCATTACTGTTTATCCTTTTGATGAAACGATTGTTGCAGAAGCAATAGACCAAATTAGAAGAACAATATCATTTGTTTCTACCACATTAGAAGGTGAGCCAATAGACAGCTCTATATTTGCCAATGCAGATATTACTGTTGTTAATTTTTGGGCTTCTTATTGTTATCCTAACATCAATGAAACAGCTACATTACAACAGTTAAAAACAGAACTGGAACAAAAATATGACAATGTACAGTTGATACAAGTGGTAATTGATACTCCTCAGCCAGAAGCAGAACAAATTGCAAAACAGGCAAAACAAGAATCAAACGCAGATTTTATAAGCATTATGACTGACGAAACATTAGGAAATTGGATTGTACAAAATTTAGAAGGACTTCCTACCACTATTTTAGTAAATAATCAAGCACAGGTAATAGGAGAACAAATACAAGGGATACAATCACTTGAAAACTATATGAATATGATAGAAAATGCTTTAGCAGAACAGGAGTGATAACAATGTCTGATTTATTAAAACTTTGTCAAAATATGATACAATATTATGCTGGTGACCCCAAAAGAATACAGCATTTTATAAAAGTACATTCTTTTTGCAAACTCATATGCGAAATGGAAAATGTAGATAAAAAAACGCAATTAATTTCAGAAATTGCTGGTTATGTTCACGACATAGGTATTAAAATTTCAGAACAAAAATACGGCTACTGCAATGGAAAATTACAAGAACAAGAAGGTGGTGCAGTTGCTGAAAAAATGCTTTCTGAATTAAATTTTGAAAGTGATGTCATAGAGCAAGTATGCTATATTATTGCTCACCACCACACCTATGACAACATTGATACACTCCCCTATCAGATATTAGTAGAAGCAGATTTTATTGTAAATTGCTATGAACACAATGACACACTACAAACAATACAATCTGTTCATGATAAAATATTTCAAACAAAATCTGGTAAACAATTATTTCATACTATGTTTTTATAAAACCCTTTTTTGAAATTATTTACCTAATTAATAATCAATCAGAATTTTTTATGAGGGGAGTAAAAATTTTTATGGAATGGAAAAATAAAATAAAAAATGAGCGTTGTGCAGACGAATTGGAAGAAATGATAATCAACTATATTAAAGCTGGTTTTTGGTCAAATGATAAAATTTTACAGGAATGTGAACAACATATAAAAGATTTTTACCGCAATGAATATGACAATATCACAAAAAACGACTTACTTGAAATCATTGAAGCACTTCGCAAAGAGTTTCAAAATACAGGTAATCAAGAAAATTTCCTAAAATTAGAATTTGTTTTTCACTCTCTTATGAAACACGGAATTGTTGCATTACATTATGCTGGATACACACAATCAGACGGATTTGCAGATTGTAATGAAGTAGCGGAATGGTTAGATGAAAAAGGAGAAAATATTGTTGGTTGTTGTTTTTATACAGAGCAAGATGTAGAACATATATTAAATGGAGATAGAACTCTGCTTTATATTTCATTTGGTAATTACTTTGAAAAACCAACTGCTGAAGAAGTTGGACATATTATTGTTAATGAATTAAAATCTATGGGATTTTGTGTTGAGTGGAACGAAACTGCTGACACAAAAATTGCCATTAAAAATTTTAAATGGGATAAGTATTATACTGACAGCGAATAAGTTATACATTCAATTTTTAACATTTTCTTCAAAAAATAATAGTATAAAACACAAAAAATCCACTTATATTATTTGTATAAGCGGATTTTTTATTTAAAATTCTTTTTGTTTACTTTATTAGGAATAAATTTGATTATAAAATCATTTTTTCTCAGAAATACCTGCTATCCATTCTTTTTTTATATTATGTCTTTTCATACCATTTGTTTTATGTTGATAGTTTTCTCTCCTCCAATGCTTTCCATATTCCGAAGTATTTCTTTTTTCTTCATAATAATATACTTCTTCATATGGTGTTTGTGGTCTTTGGCTACAAAATAAACAGCTAGCGTCACCACAAACATCATCAATCCATTCATTACAAAATGTACAACAACGTGCATCGTATTTATCCATAAACAAAACCGTTTTTTGCTCACACTTTGGACACTTTTCATTCAAATAATTACCTAATAACTTCCAACGTTTTTTATGTTTCTCTAAACTGTTATTTTTCATACATTATTCATATCTATGCATTACGTGATTTACCACGCCTACCAACTTTCCACATTCATAATATACTCTTGGTACTCTTTTCGTAATCACACAAGGTATTTCATAATTAATAGTAGAAAGCATATTTGCTAATTCTTCTATAGGTAATACAGCATCTCCTTGTTTACCAAATACCACTACTTCGTCACCCATTTTTACATCTGGAATGTCTGTTACATCTATCATAGTCTGGTCCATACAAACACGTCCTACAATAGGTGCTCTTTTTCCATTTACAAGCATACAGCCTCTGTTAGATAAATTTCTGTTATATCCATCTGCATAACCTATAGGAACTGTAGCTATCAATCTTTGTTTATCTGCTGTATATGTTCTGCCATAGCTAATCTGTGCACCAGCTTCTACTTTTTTCACCAATGCAATAGATGTTTTTAATGTCATAAGTGGTTTTAAATCAATTCTACCTTCACATTCATCAGAAGGGAGCATACCATATGTAATAATACCAGAACGTACCATATCAAGTTGTTTTTCTGGGTAGCTAATTGTTGTAGCACTATTTGCGCAGTGACAAATACCCATATTCAAGCCTTTTTGTTGACAAGCCTTTATCATTTTTTGGAAACGGTCAAACTGCATTTCTGTAAATTGTGGGCAGTCTCCACTATAAGTATCTGCTACTGCATGGTGTGTAAATGTTCCTGTAATATGAATATTTTTGAGTGCAAATACTTCTGTAATACTGTCAAGTGATTTCTGGAAATTGTCATCATCACACTGGAAGCCTACTCTCGTCATACCAGTGTCTAATTTAATATGACCATCTACTACAACACCTGCTTTTTCAGCTTCTGCATTAAGTGCTTTTGCATAATCCAATGATATAATTGCTTGTGTTATTTTTTCATCAGAAAGCATTTTAGCACATTCTACAGGAGTATATCCTAATATCAATATAGGTTGTGTAATGTCTTGTCTACGCAAGCTGATACCTTCTTCTATATTAGATACACCAAACCAGTCAAATCCATTTTCTGCTAACTTTTTGGCAATAATACCATCACCATGTCCATAAGCGTCTGCTTTTACAATGCCCATCAATAAATGCTCTCCTTTTAAAGAAGCTTTTATATTGTCAATGTTATACTTTAATGCGTCCAAATCAATTTCTGCCCATGTTCTTTTTACAAATTCCATATTTGCCGCTTCCTTTCTTATGTATATTGCACAATATTTTATAGTTTTTTTACTTTTTTTAGTATACCACGACTAAAAGTACATTGCAATATTTCAGTAAAATAAATATGATACACTCTAAAATAATTTTATATCATACTAATATTTTTTCAAAAGCATTTTTATCACTGTCTGCAAACCATACTGTGCCACAATATATAAAACCATTTTTTTGAAGGATATGTTGCATAATTTTGTTTTTATTATCTGTATCTACTCGAATACTATTGATACCTTTTTGTTTGCACAATTTTTCTACTAGTTCAATAATTGTATCAGATAGTCCCCTTCCCGCCTTTTGTTTTGAAGCAGCTAAACGATGAATTACTGCATAATCTCCTTCACTTTTCCATTGTCCTTTTATATTTTTATAAGCAGGTTCTCCTTCAAAATCAATACACATATAAGCTAATTTATGACTGCCATCTACTACAAAATATCCACGATTGCAAATAATATCTTGTTTTATATTTTCTTTATTAGGATATTCTCCTTGCCATTGGTCAATACCTTGTTGTTTTAAATATTCCCTTCCATCATTAATAATACTTGCTGCTATTTCAATGTCTTGCATTTTTACCTGTTCTAATGAATAATTCATAATTACATTTCCCCTTTTTTATTCTGTTGTAATCTCTTTTTCTATTTGATATAATAACATTAAAAAATACTTTTGTAAAATTAAAATATTTAAAATAATACTTCAATTTTATTAAAGTAAATGGAGGGTCATTTTATGGAAATAAAATATTTACAAACATTTCTTACCATTATAGAAGAAGGTAGTTTTTCAAAAGCTGCACAAAAATTAAACTATACACAATCTACCATTACATTTCAGGTTAATCAATTAGAACAAGAATTTTCCATTACACTTTTTGAAAAAATAGGGAGAAATATGTTATTAACAAAAGCTGGTAAACAGTTTATTCCTTATGTCAAAAATGTTCTTAATGAAGTTGACAAACTACATTATTTTAAAAAAGATTTATCAGAATATCAAGGAGAATTACATATCGGTGTAGGCGAAACATTGTTATGTTATAAAATTCCTCATATAATAAAAGAATTTCATAATATAGCACCAAAAACAAAATTATTTCTTCGTTCTATGAATTGTTATGATATACGAAACAGTATTTTAAATGGCACACTTGATTTAGGAGTTCTTTATGAAGATATAGGAGGGTTAAATTCTAATATTATATCTCATACTATTGGCACCTATGATGTTATTTTAGTAGCTTCTCCAGATATGAAAAAAAAATATCAAGATTTTATTACACCTAATCAAAATATACCTGTAGTATTTATTATCAATGAAACAAATTGCGTTTTTAGACAAATATTTGAAAGATATTTACAACAAAAGTCAATATTATTAAGCCACACCATAGAATTATGGAGTATTCCTACCATTAAAAATTTAGTAAAAAACAATATTGGTATTTCTTATTTACCTAAATTTGCAGTACAGTCTGAATTAGAAAGTGGAGAATTAGTAGAAATTATTACAGATGTTACTCATTCAAATATAACTGCTGTATGTGCTTATCATAAAAATAAATGGTTAAGTCCTGCAATGAAATTATTTATTGATATAATAAAAGGAGCAGCATAACAACTACTCCCATTTTCTTTTATTTTGTTCGTCTATAAAATGCCATACTTATCAATGCAAACAACATTGGTATTACACTATATCCTGCATTTACAGTACCTTTATGATAAAGTACATATGTAGCACCTACAAAAGTTAATATTATAAACACTACACTTAATAGCAATACTAATTTTTTCATAATTTATATCACTTTCTTTTATTTATTATCCAAAAAAAGAGGCTAGCAAATGCCAACCTCTTTCTTTTTATATATTAATCTTCTTTTAATCCCATGAGAGCATCTGCAAACAAACGTGCGTCCATCAATTTTGGTTCGCCCTCAATTACTGGTTTAAATTCCATTTGGTCGAGTATGTCTTTTTGAAGGTCAATGCCAGGTGCAATTTCTGTTAAATGCAATCCATCAGCTTTCAATTCAAATACACATCTTTCTGTAATATACATTACTTGTTGTTTATTTTGTAATGCAATATCGCCATTAAATGTTACTTGACCAACTTGTTTAATGAATTTTTTCTGTTTTCCTTCTTGTTCAATAACAACTTTGCCATCTACAACTTTTACTTTTAATCCACCAGCTGTAAATGTTCCACAGAAGAATACTTTTGGTGAATTTTGAGTAATATTGATGAAACCGCCACAGCCTGCAATTTTAGGGCCAAATCTGGAAACATTAATGTTACCTTTTTCATCACATTCAGCCAATCCTAAATATGCAAAGTCAAGTCCGCCGCCATCATAGAAGTCAAATTGATAAGCGTGTTCAATCAATGCGTCTGCATTTCTTGTAGAACCAAATTGTGCACCGCCCTGAGGAACGCCACCAATCGCACCACTTTCTGCTGTCAATGTCATGTAATCGCCAATGCCTTCTTCACTTGCTACAGATGCAACATATTCAGGAGCACCAACGCCCAAGTTTACAACAACATCTTTTTCTAATTCTAATACACCACGTCTACCAATGATTTTCTTTGCACTTAATGGCAATGGAGCAGGTGCAACATCTGGTGCTCTCTTTTCTCCAGAAAGTGTTGGGTCATAATCCCAATCAAGTGATTGTTGATGGTCAGCAGGGTCTGCTACTACAACATAGTCAACATAAATACCAGGTATTCTAACATTACGTGGGTCTAATGTACCATTTTTTACTATTCTTTCTACTTGAACAACTACAATACCTTTTCCATCAGAATTTTTTGTAGCTTGTGCAACAGAAGTTGCTTCCAATGGTGCAACTTCTTTTTCTAATGTAATGTTACCACTTTCGTCAGCATATGTACCTCTAATAAATGCTACATTGATAGGGAAAGATGGATAGAAAAGATAATCTTCTCCTTCAAAATTTACCAATTTTACAATGTCTTCTTTTGTTACATCATTTACTTTACCGCCGCCATTTCTTGGGTCGATAAATGTTCCCATACCAATTTTTGTTAATATACCAGGTCTATGTCCAGCAATTTCTCTAAATAACTGTACTAATGCACCTTGAGATACATTGTATGCTTCCATTTCATTGTTTAAAGCCATTTTTCCAAGTGCAGGAACTGTTGCCCAGTGTCCAGCAATAAATCTTTTTAAAAGACCTTTATGAGCGTAGTGTTCGCCACCTCTGCCATCTCTATTTCCTTGAGAACCTGCATAAATATATGTAATATTGCTTGGGTGTCCTGTTTCAAGAAATCTCTTTTCAACTGCTTTATTTAATGCTTCTGGTATAGAACTGCCGACAAAACCGCTAGTGGTTAATGTATCGCCATCTTCAACTAAATTTGCTGCTTCTGCTGCTGTGATAATTTTCACTTTTCTCATAATACAAAAAGCCTCCTATATTTTTTAATAGTAAAGGGACAACTCCCAAGAGCTGTCCCCTATATAAAATATTACATATTTTCTACAAAGCTCTGTACTCTTGTTCTAACTTGTTCAAATGCAGTCGCTTCTTGGTCAACTTCAATCATGAGGCTCTTAATGCCTTTTTCTTCAAATTGTCTATAGTATACTGGATAATCCCATTCTTCTGGGTCACAGAATTTCATCATACAAACGATAACTGCATCTGCTCCTGTTTGAGCAACCATATCCATAAGCATTTTGCCACGGATTTTCTTTGTATCTGTTGCTACAGAACAGCCATAGAATTGCTGCCATTGTTTTGCCAATCTATAAAGAGGTCCTTCTTCTCCGTCAATAACATCTGTACGGATTTGTCTGGATTCTTGTGCCAAGTCATCAGCTACTACTGCAACACCAAATTCTTTGAATATGTCAAGTAATTCATTTGGTTCTGCCATAATACCTGTAAGAATAACTTTTTTGCCGTCCCATGGTTGTACAGGAGATGCTTTGATTTCATCAATCAATTCTCTTACCAATGCTGTGTGTTTGGATTTTTCCATAAACATTCTGGATTTGAATACAGCATGACGTGCAATTGGGTCGATTACTTGTGGGTAATCTGCTGCTACTTTTACAAATTCTCTCATTACTGCTCTATTTTCATTGTAAACTTTAATAGAATCTTCAATAGCAGAGTTTGTGATTGTAGCACCAACAACTTTTTCTAATTTTGTTTTGATTAATTTGTATTCTTCTACCAAGAATTTATTTGCAGCTTCAAGAGGTCTATTCTGTGGGTGTGTGAATACGATTGTTGGTGATGTGCCTTTCCATTTCTGGCTTAAACATTTTAATGTATCACATGGTACAGAAATTAATACTGCTGCCAAATCATCATATGCACCTTCGCATTGTAATTCCATAACTTGTTGCATAATAGAACAAGCAAATGGTGGCAAATATGTACGTGCTTTTGCAATTTGTTTTTGTCCGCCCCAAATACCCATTGGAAGGTATCCTGTTGCGTGAACTAATTCTTCTGGTGCGTACAATGGCATAATACCAATAGCACCTTTTCCTGTTTCTGCTTTATAGTCGTCCATTGCTTTTTTTGGATTTGCTGCAACGTCTGCTAATTGTTTTAATATAGCTTCTACTTTACTCATTATTCTTCTCCCCCTTATTCTGCTGCTGCTAAATTAGCTTCCATCATTTCAGCCAGAGCTTGAACACGTGTATCGAACTGTGCTGGTGCAAAGTTACGAGGGTCTGTCTGGTCGCCGTCAAAGCTTACATATGGCAGACCTGTTTTTTCTTTAATAATCTCTGCTGTTTCTACATTCAAGAAGCTCATTAATTTACAGCTTCTATTTAAGTGGTAAACAATACCATCACATTTTCCGCCATTTACGATATTAAGCAGAACATTAACTTTGTTTTCAAGGCAAGTATTGATATAAATTCTTGTATATGCTTCTGCCATAGAATGAAGGGAATCATCATGTGCATCATAATGCAAATCCCAAAGTCCTGGATATGCAGAACCTGTCATGATACTTCCAAGGGATTTCAATGATTTGAATGTGTGTCCCAAGTATGGCCATACAGCAATACCTTCCCATGTTACACGTGTTTTTTCTGCACCTTTAAATGCGTAAATGCCTGCTTCAAGATTTGCTTCCAATTCATCAGCAAATTTCTTGAATGTGATTTCAGCATAATCCAAACTTCTACAAGCAACAATCAATGCCATGTAGTTGAACAAGTCAAAGCAGTTCAATGGAGATGGTTTATAAGAAGACATTTTTGCAATTCTGTTCCATTGATATACAGAACGTTGTGTTTGGTCTTTTACTTCTTGGAATTTTTTGTAATCAAATGGTCTACCACAAATTACTTCCAACTGAGAAATTGCATTTCTAAACTGGTCAGCAATATATGCTTTTGCATATTCTGGAATTGGCATTGTATGGTTAAATGGTACGTCGATTACGATACAAGGAATATCCAATTCTACTGCAAGATTTTCATACCATTTCAAAAGTGTATTACAGATATTATTACATGTGATTACTAAGTCAGGCAGTGGCACTTTTGCTGCTGGAGAATTAGCGAGTACCTCAGGTGTAACACCTGTCATAGCCTGCTCTTTTAACAATTCCATATAACCCATATTTACACGGCCATAGGAACAGCAGTCGATGGAGTAACCTTTTCTATCTGCAACTTCTAACATATCCAATGCACCTTTTTTTGCACCGATACCAGCTGCGTGTGTTTCAGGATAAATCATAGCAATACCCATTGTTACACAGAATTCTGGTGGAGCTACAGAAGCAGACCAACAAACTAAGTCGCCCCTTGCTTTTGCATCTCTTGCATCCTGATCAGCTTTTGCCTGATAGTATGCCAACAATTCTTTTGCTTTCATGCCTTCTGTTGTTATACTCATTCTAATCCCTCTTTCTTTAAATTTTTTGCTTTTTTGCTTCCTCGTATGCGAACAATGCCGCACCGAGAGCTCCTGTTGTTTGTGGATTTGGTGCCACAATAACTTCTTTTTTTAATTCTCTCGCAACTGCACGTACTACACCAGCGTTTTTCGCAACACCGCCAGTCATTACTATTGCATCTTCTAATCCTCCTCTGTATGCAAGACCACACGCCTTACTTGCTACAGATTGATGCACACCTTTGATAATGCTATTTTTATCAACGCCTTTTGATAACTGAGAAATTACCTCAGATTCTGCAAATACTGTACAGGTGCTACTGATAGAAGCTGCCTGTTCTGCTTTCGCATCACATTCAGCCATATCGTCTATTGTTGTCTCCAGAACTCTTGCCATAACGTCAAGAAATCTGCCTGTGCCTGCTGCACATTTATCATTCATAAAAAACTGCTTTACACCACCCCTATTATCTAAGCGAATTGCTTTGGCATCTTGTCCACCAATGTCAATAATGGTGCGTGCAGTAGGTACCAAGTGAAATATTCCTTTTGCATGACAACTGATTTCACTAATTTGTTTATCAGCATCTTCAAATGCAAAACGACCATAGCCTGTTGCTACTAACTTTGTAATATCTGCTCTTGTTAATCCACTTTTTTCATAAGCTTGTTCCAAAGCTCTTTGTGGTCCAGAAGAGCCTGTTCCTACCTGAACAACTTCTGCGGCAACAATGCGTTCCCCATCTTCCAATATAACAACTTTTGAAGATGCAGAACCAACATCAACCCCCATTGTATACATGAAATAACCTCCTTAAAAACTGTTTTTTTCAGTTTTTATTACTTATCTGTTTTTTTTGCTTTTGTAAGAATTATTTTGCTATTTTTAGCAAAATGCAATAGAAAATACTTATATTTTTCAATATAAGCACGACAAAATAGTCAATGATAAAATTATTATTTGTTTTTCTTTTATCATTTTTGTCTATTATACCATCTTTATTTATTGATTGCAACTAATATTGTTAAAAATTTATTTTATTTTTATAAATTTTTTTCTAGTTCAAATCATATTATACTACTCTGCATTGTTTTTTATACCTAATTTGTTTCAAAAATTGTATTTCCTTTTTTTGCTATTTTATTTGTTATTTGTTCATATTGTATTTTTATACAAAAAATTATTTGTTTTTTTTAGCTATTATGTAGCTTCCTTTTTTTTGAAATTCGTTATTTCTTTTTCTATTTCAACAAATATTATTTTTTATATTCGCAAAACATTTTTTCATTCCCTTTGTTAATAAATTTTCAATAACGTAAAAAGACAAAATCAATACTATGATTTTGCCCTTTTATTACTTATTCTATTATAATATTAAGTTTTATTTCGTTAGTACTTCAACACCATTTTCTGTAATCGCAACAGTATATTCCCATTGTGCTGATAATGTACCATCTTGTGTATATATTGTCCAACCATTATCTGCATCTTGATACACATCTCTTTTCCCTGCATTTATCATAGGCTCTATTGTAAACACCATTCCAGGTACTAATACCATTCCTGTATTTTTTCTTCCTACATGGCATACATAAGGTTCTTCGTGAAATCCTAATCCTACTCCATGTCCTCCTATTTCTTCTACTACTGCATATCCATTTTCTTTTGCAAGACTATTTACTGCATATCCTACATCGCCCAAGTAACCCCATGCTTTCACTGCCTCAAGTCCTGCATCTAAACACTGTTTTGTGACCTCTACTAATTTTTGGGCTTCCTCAGACACTTCCCCTATACAAAACATACGTGAAGCATCTGCATAATATCCATTTAATATTGTTGTTACATCTACATTAACAATATCACCACTTTTTAACACTCTATTTTTATCTGGTATACCATGACACACTTCATCATTAATAGAAGTGCATACGCTTTTTGGAAATCCTTTATAATTTAGTGGTGCAGGTATTCCTCCATTTTTTACAGTATATTCATGCACCAATGTATTGATTTCTTCCGTTGTCATTCCTTCTTTTATATTTTGTTCTACTAAATCCAACACTTTTGTATTTAATTTACCAGCTTCTCTTATTCCTTCTATTTGTTCTGCTGTTTTTATAATTTTATGTGGTGGTACTAATATACCTTCTTTTTTCATCGCCTCTAATTTTTCATCAAATGCCAAATGACAAGATTTATATTTTTTATGACTTCCACACCAGCATAGGTCATTTCTTCCTAGCTTCATTATGATTTCTCCCTTCTTTTTCATTTCACTCTATCATACCACAAGCATACAAAACTTGCTAATAAAATCAAAAAATTTTTTACAAAAATACGAAAAATATGTTATACTATATGTATCAAATATCATTGTGCATTTTTGATAAATCTTTCCCCAATAAAGGAGTGAATATATATGAATAAAAAATTTATTATTACTATAGGAAGACAATACGGAAGTGGCGGAAGAATAATAGGACAAAAAATTGCCAAAGATTTAAACATACCTTGTTATGACAAAGAATTATTAACTATTGCAGCAAAAGAAAGCGGTTTTTCAGAAGAAATATTCAAAACTATGGACGAAAAACCTACAGGAAGTTTTTTATATTCTCTTGTTGCTGGTACTTACGGAACTAACTATGTTAGCAATCATTTACCTCTCAATCACAAACTTTTTTTAGCTCAATTTGATGCCATTCGCAGCATTGCCGACAAAGGCTCTTGTGTCATTGTAGGTCGTTGTGCTGATTATGCCTTAGCTGATTATAATGTAAATTGCATCAATGTATTTATTCATGCTGATTTACAACATAGAGTAGAACGTGCCATAAATGAATATGGTATTTCTTCAGAAAAAGCTGAGGAAACCGTACAAAAAAATGATAAGCAACGTGCTAGTTATTACAATTTCTATTCTGACAAAAAATGGGGTGCTGTAGACCATTATGACATCACACTTGATAGTGGCAAATTAGGCATAGACAACACTGTCGAAATGATAAAACATTTTATCTCTTTATATCAAAATAATTAACTTTTTTATTACAAAAAATATTATATCAATCATAAAACCCCCTTGCAATGACTGCAAGGGGGTATATTTGTTACACCGCGTGGACACAATTTCTATTTTTTATATTTATCAGTATCAGATTACTGAGCAGCTTTTTCAGCTTTTGCTTTTCTGATAGCTTCAGCTAATTTAGGAAGAATAACTTTTACGTCACCAACAATACCTAAATCGGAAACATCAAATATTGCTGCTGTATCATTCTTGTTAATAGAGATAACAAGTTCAGAACCTTCCATACCAGCAACGTGCTGAATTGCTCCAGAAATACCACAAGCAAGATACAAGTCAGGTCTAACTGTTTTACCTGTCTGTCCAACTTGACGGTCTTTTTCAATCCAACCAGCGTCAACACAAGCTCTGGAAGAACCAACTTCTGCACCAAGTGCATCTGCTACATCTCTTACTAAATCGAAGCCTTCTGGGCCACCAATACCACGACCACCAGATACAATCAATTTTGCTTCTGTTAAGTCGATAGATTTCTTTTCTGCTTTTACAACTTCCATGATTTCAACATTCATGTCAGCTTCTGTAAATGCAACATCTAATTTAATTACTTCGCCTTTTCTACTTTCGTCTTTTGCTATTCTTTTCATAACGCCAGGACGTACAGTAGCCATTTGTGGTTTTGTTCTTGGGCACATTAATGTTGCCATCAAGTTACCGCCAAATGCAGGACGTGTCATGAGCAATGCTCTTGTACCATCTGTACAACCCATAGATTCTTCTTTAGCAATTTCTTCTTCGGTTTTAGCCATTCTTAAACCTGTACAGTCAGCAACAAGACCTGTTTTTACACGGCTTGCTAATCTAGGAGCAACGTCACGGCCTATAGAAGAAGCACCGAAAAGCATGATTTCTGGGTCATATTCTTTTACAACTTGTGCTAATGCTTTTGTATATGGCTCTGTAACATACTCTTTTAAATATGGGTGTTGAATTAATACAACTTTATCTGCACCATAGTGGAATAATTTATCAACTTCGCCTTCTACGCCATCGCCAAGTAATACAGCAACTACGTCATCTTTCAAATCTTCTTTTAATCTTGTAGCCTCACCAATCAGCTCAAGTCCAACGTTTTGTACTTTACCGCTTCTTTGTTCAACTACTACATATATACCTTTACTCATTGTAGGGTTCTCCTCCTTTAATAATTCTAACGTTTTCGTTTGTTAATTAGATAATGAATTTTTCTTCCAATTTGTCAACAATAGCTTTAACAGCTTGTTCAGCAGACAAATCTTTGAGGATTGTACCAGCACCTTTTACTTCTTTTGTGAAGGACTGATATACGTTTGTTGGTGAACCCTTCAAGCCAATCATGTCAAGCTCAAGGCCATCTTTTAAGTCTTCGAAACCAAGTACTTTGATTTCTTTTTCATATGCTTCTACAACGCCTCTAACGCTCATATATCTTGGTTGTGCTAATTCAGCGATTGCTGTCAAAAGGCAAGGTGTTTTGATTTTGATGATGTGGTATCCATCTTCAAATTGTCTTCTTACAACAAGGTGGTCAGCTGCTACTTCTTGAATATCTTCTACATAAGAAACTTGTGGTAAAGAAAGTTTTTCACCAATCTGTGGTCCAACCTGTGCTGTGTCACCATCGATAGCTTGACGGCCTGTGATAATTACATCATATTCTAATGTTTTTAATGCAGCTGCCAAAATACCAGATGTAGCATATGTGTCAGAACCACCAAATTCTCTACCAGAAACAAGTATTGCTTCGTCACAACCCATAGCTAATGCTTCTCTTAATGCAACGTCTGCCTGAGGAGGTCCCATAGATACTACTGTAACTGTGCTGCCAGCCATTTTTTCTTTTAATTGCAATGCAGCTTCAATACCTGTTTTATCATCTGGATTGATGATACTTGGAACGCCATCTCTTATCAGAGTGCCTGTTTTTGGGTCAATTTTAACTTCAACTGTATCTGGTACTTGTTTAATACATACAACGATTTTCATTATAGTTCTCCTTCCGAAATTTTCATATTTAATTTTCTGGCTAACGATTGTTTATCAAACCTTCATAGAACCGGAGATGATCATCTTCATAGCTTCAGAAGTACCTTCATAGATTTCTGTAATTTTCGCATCTCTCATTGCTCTTTCAACTGGATATTCACGGCAATAGCCATAACCACCAAGAAGCTGTACACAAACTCTTGTTACTTCATTTGCTACGTCAGAAGCAAATAATTTACACATAGCTGCTAATGGTGCATAGTTTTCATGGTTATCTTTTGCTGTTGCTGCTCTCCATACCATCAATCTAGCTGCATCTACTTTTGTCTGGCATTCAGCTAATTTGAATTGTGTATTCTGATATTTATTGATTGTTCTTCCGCCTTGTTTTCTTTCTTTAACATATTTCATAGCTTCATCAATAGCACCCTGTGCAATACCTACAGATTGTGCACCAATACCAATACGTCCGCCGCCCAATGCTGTCATAGCAATTTTATAGCCCTGTCCTTCTTTACCAAGCATTCTGCTTGCAGGTACTCTTACGTTTTCATATGTAACAGCACAGTTAGAAGCTGCTCTAATACCCATACGTTCTATGTTATCACTTACAGAAATACCAGGCATTGTTCTGTCAAGTACAAATGCAGACATTCCTCTAGGGCCTTTAGATTTATCTGTTAATGCAAATACTACAAATGTATCAGCAAATCCAGAGTTTGTTGTAAACATTTTAGAACCGTTGATGATATAGTCATCTCCGTCTTTATCTGCTGTTGTTTGTACGCCAGCAGCGTCTGTACCAGCATTTGGCTCTGTTAAACCATAGCAGCCTGTTTTATGTCCATCTACCAATGGTCTTAAAAATTCTTGTTTTTGTTCCTCAGTACCAAATTCATTGATACATGCACAGCAAAGAGATGTGTGTACAGAAAGTGTAATACCTGTGGAAGCATCTACTTTAGACATTTCTTCCATAGCTAATGTATATGTTAATACATCAGCACCCTGTCCGCCATACTCTCTGGAGTAAGGAATACCGAAAGCACCGATTTTCTGAAGCTTAGCAATTAATTCTTGAGAATATTCCTCAGCTTCGTCCATATCTTTTGCGATTGGTTTAATTTCTGTTTCAGCGAAGTTTCTAAATAATTCTTGCTGTAACAACTGTGCTTTTGTTAATTTGAAATCCATTTAATATTCCTCCTATATGTTTAATAAATTTTAAATAACTGATTTCCTGTCCACCAGCCATTTAACTAAAACCGACCTTATTACTTTAGCTTGTGCCTAAAAAGAGGTCATTGACAGCCGCTTTCTATACAAAAAAAAGAAATACAGTGTCCTTACAAGAACTACTATACCATGTTTGTCTAAATTTTGTCAAGATGTTTATAGTAAAATGTTCTATAAAAAGTCACAAATTTTTATTAATATAGCGACATATTGCCAATATTTTCTACAAACAGGCTTTGTTTGCACTTTTTACAGTAAAATTCCTTTTTTTAGACTTTGTATTGCTTCTGTTAACAAATTCATTTTGAAAAATACATTTTTTTTCATCTGTTTTCACAAAAAAAATTTGCCCCTTTGTTATAAAAGTAATTTTGTATTGTATTTCATTACTATATTTTTAAAATACAAAACCCTTTCTACAACAACCACTACACCAAAAAACAATACATAATTTATACTATTTTTATATCTGTATATTGTTTTTTCTTACACTCATACTTTACACCATTGTCTTTTATATGTCAATATATTTATCAAAAATTCCTAAATTTTATGCTATTTCAATTTTTCATTGTGTCAATTTGTATACCTTTTTTATCCAATTACAATTCTTTTTTTATAAAATAATTGTTTTTTGTACTTTTATTTGAAACAAAAAAACAGCAATATGACATTACTGACATCGCTGTTTTTTATTTTTTTTTATTTTTTAAATGCTTCTTTGTTTTCTTTGACGTATTCTTTGTATTGGCTGTCTATTATAATTATATATATATTCTGGTTGTTTGTGATGCAACACTACGTCCTCCGTAATAATACATTTCTCCACATTTCTTTCTGTCGGAATTTCATACATAATACTATTAATAAATTCCTCCATAATAGAACGTAACCCTCTTGCACCTGTTTCTCTTTCTACTGCTTGTTTTGCTACTGCCTTCAATGCTTCTTCTTTAAATTCTAAATAAACATTATCTAATTCAAACAAATATTCATACTGTTTTGTTAATGCGTTTTTTGGCTCTGTTAATATTTTTATCAATGCTTCTTCATCTAAATTATCTAATGTTACTACAACAGGCAATCTTCCTATAAATTCTGGTATCAATCCATATTTTAACAAATCTTGAGGCATCAAATGTTTTAACAATTCCCCAGTTTTTTTATCTGTTTTGCTTTGTATATTTGCTCCAAATCCAATCGTTTTCTCATTTAATCTACTCTGCAATATTTTCTCAATGCCTCCAAAAGCACCTCCACATATAAACAATATATTTGTAGTGTCTATTTGTATAAACTCTTGATGTGGGTGCTTTCTTCCTCCTTGTGGCGGAACACTTGCTACTGTTCCTTCCAATATCTTCAGCAATGCTTGCTGTACTCCCTCTCCACTGACATCTCTTGTTATAGAAGGATTTTCAGATTTTCTCGTAATTTTATCAATCTCATCAATATAAATAATGCCTCTTTCGGCTCTTTCTATATCATAATCTGCTGCCTGTATTAATTTTAAAAGTATATTTTCAACATCTTCTCCTACATAACCTGCTTCTGTTAAAGAAGTTGCATCTGCTATTGCAAATGGCACATTAAGCAATTTTGCCAATGTTTGTGCTAACAATGTTTTTCCTGTTCCTGTAGGCCCTACCATGAGAATATTACTCTTTTGTAATTCTACATCGTCTGCTTTTTCATCTACCAATATCCTTTTATAATGATTATATACTGCTACAGAAAGCACCTTTTTAGCATCTTCTTGTCCTATTACATACTGGTCTAGTATTTCCTTTATTTCTTTTGGTTTTGGCATATCCATACGTTCTTCACGATTTGCAAGAACGTCATATTCTTCCTCTACTATATCTGTACATAAACCTACACATTCATCACAAATATACACATTTGGCCCTGCAATCAGTTTACGCACCTGTTCCTGTGATTTCCCACAGAAGGAGCATCTCAGTTGTTTCTTTTCGTCTGACATTGTTTCATCTCCTTTATTTCTGAGGCTTTCCATTTATTTACATTGCATTGTGATATATTCTTCTTAATTATTCATCACCTTTTTTGCATACCTGAAGTGATACTTCTTCCTCTTCTAAAATTCCTACACATAATCCTAAACATTCATCACAAATATATATTTTTTTACTAGGACTTACAATAAGTTTTCGTGCTTTTTCTTCCTTTTTACCACAAAAAGAACATCTCTTTTGTTTCCTTCTTAAATATTTATCTAGTTTTTCCATATACATTCGTACGCACTCATCACAAATATACACATCTGGCCCTGCAATCAGTTTATACACCTGTTCCAGTGGTTTTCTACAAAAGGAGCATTTTAATTGTTGTTTTTCTTCTGACATTTTTTTTCTCCTTTATTTTTGTGGTTTTGTAATAACTTCATCAATCAAACCATAAGCCTTTGCTTCTTCAGCAGACATAAAATTATCACGCTCTGTATCTCTTTCAATTTCTTCTACACTTTTTCCTGTATTTGCTGCCAAAATTTCATTCAATTTCCTTTTCGTTTTCAATATATTTTCTGCATGAATACGAATTTCTGTCGCTTGTCCTCTTGCTCCGCCAGAAGGCTGATGTATCATTACTTCTGCATTTGGTAATGCAAATCTTTTCCCTTTTGTGCCTCCTGCCAAAAGAAATGCCCCCATACTTGCTGCCATACCTATGCAAATTGTGGAAACATCTGCATGAATATACTGCATTGTATCATAAATAGCCATACCTGCTGTAATAACACCGCCCGGACTGTTTATGTAAAGATTAATATCTTTATCTGGGTCCTCTGCATCTAAAAATAAAAGCTGTGCTACAACCAAACTTGCTGTTGTATCATTTACTTCTTCTCCCAAAAATATAATTCTGTCTTTTAACAGTCTTGAATAAATATCAAAGGAGCGTTCTCCTCTACTAGACTGCTCTATTACCATTGGAACTAAACTCATTTTTAAGACCTCCAATAATTAAATTTTATACAAAAATATCAAAGGTATGGAGTGCCAAATTCTCACCCCACACCCTCAATTATTTTTATAGCTATCTTTTTTTAGCACTGAACAGAATATAAAAAGTAATAAGTCAACAAGCTTATATCCAATCAATTTACATCATAATACCTATTTTGCTTTTTATTATTCTGCTTTTTACACTTCTTTTGCATTATCTTCAATCAATTTTAATGCTGCTCTTACAAGCATATCTTCCTCTAATGCTTTTTTATCTCCTTCTTGGAACATTTCAATCATTTTTTCTGCTGGAACACCATAGCTTTCTCCAAATTTTCCGATTTCTTCTTTTAAATCTTCTTCAGAAATTGTCAGATTTTCTTCTTTTGCAATTTTTTCCAACATCAGTCTTGCTCTAACACTCTTTTCAGATGTTTCTCTAAAGTTCTCTCTCAAGTCCTCTTTTGTTGTTCCCATGTATTTGCAATAAATATCTAATGTTAAGCCTTGTCTGCTCACATTTTCCTCAAATTCTCTCATCATTTGATTGATTTTATTATCATACATTACTTGTGGTACATCCATAGTACAATTTGCTATTGCCGCATCAAGAAGTTTATCACTTTGTAATTGTTTTGCTCTTTCTTCTTTCTCCTTTGTCAGTTTATCCTGAATACTTGCCTTATATTCATCTAATGTGGAAAATTCTGAAACATCTTCTGCAAATTCATCATTTAATTCTGGCAATTCTCTTTTACTTAATCCTTTTAATTCTACTGCAAATACTGCGTCTTTACCAGAAAGCTCTGGAGCATGATATGCTTCTGGGAATGTTACATTTACGTCAAATTTATCCCCTACATTATGTCCCACAATTTGTTCTTCAAATCCTTCTATAAAAGCATGAGAACCTAATGTCAAATCGTGATTATCTGCCTGTCCGCCATCAAATGCAACGCCATCTACTGTACCTAAATAGCTAATTTTTGCAACGTCACCATCTTCTGCTGCTCTATCTGTTACTTCTACCAATCTGGCATTTTTTCCTTGCACAGATTTTAATTCTGCTTCAATATCTTCTTCTGTTACTTCCACTTTTTCTTTTTCTACTTCAAGACCTTTATATTGTCCTAATGTAATTTCTGGTTTTACTGTTACATTTACAATAAATTTTACGCCTGTTTCTTTATCAATTTTTTCTACATCAATAGTAGGCTGGCTTACAACATCTAATTTTAATTCTTCAATCGCTTCTTCATATACATCTGGGAAAATATGGTTAATTGCTTCTTCATAAAAGAAGTTTGCTCCATACTGTGCCTCTATCAATTTTCTTGGTGCTTTTCCTTTTCTAAATCCTGGCAATGTAATTCTATTTTTGTTTTGATTATAAGCATAAGCAAGTCCTTTTTCAAATGTTGCACCGTCTACCTCTACTGTAAATTTCACTACATTATTTGCTTTTTCCACAAATGTTGCATTCATGTTGCTCTTTCCTCCTTAAAATTTTCAAGTATGTTATGAAAAGTTTTTTCTACTTCTCACACATTACATATATTGCTATGCAAAAACATTTTCTGCACAATTACCGATTATTATATCATACCAAAACTATAAAATCTACTATAAATTACACAGAATTTACAGTTTTTTCTTTCTTTTACAATAAATTTAGTATTTTCTACCATTCTGCTCCTTCTGGTGTAAACTGATAATAAAACAAATAATCCATTTCAGCAGTATCTTCCACAATTTCCTCTAATCCCAGCATAAAATGATAATATCCAGGTTCTATTATTGGCATCAACAAATAAATACCTGTTTTTCCATCTTCCATTTCTGCAAATTCTCCCAGCATTTCTATTTTTCCATTCATATCCTCTGCCAAAAGTGCTACTTTATCAAAGTTTTCTGCATCAGAATAACAATATATTTCTAAAACACCCATAGAACCGCAAAATACACCATAATTATCTAAATCAGTAGGCGTTGACAAACTTCCCATTACACTATCTCCATTTTCTATCATTTGAGAAAACTCAAGCAAGTCATTTGGTTCTTCTTCCAACACCACTTTTTCCAAAGGTTTATTTCTTTCGTTATACTGTTTTAATGTATACTCTTTTACCAATTCTTCAAATGTATAAAACGAACTTGTATCCAATGTGAATACTGCATTAATTGGTATGGCAAAATTAAGGTTTTGTCCTGTGGCAATTTCTGCTGATGTAATGCCTATTACTTGTCCTTTTTCATTTAACAATGCTCCTCCACTACTTCCATGTGATATTGCTGCCGTAATTTGTATATAGGGTATATTTTTTATTGTTCTATTTATTCCAGAAACAATACCCTCTGATATTGTATTTGATAATCCCAAAGGACTCCCTATAGCATATATTTTTTCACCGCTTGTTACTTCGTCAGAATCCCCTGCTGACAAAAAAGGAAAATTATTACCATCTACTTGTAGTATTGCCAAATCTCCCTTCATATCATACCCCAATACACCTTTTACATTATATTCTGTACCATCTGGTACTGTAATCACTGCTGAATACGCATCTTCTAATACATGAAAATTTGTAACTGCTTTTCCATCTTTTTCTATAAAAAATCCACTTCCACTACTAAGCAAATTTTTATTTATATCATATGTCTTAATAAAAAATATTGCATTATTACACCTATTATAAATTTCTTTTGCTGTTAAATTTCTTTCATTCGCTTTTCCTTGTCCTGTTTGTATGTTAATTGTATTATTTTTATCATTCCATATTACTGAAATGCCAAAAATATTTGTAATATCTCTTAATTTAAAATATACACTATTATCAATATTATATCCTTGTATATTTATTGTTTGTCCATCTACTATAATATTAGAAGATGTAATATTTGCAGAACGAATTTCATTTTTAATTGCTTCCATTTCTCCCCCAACGGGTTGGTATCTTTGACCTGATGTTAGTATAACAATTTGCTTTTGTTCGTCCCACTCTACAGAAAACTCCTGTGTTGTACCATTTAAAGCATATGCCAAGTCTCTTAATTTAAAATAGTTATTGCCATTGATATAATAAGCAGCACACGCTTTTTGTTCTCCATTAACATATATTTTAGAAGTTGTTGGTTTGGCATCAACTGCCGCCTGAACAAATGCAACATTTGAAATCATACAAGCAAAAGCAAGAGCAAAAGCAATACATTTATTTTTAATTTTCACTATTTTTCCTCCTCAAAAAACAGTTTATCAGACATTTTTAATTCCTTCACTTTTTAAAACAAAAGGCATTAACAAATATTATTTATATTATTTTTCTGATTTTCACTATCTTTTTATTTTTTATTTTTATTGTACCTTGTTTCTAATATAAAATCAAATTTTTTGGCAATTCTTAATAAAAATATTAAAATTTATTTTTATATACAAAAAAACCATGTGTAACAAACACATGGCTTTTTTTAAAAGCGCGAAACGAGATTCGAACTCGCGGCCCTCGCCTTGGCAAGGCGATGCTCTACCACTGAGCCATTCGCGCATATGATATGCAGTCGAGGGGACTTGAACCCCTACCCAGAAACCCGGACTAGATCCTTAGTCTAGCGCGTATGCCAATTCCGCCACAACTGCTTAAATAAAATGAGTCACTCGGGGCTCGAACCCGAGACACCTGGATTAAAAGTCCAGTGCTCTACCTACTGAGCTAGTGACCCATGTTATATATAAGGGTGGATAGTGGGATTCGAACCCACGGCCTCCAGAGCCACAATCTGGCGCGCTAACCAACTGCGCCATACCCACCATAGGTTTCCTCAACCACATTTTGTTAAAAAAGTCGGGGTGACAGGATTTGAACCTGCGACCTCCTGATCCCAAATCAGGCGCGCTAGCCAAACTACGCTACACCCCGTTATAATATTCCAGCCACCACTTACTTTCCCAGGCAGTCCCCCACCAAGTATCATCAGCCGTTT
>CAJUJJ010000020.1 GCA_910586765.1 uncultured Clostridia bacterium
AAAAGAGCCTTTTCTCTAAAAGAAAGAAAAGGCTCTTTTGTTGTTTTTCCTTGCCGTTGCAACGTTAAAACCTTATAAAATCAAGGCTTTACAGCGTTGTCGAGGATACCAATCTATGGAGATGAGGGGAATTGAACCCCTGTCCGAAAACCTCTCCATAAGGACTTCTCCCATCACAGCTTTTCTTTTAACATTCCCTCAAAATATCGCCGAAAAGCAGGCTATATTTCTTAGTAGCTTCATCAATCTTTTCTGCTGGCAAAGCTTACAACAGAAAGTGCATCACCTGTCGACGCCAGATTCTCTAGCGGTGATAGACTAGAGGCTGACGGGCAGCACTTAGGCTGCCATTAATGAATAATCTTCGTCGTTTCTTTTTAAAGTTTTCGGTTTGATATGCAGTTACCGAGACTGCAGATGGCTATCCCTACTTTCAAAATTCCCGTCGAAACCATTACATCCCCTTATACAAAAAAATATATTACAATTCATTTGATACAAAAAATTATAAAGTCAAATTTCTAATTTTAAAATCCTTTTCAGCTTGACGACGCTGGTCATTTTTGGCAATTGTTTGTCTTTTATCATAAAGCTTTTTCCCTTTTGCAACACCAATATCTACCTTTACAAGACCTCTATCAAAATATACTTTTAAAGGCACAACAGTATAACCTGTAGCTTGTATAGCACCAAAAATTTTTCTGATTTGGCTTTTATGCAAAAGCAATTTTCTAGTACGTAAAGGATTTTTATTAAAAACATTACCCTGTTCATAAGGACTAATGTGCATACTATAAAGAAATGCTTCCATATTTTCAATACGAATAAAACTTTCTTTTAAACTGCATTTTCCTTGACGCAGAGATTTTACTTCTGTTCCAGCTAGAGAAATGCCTGCTTGAAAAGTTTCTTCAATAAAGTAATCATGGTATGCTTTTTTATTTTGGGCGATAAGCCTTTTACTTTTTTCTTTTGCCATAATAACACCTTTTTCTGCATACAAATCAATTATAATCGTTTTTTATTATATCACAGTTAAGGAAAAAAGCAAGTAACAAAAATATTACAAAAAGTACAATATTTTGCAAAAAACAAAAAAGCACTTTAATAAAAACAGAAAGTGCCTTTTTCTATTAGATATTTTATTTAAAGTATTAAGCATTTACATCTACACGGTTAATTATTGGAATAGTATTTATTTTGTCATAAGAAATTTGTGCTTCCTCTGGAGTATGTTCCACTTCATTAAATTCTTCTTGATATAAATTTATTTTTATATTTTGTATAGATTGTGCTACATTCCATTGCTGGCGTACCTTTTCTATAGCATCATCATCATCATCATTTGTATTTTGGTTTGTAATATCTTTATTGTTTGCCGTCATAAAAACCTCCTTTAAAAAATAACTTTGTTATATTATGAAAATAATATAAATTTATGGTATATCACTTTTATAAAAAAATAAAACGATTTTATTACCATTATAAATACAAAATAAGAAAATTTTGTGAACAGAAAATAAAATTTACATGAAAAGTATATCATAAAATGATTAAAATGAAAAGATAGAATAGTAAAGTTTCATATTGTTTTCAGTGTACATAGTGGTTTAATCAATTACTAAAAAATAGATTATGAATATATATTTGAATTTTGGAATAAAAAAATGTGCTATTAGTAGTACAAAAATAAAAATATATAGAAAAATGTAAAAAATGATTGCTTTTTTTAAAACGAGATGATATAATATATTACCGTGAGTACAGGCAGTCCGCTGTGATACAAGGGGTATCATAAGAATGTCTATGAGGAAGGGAGGAAACGATATGGATATGATTAAAGAATTAGAAAAAGAACAACTCAAAAGCGATGTTACACCTTTTAATGTAGGAGATACTATTCGTGTTTATGCTAAAGTTGTAGAGGGTACAAGAGAAAGATTACAGATGTTCGAAGGCGTTGTTATCAAAAGACAAAACGGCGGTATCAGAGAAACATTTACAGTAAGAAGAATTGCTTCTGGTGTAGGTGTAGAAAGAACATGGCCTTTACACTCCCCAAGAATTGACCGTATTGAAGTAGTAAGACGTGGTATTGTAAGACGTGCAAAATTGTTCTACTTAAGAGATAAAATCGGAAAAGCTGCAAAAGTAAAAGAAGTATTAAGATAATAAAAAATAAGAGCCTTGATGGGGAAATCATCAAGGCTTTTTTCATATTTGTTGTATGTGTGAGGAGAGAAAAATAGTATGGCAGAAAAAAAAGGAATTCATTGGACAATACAATTACTGATAGTAGTTGTGCTTGTTTTTATATTAAGGACATTTGTTTTTGGAACAATTACAGTCAAAGGTTCTTCTATGAAACCAAATTTTCATCATGGAGATTTTGTAATTGTCAATAAATTAGCTTATCACATAGGAGAACCAAAAAAAGGGGATATTGCAATATGTTGGTTAGATTCTGGCAACAGAAAAGAAAACATTATAAAAAGAGTGATAGGAGTACCTGGAGATGAAATAGATATGCAAATAAGAGAACAAGGCTGGGATTGGGAATATATTTTATATATCAATGGGGAAGAACAAAAAGAAAACTATATAGCAGAAGCAATGCAACAGGCAGGTACAATAAACTATCCTTTTATAGTAGAAGAAGGCTGCTATTTTGTTATGGGAGACAATAGAAATGCAAGCACCGATAGCAGAGAAGCAACTGTTAGTGCAATTCCAAAAGAAAATATAAAAGGTAAAGTTATTTTTAGATTATATCCTTTTGATACGATAGGAACAATAAAACAATCAGAAGAAAGGTGATAAAGTATGAATATACAATGGTATCCGGGACATATGACAAAAACAAAAAGAATGATGGCAGAAAATATATCACTCGTAGATATTGTAATAGAATTGGTAGATGCAAGAATACCTTACAGCAGTAAAAATCCAGACATAGACGATTTAGCAAAAAATAAATACAGAATAATATTGTTAAATAAATGTGATTTAGCAGAACAAAAAGCCACAGCTCTTTGGGAGCAATATTACAAACAAAAAGGTTTTGAAGTGATACAAGTCAATTCTATAAAAGGAACAGGAATGACAGAAGTCACAAATGCAGCAAGAGAATTGATGAAGGAAAAAATAGAGAGGCAAAAAGCGAGAGGCAGACTTTTTGTACCTATACGCAGTATGATAGTAGGAATACCAAATGTAGGAAAGTCTACATTTATCAATAAGTATGTAGGAAAAACTACAGCAAAAACAGGAGATAAACCTGGTGTTACAAGAGGAAAACAATGGATAAAACTCAAAAAAGATTTTGAACTTTTAGATACACCTGGAATATTATGGCCTAAATTTGATGATAAAGAAGTTGGGCTAAAATTAGCTTTTACGGGAGCAGTAAACGATGATATATTAGATTTGATAACACTAGCAACAGAATTAATCAATCATCTTTTGTTGAGACATAGTGAATTACTTCAAAATCGTTATCAAATTACATTTGACACCATAGAAGAACCTCACATCATATTAGAGAAAATAGCCATTGCAAGAGGATTTAAACAAAAAGGTGGAGAACCTGATATCGATAGAGCATCTAAAATACTTTTAGATGAATATAGAGGAGGAAAATTAGGTAATATTACATTAGAGTTACCAGAAGAGTTAGAAACAATTTAAACGATTTATAATTTAGTAATATTGATAAAAATATAATTACTTTATTATTGTATTATAGTTTATAGAGAAGTATAATACAAATTATATATAAAGGAGGAAATAAATTATGTTAGAATATATTAAATCAAAACGGCTAACAATCGCTGAAGTATTGTCTATTGCAACAAATATTTATAAACAAAACATTAAAACAATTACATTTGTTGGCTTTTTTATTATCATACCTTTGTTTTTATTTAATCAATGGATAATTTCCCAAACAGTAATTAACTTAAATTATTTGCAGGACAATATAATGGACATAGATATGGTGGCACAAGTGAATGCTATGACGAGTGCATCACTTTATAATGTCATAGCATCATTAGTACAGATGGTTGTACAGCCTTTGGCAAGCATTGCTATCATATGGGGAGCAATTAACATTGTCAAAGAACAAAAAAGTAGTGCAAAAAATAATTTTTTATACAGTTTTTCAAAAGCACCAGCAGCTATTTGGACAACTTTTTTACAAGTTATTTTTTTGTTTTTGATTATATGCCCTTTTTTAATTTTTGCAGTCAGTTTTTTATCTATACTTAGAGGGGCACTTATGACAATATCTCTTATTATAGTAGTAATTGCCTTTGTTGTAGTAATTATTTATTTTAGTACAATTTGGACATTTGCAGATTGTGTTGTTGCTATACAAAATATAAGTGGCTCAGCAGCATTGTCAGCAAGTAAAAGAGCAGCTCAAGTCCGTTTTTTAGAAATACTTTTATATATCATAATATATAGTACAACAACATTTTTTTTAGGGTCACTTGTAGTAAATGCTTTAGAAAGTATATCTCCTTTTCTATCTGATACTATTTATATGTTGTGTTGTATGGTTTGGAGTTTTGTAAGATATATTGTATTTGACGGCTTTTTTATTATGATTTTGGTAGTATTATTTTTAAATCGTATTTGGGCAAATACAGAAAATACAACTTCTATCAATAAAATAAAAGGAGAAGTAACAGCACAAACAGAACAACAAAATACGGATTTACAAAAAGAAGTCATAACAGAGCAGCAAAATACAGTTGATTTAGAAAAAATACCAAAAATAGAACAACAAAATACGGTTGATTTAGAAAAAACGTCAGAACAAATAGCACAACAAAAACAAAATGAAACAGATGATATAGAAAAGCACTAAAAATAAAACAAAAAATAAATTGTTTTTCAAAAATATTTACTAAATTTTGTGCAAAAACATACTATTAAAAAAGAGCAGAGTTTGATATAATAAATAAATATCACTCTGCTTTTTTGTATAATATTTGTATTGATAATTGTTTAAGGGGGAAACCGTATTGTATTCTAATGGAAAAACATTTACAAATGATGAAATGAAATATTTACAATTGCTTTCTCAAAGCTACAGTAACATCAACAGGGCAAGTTCTGAAATCGTAAATTTAAAAGCAATATTAAATTTGCCAAAAGGTACAGAGCATTTTGTTTCTGATATTCATGGGGAATTGGAGTCATTTCGTCATGTATTGAAAAATGCTTCAGGCGTTATTAAAAATCATATTGAGGATATATTTGGGGCAACATTGAGAGAGGCAGAAAAAAAATCATTAGCAACATTAATATATTATCCTGAGCAAAAACTAGAACAAGTGGCAAAAGTAGAAACAGATATGAAAGATTGGTATAAAATTACATTACATAGATTAATACATATATGTAAAGTAGTATCTTCTAAATATACACGCTCCAAAGTAAGAAAAGCATTGCCTCAAGATTTTGCTTATATTATAGAAGAATTACTTCACGAAGATAGTATCGGCAGCGATAAACAAATGTATTATTCAGAAATTATTAATACCATTATAGAATTGTATCAAGCAGACAGATTTATTATAGCAATGGCACATTTGATACAAAGACTATCTATTGACCAGCTTCACGTAATAGGAGATATTTATGACAGAGGGCCTAATGCAGCAAAAATAATGGATATATTGTCAGGGTATCATTCTGTGGATATACAATGGGGAAATCATGATATATCTTGGATGGGAGCAGCAGCAGGCTGTCAAGCATTGATTTGTAATGTATTACGTATACAAGCAAGATATGCAAATTTAGATACGATAGAAGAAGATTATGGTATTAACTTAATACCATTAGCAACATTTGCTATGGAACAATATGCAAATGACCCTTGTACTCATTTTGAACCCAAAAGCATAGAAGGTGTTCTTTCTGATAAAGACTTTAATATGATTGCAAAAATGCACAAGGCAATCGCAATTATGCAATTTAAAGCAGAAGCAAAAATTATAAAAAGACACCCAGAATTTCATATGGAAAACAGACTTTTACTGGATAAAATTGATTTTGAAAAAGGTACTGTTACAATAGATGGTGTAGTATATAAAATGAATGACACAAATTTTCCTACAATAGACCCTCAAGACCCTTATGCGTTTACAAAAGAAGAAGAAGAAGTCATGGCAAAAATAAAATCTTCTTTTGTAAACAGTGAAAAATTGCAGGCACATACCAGATTTTTATTTTCAAAAGGAAGTATGTATAAAGTATTTAATTCTAATCTTTTGTTTCATGGTTGTATCCCTATGAATGAAGACGGTTCTTTAAAAAAAGTGACATTTCAAGGAAGACATTATATAGGTAGAAGTTATTTAGATGCTGTAGAACGTTCTGTAAGAGAGGGATATTTTAATGAAGCACATACAGAGTCAAAAAGAGCTTGCATTGATTTGACATGGTATCTGTGGTGTGGAGAGGACTCTCCTCTTTTTGGCAAAAAGAAAATGACTACATTTGAACGTTACTTCATAGACGATAAACAAGCACATACAGAAGTAAAAAATCCTTACTATAATTTAAGAAATGACGAAAGTGTCTGCGAAACAATATTATCTGATTTTGGATTAGTACCCAAAGATTCCCATATTATAAATGGACACGTGCCTGTCAAAGTAAAAAAAGGAGAAAGTCCTATTAAAGCAAACGGCAGATTAATTGTAATTGATGGAGGTTTTGCAAAAGCATATCAAAAAGAAACAGGTATTGCAGGATATACTTTAATATACAATTCTCACGGGCTTTTACTTGTTTCACATGAACCTTTTGAGTCTACAGAAAATGCAATATTACAAGAAAGAGACATTTTTTCATCAAAAGTAGCATTACAGTATTCTAAAGAAAGAATACGTGTAAGAGATACAGATAATGGAAAAAATATACAAAAAAGAATTAATGATTTACAAAAACTACTTTTTGCTTATAGAAGTGGTATGATAAAAGAAAAAGATATGTAATCAAAATAAATAATATATTAATCTTTTATAAACAAACAGCCTCTTTATGTGGCTGTTTGTTACTTGTAATTTTTTATTTTCCTATAGCATTTCTTGTTTTTTTACAAATTGATACAAACAATAAAGAACACATTACAATATATATTTAGACTATCAAAAACAATACCATTCCTCTAATAAATGTGTTTTTATGATACATATAAATTTTTGAAATACAATAAAAATAATTAATTTATATAAGAGCATTGTTTTTGCAGTAATCATTCTCTTTATTTTTTTGTTATTTTTGTAGAATAACATACAAAATTACAATATTTTGATATAATGATTATTAGATTATTGCTGTTTAAAGGAGGAAAATTTGTTTTGAGGGGAAAAAAAGTGTTAATTTTAGGAAATGGCTTTGATTTAGCACATAATTTGCCAACTCGCTATGGAGATTTTTTAGACCGCTGCGGAATTGCTTATTATTTTTATGAGAGAGAGCAAATGGACCAACAATTATTTTACTATTTACAAAATAATATTTGGTATGACTATTTTCAAGCAATATATGTTAATAAGAGAATAAGAGGGGAAACTTGGATTAATTTTGAATCGGAAATTAGTTTTATTATTTATTTTATAGATAGATTTTCCAAAAATTTATTAGAAACGTGTGAAGATTTATCTAAAGAATTAAACAATAAGGAAAATGAAGATTTTGATAAATTAGTTAGATTTGGAAAGGCATTACAAAATTCTTATGTACACAGTACAAAAACAATAAAATATGTCAGAAAAAAATGTTTTGATGACCTAGAGAGATTAACTAAAGCTTTAGAAATGTATTTATTTGATGTGGTAGAAAATAAAGAAATTAAAAAATTAGATATTATTAAAGACATCAATCCAGATTATATTATAAATTTTAATTATACACATACCTATGAAAGGCTATATAGTGACAAAGAAGAAGTTTTTCATATTCATGGGGAATGTATAGAAGGTGACACAAATAATATGGTTTTAGGAATAGATGAATATTGGTCTGAAGAAGAATGTGACCAACATACAAATTATGCTATTTTCAAAAAATTTGTTCAAAGAATACGCAAAAAAACAGGAACAAAACATATTAAATGGCTGAATGAAATAAATGATATTTATCAGACAGAAAAGCTAATGTCAGATATTTATATATTTGGTCATTCCTTAGATATTACAGACAAAGATATATTACAAGGATTTTTTACAAGCGAAGCAACCAGAATACATATTTACTGCAAAGACAAAGAAACAGAAGGGGAATTGATAGCAAATGTAATAAAATTAATGGGAGAAAAAAATTTATTGCAAAAAGTAAATCAAATACCACCAAAAATAGAATTTATTGTTCCATAATTTATTTTATAAACTCTTTTGACTTTATTTTTGTATAGCTATATCATTTTTTTAATATTTCTAAATTTTCGATAATAATAAATAAAAATATTCTATAATAAAAGAGCATATTGCAGCATATGCCCTTTTTTATGTTATTATTTTTCTATTTCAATATCAATTATTTTTTTGACACATTCTATTATATGATTGACATCATCTATTACAATATTTTCATTTTCACAGTACATATGTTGAAACAATTTATTGATATTTTTTTCAAAATTTTTTGGCAATATTGTGCAATTATTTTTGCACCATTCTACAAGGCGTTTTTCTCCTATATGCGTTTTTTCATTTAATGCAAAAAGCAAATCAAAATAGGAAGCTAAAAATTCTGTTACTCTATGATTTACGCTCACCAAATCCCTTCTTTTTACAGCTTTTGCAATTTGTATTTTATATGCTGGCATAGCACTATCTATTAACTGCATTTGTCTTTTTATAATTGCCTTTTTGAGCTGTTTAGGATATGACACATTAAATTTCTTTTTTGCTGCTTCCAAATTACCATTTTTGTCATATAATATCACACAATTCATTAAATTATGCCACATACAAGTAGTATAAGCATTTGCAGCTTGACAATGCACTACTACATTTTCTATTTCCTTACAAAAACTATATAAATTACGATACAAAATATCAATGTCAATTCCATTATTTAAAATACAATTATCTTCGTACTCCCAAAAATGATTACCAATTTCCATATAACTACAATATTGAGACAATATTTCTTTTCGTATTGTTTCATCAATACTATCTGTTACATAAACATACACATCATAATCAGAATTTTCGTCATACACTTCTGCTGCCCTTGAGCCCCCCAATGCAATGGCTTCTACACAATCTAATTTTTTTAACTTTTCAAATATTCTCTTTGGCATAAAAACTCCTCTTTTTCATTACAAAATGCAAAAAACGGAACTGTTTTGTTCCGTTTTTTATATTATATTATTAATGTTTCCTCATACTTGCTGTTGCTGTTTTAAATTTATCATGTACGGAATTCATAGCAACATCTACTTCACTCTCATCAATCAATACTGATATTTTGATTTCAGAAGTAGAAATCATACTAATGTTTACATCTGCATCATACAATGCTTCAAAAAACAATGCAGCTACGCCTGGATTTGTTGCCATACCTGCACCAACTACAGACAGTTTTGCAATTTTATCATCATGTACAATTTTTTGTGCTGTCAATCTTTGCTGATTTTCTTCTAATACTTTTAATGTCTGTTCCAAATCACTTTTTGCTACTGTAAATGATATATCTTTTGTATCATCACGTCCTATAGACTGTAATATAATATCTACACTAATTTTCTCTCTTGCCATTAATGAAAATACTTCAAAAGCTATTCCTGGTTTATCTTTTACACCCACCAGTGAAATTCTTGATACATCTTTATCTGCCGCCACACCGCTGATAAGCATTTTTTCCAATAGTGATAGGTAAGCGTTTGATGTTATCTCCGGCTTTTCCCCCACTCCACACCGTACGTGCGACTTTCACCGCATACGGCGTTCCAACAATTAATCGTCATTCAATATTACAGTATTTCCAACACTCTTACGGAGTTTATTTAATTTCTTTATCGCTTTATCATCTAGCTTTATCATATTGAGATACTTCTCTATTGTTTCCTGTTTTGTGGCGTGAACTAATTTATGAACTTCATAGGATAATATTATCAGGTTATTATATTCATCAGTTCCATCTTCCTGTTTTGGTTTGATATGATGGACTTGCATATTTATGTCTAATGGTAATCCACTTATAGGACACATTCCTTTTTGTGCAACATATTTTGATAATCGGTTGTCATTAAATTCTATACTTTGCCTTTCACTTGGATTAGCTAACAAATAATTTAATATATCTTTGTTGATACAACCTAATTCTTTATGAATTATCTTTCTACCTTCTGGCGTATAGTTGCATATTTCTTGTTTTAATAAAAGCGGTGTCTTTGTGGTTATTCCATATATGGGATACATATATATTCCCGATATGATTCGAGGTCTACCTTTGTATTTATCATATTTCTTTAGGTATTCTCTCGTTTTATATCCTTTCTTTTCCGTTTTATTTCGTTTGCCTTTTTGCTTTTTCTTTTTAGGTGCTAGG
Organism: uncultured Clostridia bacterium; assembly: GCA_910586765.1. Lineage (GTDB taxonomy): Bacteria > Bacillota > Clostridia > Lachnospirales > Anaerotignaceae > Coprocola. The sequence goes on from CAJUJJ010000020.1 coordinate 10,579, forward strand.
TCTTTTAAGCGAGTTTCTAAACACTTAGAAAGATTATAGTTTATTTTTCCAAAATCTATATTAACCAATGTTGCATAAGCATAATAATTATGTTCCCCAGCAATAATTCTATTGAGTTTGTATATTTCTTTTACTGTTGGGTGTTTTTGTATTACCTTTATTTGGTTTTTTATTTTCTTCTGTACATTTTTCCTTGCTTTTTTGGTTAATTTTGATTTTACAACGTATTTCTTTTTCTTTTTGTGAGCCTTTATTTTATATCCTAAAAATTCCGTGTAGTTCTCTTTTACATTTGTTATTTTTGATTTTTCTGGGTTTATTTCCAGTCCTAACCTTTCTTTTAACCACTGTTGTGTTGCGTGAAATATCTTTTCTGCATCTTTTGATTTCCTACATATTATCTTAAAATCATCAGCATATCTAACTATATAGATTTCTTTTAAATTTGTATTCTTTAATGCCCTGTGTTTTGAACCTAATGTGGAATATTCATGTCTCGTTTTTTCAAATGTTTGCCATTGGTTACTAACCCACCAATCTAACTCATTGAGTACAATATTCGATAATAGAGGGGACAATATTCCTCCTTGTGGTACTCCTTTTGTTGGTATTCCAATTCCTTCCACTTCTGCCTTCAACATAGCTTTTAGTATGCTCAATAGCTTTTTGTCGTGTATTCCCATAGTCCATATCTGTTTTATTAATTTACTGTGGTTTACATTATCAAAGAATCCTTTTATATCTATATCTACTATATGAAACCTTTTGTCTATTTGTATTTGCTTGTATAAATATGCTATGGCGTGCTCTGCGCCTCTATTTGGTCTAAATCCAAAGCTATTTGGGTGAAATTTTGCCTCACAAATTGGTTCCATTACTTGTTTTATACATTGCTGTATGATTCTGTCTTCTATGCAAGGTATTCCTAGTGGTCTTTTCCTTCCGTCAGGTTTAGGTATTTCTACACGTCGTACTTTTTGTGGAATATAATATTGTAGTCTGCTTTGTATATAAGTTATAAACTTTTCCATAGGTACATCTTCCCAATACTCTAATGTTCTATGGTTTGTACCTGCTGTATGACTACCTCTATTACGTTTTATATTTCTATATGCTAGTTGGATATTTTCTTCACTCACTATTATGCTGTATAAATCTTTGAATATTTTACCTTCTTTACTCTTTTGGTATAAGTTATCAAAGATGTCTTGCATATTATAATATTCGTTGTATCTTAAAGCATTCTTTTTCAGTGTTCCTTCTTCCGTTACTTGCATTGTAATAGGGCGATTCTCCTTTATTTGGATTCTCTTTCTAAGTCTTACTCGAAGCCTATTGTATATTGTAATACATTATTCATTTTCGATTAATTGTCTTGAGCCTGTTCCTCCATTTCCATTACAGAAATTTCCTTGGTCGTGGCTCTACTCTCACAGACGTTAATGTAAGTTATAGAGAACTATTTTTAAATTAATTTCTAAAATTTATTCTTCTTTTTTCCTTACAACCATTTCATAGAATCAGCGTATTCTCCCTGTCGCCTGCTTTCCTCGTTCCAGTAACTTTATCCTTTTCAATAGCCTTTAGGTTTGTTCTTTGAACCTGTGTGTCATATATAGTCCTGTAAACTACATACAGTTTTTCATAGTAAAGATTTTTACTCAACTGCAACTCACCTTCTTTACACAAGATAATTTTCATTTCTGAAAATCGGAATTATAGATTCTTACATTCAAACATTCGTCAGTTTATTTTTCATAATCATTCTAACCATTGGCTATTTTCCTCTTTGCTTTTAGGTCTATTCTATATCCCTGTTCTAACAATACCACCTATAATAGTATAGGGATTTCACTTCAGAAGAAAAGTTCTTTCCCCTAGAACGGATTTTTCAATTTCCTGCAACATTTCTATTGCATACAGATTTAGAGATGTACATTCGAATATTCGTCAGTTGTTGTATACAACATTCTAACCTTGAACAAATTTTGGACTCCCGACCTATCATACACTCGACCACCTCTGGTTCGCATTTCCTCTCAATATCTTATTGAGTTAGGGTGTACTCTCAGCCGACTTCACCGAGCTTATAACACATACGTTTCGCTGTTGTATATGCTATTCGGAGTATTAGAGTTAGCCCTTCAAGGCGTTACCCTCTCATTTGACTAATCAAGTCACTAGTTCTCACAACTTAAATCGTCTTTATTAAGCAATTATTTTTAAGTTATGGGAGTAGCTTTTCACTACCCAACGAGTCGCACCTTTACATTCCTCCTTAACTACTGTACCTTCTGCATCTGACATACTAGAGCGTACTACCAATTTGACATTATATTTTTTTGCCATTTCTACAGAACGATTATGAAGTACCTTTGCTCCCAGTGATGCCAACTCCAGCATTTCATCATAGCTAATTTCATTCAGCTTTTTTGCATCTTTTACCACTCTTGGGTCTGCTGTATATACACCATCTACATCTGTGTAAATTTCACATAAATCTGCGTGAAGTCTTGCCGCCAAAGCAACTGCTGATGTATCAGAGCCGCCTCTGCCCAATGTTGTTACATCTTCATATTTATTTACTCCCTGAAATCCTGTAATAATTACAATATTTTTTCTATCTAATTCGTGCTCAATTCTTCCTCTACTAATTGTTTTAATACGGGCATTTCCATATGTAGAGGTTGTATCAATGCCCACCTGCATTGCATTTAATGAGATTGCTCTTGCTCCCAAGCTATTAATTGCCATTGCCATTAATGCTACAGACTGTTGTTCCCCTGTAGCAAGAAGCATATCCATTTCCCTTTTAGAAGCATTTGGATTGATTTCATGTGCCTTTTCAATTAATTCATCTGTAGTATCTCCTTGTGCAGAAAGTACCACAACAACATCATGTCCTGCATTATGAGTATCAATAATTCTCTTTGCTACATTAAATATACGCTCTTTATTGGCAACAGAGCTGCCACCGAATTTTTGTACAATTAACAATTTACTTAACCTCCTGTCATTCTGCAACAAGCTGAGCACCTTTTTCATCTGGCTTCAGCAATGTCAGTTGCCATTCATTTGGAATTGCTTTTAAATATGCTGTCATTTTATACTGAAATGTTTCTGCTTGTTTATCTGTTAATACTGCCATAAGTGTAGAACCTGCACCGCTTAAATAAGCACCTAATGCACCATAATTTTTTGCTGCTTTAAATATTCTTTCCATATCTGGTATCAGTTGGCTTCTATATGGTTGATGAATACTGTCCTCCATTGCCATAGACAAGTTTTCATAATTTCCAGAATATATTGATGCTACCAAAAGTGCCGCCCTAGAAGCATTAAATACTGCATCACTTCTATCATAAGTAGAAGGCAAAACACGCCTTGCATCATGTGTAGAAACAGGAAAATTTGGCACCATAATAGCAAATACCAAGTCATTTGGCAAATCTAATCTTACATGACGCATTTCATTATAATCTGTTGCTCCTACTACCATTCCCCCAAATAACGCAGGATTAGAATTATCTGGGTGTCCTTCTATTTTTGCTGCAATTTGTGCCAGTTCTTCTCTACTATAATGACAGCCTGACAAATGATTTGCTGCCAAAAGTCCTGCCACAATACAAGCTGCACTACTTCCAAGTCCTCTTACCATAGGAATATAGTCCTCTTGTATCAATCTGACTGGTGGCATTACATTTCCTGTTTCTGCAAAAAAGTCTACCATTGTTTTATATATCAAATTGTTTTTATCGGTAGGAATTTCAATTTCGTGTTTTCTTTTTATAATAATTTCTAATCCTTCCTCAATTTGTTCAAACCACAAATGGTTATATAACTGCAATGCAACACCTATACTATCAAAGCCAGGACCCATATTTGCAGATGTCGCTGGTACTTTTATGTGCATCATTACTCTGAAACCTCCATTCTAATTCTATTCCTTACTTCCATATCTTTTGAAAGCTGTTCTATTTTTTCTGCTAATGTTTTTTCTGTTTCGATTGCTGTGATAACTGCAAACTCATCTTTTGCTTCTTCTATTGTTACAATTTCACCGCCTTCAAATACAGAAAGTGCTTTTTGTTTTTGTGCCTCTCCTCCTGCAATTCTTACCAGTGCCTTTACTTTTACATGGTCATTAGACAATATTTCCATTTTTTCTGTTGTCCAGTCTACATCAACGTGTAAATGTTTATGTCTTACTGCTGCCACAACATCGGACACAACTGCACTTGCTGTAGGCAGACTACCTGCTCCCCTACCATAAAACATTACATCTCCTACCATATTTCCTTTTACAAATATAGCATTAAATGAACCATTTACATTGGAAAGAGGGTGCTCTTTTGGTAAAAGCATAGGAGCAACAAATGCAGAAATACCTTCTGGAGTGTTTTTGCTGACACCTACTAATTTTATCACAGATTTGCACTTTTTGGCATAAGAAATATCTATTTTGGTAATTTTAGTGATACCCTCTGTCAATATTTCTTCAAAATTCGCTGTTTTGCCATAAGCTAATGAAGAAAGTATTGCTATTTTTCGGCAAGCATCATAACCTTCTACATCTGCTGTAGGGTCTTTTTCGGCATAACCTAATTCTTGTGCAGTTTTTAACACATCATCAAATGCTAATCCATTTTCTGTCATTTCTGTTAATATATAATTTGTTGTACCATTTAATATACCCATTACTTCTAATATGACATCTGCTGTCAAAGAGCGGTTCATAGAACGTAATATTGGTATACCGCCTCCAACACTTGCTTCAAAAAGGAAATTTACATTTTTTTCTTTTGCAATATGAAGCAATTCAGGCCCTTTTGCAGCAACCAATGCTTTATTTGATGTTACTACGTGTTTTCCTTTTTCCAATGCCCCTTTTACAAATTTATATGGCACATCAACGCCACCCATTACTTCCACAACTACTTGCACACTTTCATCATTCAATATATCCTCTACATTATGTGTTAATACTTTATTCACTTCATGGTCTGGAAATTCCCTTAAATCTAATACATATTTTATATTGATTTCCATACCTGCTTTTCTTGTAATAACTTCTCTATTTTTTGTTACTACTTCATATACTCCAGAACCTACTGTACCAAAACCTAATATTGCTATATTCACCATTTTTTTCACCTTATTACCACATTTTTTGTGGTTTTATCCTTTCTTTAATGATTTATTTTATATTGTTTTAAGACTCTCTTGCTACAATTTTAAGGGATTGTATTCCCTCTGTTGTTTCTATTGTTTTCATTAATCCTGCCAAATCCCCTATTAAGGCATTTGTTTCAATGGTTAATGTCACATTTGCTACACCATTAATAGGAATTGTTTGATTTATTGTTAATATATTTGCTCCATATGTTGCCACTTTATTTAACACAGACGAAAGCAGTCCGGGTGTATGGTCTAAATTCATAGATATGGTTACTGTTTTTCCTCTTGTGTTTTCATAAAGCGGAAAAACAGCATCTCTATATTTATAAAAAGCACTTCTGCTAATACCTATTTTTGCTGTTGCGTCCTGTACAGTACGCTCTTTTCCGCTTTCCAGCAATTTTTTGACTTCCATTACTTTTAAAAATACTTCAGGCAGAACACTTTTATCTATAATATAAAAATTTTGTTCTTCCTTCATAAAAGTCCCCCTTTTGTTTTTCTAACAAGTACATTTGTCTATGCAACAAAGAATATACCATATATTTGCTCTCATTTCAAGTATTATTTTGACAAATTTTTCACTTTTATACGTTTGTACCATATCTCTTACAAAATATAAAATTTTTTTATGGAAAAACGCTTTTTTTATTGTTAAAATTAATATCATTTTATATTTTTAAACATAGAAAGAAGGTACAGTATGATATATGGCATAGGTACAGATATAATAGAAATACAACGCATACAAAAGGCAATACAAAAAAATTCATTTTTACAAAAAACATTTACACCACACGAAATACAATATTTTAATCAAAAAGGTCATCACTCTGAAACACTTGCAGGTATTTTTTCAGCAAAAGAAGCAGTCGCCAAAGCCATAGGTACTGGTTTTAAAGGATTTTCTCCTATTGACATTGAAATTTATCACAATGAACAAAATAAGCCCTCTATCAGACTATCTCAAAAATTACAATTAATACTAAATCAAATGGATATTCAAAATGAACAATTTTTTGTTTCTATTTCTCATTGCCAACAATATGCTACTGCATTTGTTATATTAAATACATTATAAAAAGGCTTTCAAATTTCATGAAAGCCTTCTCCTAATACTTCTGCCATATCTGTAACAAGTACAAAGGCACTTTTATCAATTTCTGAAACGATTTCTTTTATTTTTACTAATTCATTCGCTGTAAAAACACAAAGTAATATTTCTTTTTCTTCATTTGTATACAGTCCCCTTCCATAAAAAGCAGTAACACCTCTATCTGCTTGCTCCAGAAGCACATTGGCAATTTCCTGCCATTTTTTAGATATAATAAATGCTCCTTTTGAAAAAGAACCTCCTTGTAATATGGTATTCACCCATCTACTTGTTAAATACACTGATGCGATAGCATACATACCTTGCTCTATACCAAAAACAGCCATACCCAGCAATATAATGATACTATCTAATAAAAATATACATTGTGATACCGATATTTTAGGTATCATTTCGTGAATTAATGCCGCTGCTAAATCTGTACCTCCTGTTGCCCCCATACTACGAAGCACAAGCCCTGCACCAATACCTACAAAAGTTCCTCCAAAAAGACACACCAGTATCAAATCACCTTTATATTCTGGCAAATATTCTGCTATAAAAAGTGCTACAGAAAAACCTACACACCCTAACAAAGTACGTCTAAAAAATACTTTACCTATTTTTTTACGTCCCAATATAAGCAATGGCAAATCCCAAAGTATATTAACAAGCCACAATGGTACAGAAAAACCAAAATTTTGATTTGCAATTTCATTTAATACAATACCCAGTCCTGTCGCTCCTCCTGCTACAAAACCTGAAGGTGCAAAAAACATTTCTACTCCTGCCGCCATAATCATAACACCTAATAATATATAGACAATCGCTGTGTCATACTGCTTTTGCAATATTACACTTCCTTTCAAGCGTTTTTATTTTCTTCTCCTATTTTTTTGTGTAAAAGTTTATGGCTAAAAATTGTTACTTTCTATTTTTTAATACTGTTAATGCAAATTTTGGCAATCTCATCATTCTTACAATACGAGAAGGTTGTGTTACAAGGCGGTAAAACCATTCTAATCCCATTTTACAAAATATATCTGGTGCTCTTTTTATTTTACCAGACATAACATCGAAACTACCCCCTACTCCTATGCCAACTTTTACATTTGTCAAACGAATATTTTCATATATCCATTTTTCTTGTTTTGGTGAACCAAGCCCTACTAATAGTATTGACGGAGATAATTTTTTTATGTCGTTCAATATTCTTTTTTCTTCTTTTTCATCAAAATAGCCATTATGCCCCCCTACAATTTTTAAATTGGGGTATTTTTGTTCCATTTTTTTGGCTGCTGCTAATGAAACACCTGGTGCTCCACCAAAAAAATACACAGTATGTTCTGTATCTTTTACTTCATCAAATAATTTTTGTACTAAATCATATCCAGCTACTCTTTCTGTTAATTTCTTTTCGCTATATTTTGATGCCCATACTATGCCAATGCCATCAGGCACTACTAAATCTGCTGACTTTAATATGTTCATCAATTTATCATCATTTTGTGCTTCCATTACAATTTCTGGATTAGGTGTACAAACAATATGTTGCCCCTTTTCACACAAAAATCCTTTTACTTTTTCTACTGCTTGCTCCATTGTTACAGCATCAAAAGGTACTCCTAATACATAAATGATTTCTCTCATATCACACCTACTTTCTATTACTTTTTACTTTTTTCTAACAATTTTATCAAATATTTTTCATTATAATGTGCTCTTTTTTCCAGTTGTTCTGCTTCTCTATTCAATATGTCAACATATTTTTGTCTATTTTGTACCATATCCTCTACCATATGCAATGTTTTTTCCATATCGAATTTACCTATTGCTCCTCCAGAAGGCATATTTAATTTTTCAAGATAATATTCTATTTTAGGGTCATACACAAAACCAATCAAAGGCACTCTTTGTCTTGCTGCAAATATCAATGTATGCAAACGCATACTCAATATAAAATCCATACATTTTATAATGCCCATAATTTCATAAGGAGAATAATTATTTTTCAGCAAATAAGATTTTGTTTTCATACGTTTTTGCACTTTTTGACTTATTTTAATATCATGAGGTACTTGCATGACAATAAACACAATGGTTTTGTTATACTTTTGTTGTATGGTATCGCAAAGCTGTGCAAATTCATCTACAAAACCGTCCATATCTTTCCAATTTCTTACAGACACTCCTACAAAATTTTTGTCTGTAGGAACGCCTGCCTTTTTCAGCAATTCCATTCCTTGTTGTTTTGTAATACTATCCATAGTAAATACTGGGTCGGCCGTTACAAAACATTTTCTTTCTTCTACTCCCATCGCTTTTAGTTCTGCATAGGAATTTGCTTCTCTTAATGTAATTAAATCTGCTTTATTTACAACCATTTTTACAATACGTCTATTTTTTTCTCTGGACACTGGGCCAATACCATTGGCATAAAGCATAACTTTTTTGCCCATAATACGTGCTGCCAATATAATAGACAAATAATACATAAGAGAACGTGTGCTTGTACTATCCTGCAAAAGAGAGCCTCCTCCGCTTAAAAGCACATCACATTTTTTAATTGCTTTCAATACTTCTCTAATACTAAAGCGATATACCACGTCCATATGATATTTTGCTTTTGTTTCCTCTGGCTTATTTGACAACACTGTAATATGATAATTTTCTCCCAATGCTTGTATATTTTTGTGCATAGACAATAATATTGCCTCATCACCTGCATTATTAAAGCCATAATAGCCTGAAAGTATTACATTATATTGTTTTTGGTGATTTGCTTTCCAAGCTGCATCATATGCCTCAATACAGTGCATTGCCATAGTGGTAACAGAATAATACTCAAATATAACATTTCTTCCATAAAGCCCTACTTGCTGTCTTTGTTCTGGTGTCATTTGGTTAAAGGCATACACTACATCTTTGTAAAGCCTTTCTTCTGTAGAATATTCACAGCCTCTACAACAGAAATTATTTTCTCTTGCCATTTCTAATTTATTTTGTTCAAATATGCCAATATAGCCCTCATTTCCTGCTACAATAACTGTTTTTCCTCCAGCCATTGCTTCTAATGCTGCACGGCTTACCCCTACAAATACCGTTGCAACAGAAATCAATTCATTGATGTCTGTTCTTGCTCCTGTCATCATAATACATTTTTTGTTGCCGTCTATTTTTTTGTTTTGTTCCTGTGCTTTTTGATTTAATTCATCAAACACATCTCCGCCACCTACAATCAATATTCTTATACCTTTTACTGCTTGTGCAATACGAGGTGCAATTTCAATCAACTGTCTTGCTACTAATGCTCTGCTTTCGTCCATTCTACTGACATACACTAATGTAGGCTCATTTTCTGCTATGTCAAATTCTTTTCTGATATTTTTTCCATCTGTTTCTGGAGAAAATTTATTTGTATCAATGCCATTGATTGTAACAAATATATTTTCATAATGTACTTTATAATTTTGAATAAGATATTGCCTAATATCATCACTTACTGCAATTACTTTTTGTCCCCAGTTTGTAAGATATTTTAATCCCATACCTGTATAAAATACCCAGTGTGCTGATGTTACAAATGTAATACCATATTTTTTATGCAGAAAGCCACATATAAATCCAGGTATTCTAGCGTGAGAATGTATAATATCTACATTTTCATTTTCTATAATACGGCGAAGTAAAAAATAAGATTTTATCATTTTAAATACATTTCTTTGGTTCATAGGCACTCTATAATGCACAATGCCATATTCTTTTAATTCTTTTTCATACACACCGCCGTTTGATGCTACTATAATTTTATAGCCTAATTTTTTTAACTCTTTTGAAAGCTCTACCACGTGGGTTTCTGCACCGCCTATTTCCAGCCCCATCAGCGTCATCAGTATTGTATATTTCTTTGCCATAGTTTCCCCGCCTTTTTATACTAAAAAGTCTTTTATTCTGCCCTCTGCTTCAAAATATTTTGTCATAAATTTTCTATCAGATTCTCTCACTAATTCATATGTTTTATTTATAAAACAACCATTTTCTGTTACAGTTCCCTCTCCCATTACTGTCACAATTAAATTAATTCTATTTTGTACAGTACCTGTTCTATATATGCCATCATTGCACAATATAGGTTCTGTTGCTTGTTCACTTTCTACTTTTACAATTTTACCTATACTATTTCCTGATGTTTTGTCATACAGTTCATCGCCTTCTCTTACATTTTGTAAAGCATATTCTCTTACTCTTTTGATTTCCACTGTATAAGTTACTGGCTGTAATTCTGCTGTTCCACCTGTTTTATTTAATACACCAAATTTATAATACGCACCTGCTGCTATTACCAAAGCAATGATAATAACACAAAAGTCAATAAAATTTACTCTTTTAAACAGTTTTGATTTATTATTTTTATTCTCTTTCAAAAAAATACCCCCTTTACATTATCTACCTATTGTCAATATATATCCTCTACCAGCATATCCATTGCCTTTTACAGAAACATCTTTCCCTGCTTTTACAATATAGCCTCCATCTACTTTAAAATTTGCACCATCTTCCACTACATTTGCTTCTACTACAAGTATTACTGTTTCTTTTCCTTCCAATGTACTTTCTATAATATTACCATTTATTTTATCTTCTCCTAGTCTAACACTTGGCCTTGCTTCTACTGATGTAATTACTCCCATATTATAATTTTTTACATTGTCTGTAATGCTATCTCCCACTTTAATATGCTGTGAAAATCCTTCAGGACATTCATTTAGTTCCAAAGAATATCTTAATAGCTGTGTTTCCATTGCTTTTGTTCTATGTGTAAAAGCATATATTCCTCCCGCTATTGCTATCACAACAACTACTATAACAATATCAAAAACATTAAACTTTCTCTTTTTCTCTGTTCTTTCTGCTCTCTCTGTTCTTTCCATTCTTTCTGCCATAGTATTCACCCTTTCTTTTCAAAAAGCCCTTCATACACCTTTTCTATATTTCTGGCATATGTTTTTGCTGTAAATTTTTTCTGAAATATTTCTTTTGATTTATTTTGCATAGACTGATATACTTCTTTTTCTTCTATTATCTTTTTTAAGTATTTTACAAAATCATTTGTATTTTGGCTTTCAAACAAATAACCATTTTCACCATGTATAATGACACCAGGATTTCCTCCATAATTACTTACTACAGCAGGAATACCTAAGCTCATTCCCTCCAAAAGTGCAAGGCTAGTTGCTTCTGTGCCATAAGAAGCATTTACCTGCAAATCCAATACACTCAAAAAAGGTTTGACATCTGTTATAAATCCTACAAACACTACTACATCTTCCAGATTTTTTTGTTTTACACTCTTTTTCAACTGTTCCTGCATATCTCCTGTACCAGCAATTAATACTTTAATATTTCTACCTTCTTTTTTGAGTTGTTCTGCCGCTTCTATCAAATATTTATGTCCTTTTACAGCATCTAATCTTGCTAATATCCCTATTACAAAATCATTTTCTGATATGCCATACTCTTTTTTAGTTTGTGCAATCTGTTCTGGTGATGCCTTTTCTACTTGCTCTACTCCATTTAATATGACTTTTATTTTATGAGGAGAAATACCCCCATCTGTTAAATTTTGTTTTGCAGCTTCTGCTACTGCAATAATATCATCTGCTAAAAATTCATTGATATATTTATTTGCTATTTTTCCTATCCCTTTTTTTATACGTGGGCTTACTGGAAATACGGAATGTCTTGTATACACAACTTTTTTCCCACACATTCTTCCACATATTCTACCCGTAATTGTGCCGTGTGTGTGTACAACATCTGGTTTTTCCCTTTTTATAATTTTATTTAATTTTTGTATTGCTTTCCAATCAAATGATTTATCTGCAATACCATCTACTTCTATTACTCTCGTTTTTAATTTTTCAATTTCCGCTTTTAAAAGGCTGCCTTTTGGTACTACTACTTTTACTGCAAATTTTTTTCTGTCATAATATTTCAAAAAATTTAAAAGACATCTGCCTGCACCGCCTATGTTACTATCACTAATGATATTTAATATTTTTATCATAGACATCAATCCTCCTTCAATCTTGTCATTTTTGTTAATATCATGCCAAATGCAATACATACCCAAAACAACAACATTACTCTATAATTATAAAATGTATAATCTGACATACTTTGCACTAAAAATCCTGTCACTGCGGATATTGCTGCAATCAAAAGCATTTTATTTTCTTTTTTTGTTTCTCGTGACAATGCCCCACAAGTCATTCTATAATACTGTATTATCAATATTACAAATATAATTAGTTCTACGATACCTGCGTCACATACTATCTGTAAAAATAAATTGTGAGAATGAGGTGCACTGATACTATTATACGCATAAAGAGGATACACTCGATTAAATGCCTCTGTTCCTGGCCCTATGCCGCAAAGCCAATAATCTTTTAACATAGCAATACTGCCTAACCATATATATACTCTATAACTTGTAGAGGAGTCTGCCATATTACCTATACTTAAAAATCGATTGATTATGGTTTCTGGCAGCACAAAAGGCAGCATTAAAAGCACCACAATACCTAAAAATATAAATCTTCTGTCCCAAAGCACCAAAAATACGGCAATCGCTGCCATAATACCTATATAACAGCCTCTGGAGTATGTCAGCACAAGACAAAGCATCATAATACCTGCACATACTGCAAAAAATATTCTATTAAACCAAGATTTACTATTGATACAAAAAGCAGCTGCAAAAGGCAGCACTATTAAAAAATACTCTCCCAATACATTTGGGTTTTCTAATGTAGAATATACACGAAAACTAATTGTTTCAAACATATCTACATCATGCCAAACACCGCTAAATTTGCTCGGAAACATATATTGATAAAATCCATAAAATGAAACCAATACCCCTACACAAATAAAAAAGAACAATATCACATTCAGTTGTTTTTTTGTTTCAATAGCATTAGAGAGCACTATGGAAAACAATATAAAGCAAACTGTAAGCACTCCCCCTAAAAAACTCGCTTGTTTTGCTAAAGAGGTTAATGTTGCAAATAAGTACACAAAAGCATAATAATAAATATAACGGTTTACTGAAAAATAATTCATTTTACGCTTTCTGTCATACAAAAAAGATAAAAACAGTGAACCAAATCCAGCTAATACAAATGCAAGTACAAGCATAGTAGGCAATATTGGTGCAAGTAATACCGCAGCACCACACCACAAATATGACATTTTAAATATACTGTTTACAAACAACTTATTCAAATGCAGTTTATAAAATATTTTGCTTAACGCCCTGCGTATCCCCCAAAATATTCTGAAAAATATACTATTTCTTGCTACTATTTTTTTATCATCTTTTTTTAAAAACCACTTTACAATACAACTGCTTTGAAATTGTTTAGAACACCAATTTGATACAATCCATATTGCGTGTAAAAAATGACTTCCTTCTATCATTTCATTTCTCCTTTCTTTTTTTGAGCATTTCTACTGCTTGTTTGGTTTCTGTAACACCTAAAATATAACAAACAGCAATATATACCACAACACCTGCTGCTACAGGTACTGCAACGACAATAATATTTGCTATCAGTCCTTTTATAGTTAACTGCATCATACCATTTCTGCAAAGTATTGTAATAATTGTCATAACAACAGCAGAGCAACTCATTTTTAATAAATCAATTATCATTTCTTTTGATATTAAATTTTGATATTCTTTTTGTAGTGGCACAAACAAAAATATTGCGGAAATAATAGAAGAAATTGCAGATGCCAATGCCAATCCTCCTACATTCATTTTTTTAACAAGCAATATACAAAATAAAATATTTACTGCAATAGACACTAGCCCAGAATAAAAAGGCGTTTTTCCATCTTGTTTAGCATAAAATACTCTACTTAATATATTTTGTATACCAAAACCTAACATACCTAATGAAAAGAAAAATAGTGCTTGTGCTGTTTTTTGTGTTGCAAAGCTGTCAAAATTTCCTCTCTCATACATCAATTTTACAATAGGTTCACTTAATACCATAAGCCCCATCATCATAGGTATCAGCAAAAATAGCATACTTCTCAATGTCACACGTACTGTTTCTCCTAAATCTCTTTGAGCATTGTTTGTTGTTAATCTTGCCATTTTAGGAAATATTACATTTGCTATAGAAAGTACAAATACTCCCACAATAATCGTATACAATGTATTTGCATATTCTATTGTAGTAATTGCTGCATCTTCATATCCCTCAAAATGGATATGTGATGCAAATTTTGTATTGATTACTATGTTAATAGGTTGTATCCATGTACTCACCATAACAGGCAGCATAAGAAGCATTATTTTTTTCATACCTTCTTTTTTAAAATGAATATCTATTTGATAGCGATACCCTTTTTTATATAAAGCAGGTATTTGTATTACTGCCTGCATTGCCCAGCCAATCAAAAATGCGATTGTTAAGCCTTCTATACCAAATTTATCATTTAAAAACAAATAATAAAATATAATCACTGCATTAGAAACAATACTCATTGCTGCTGGTATTGTAAATTCTTCTAATGACTGCAATATTCCTACAAACGAAAATGCTGCTCCTGTAAATATGACTGTTGGAAACAGTATTCTCAAAAAATGTACACAAATTTGTGCTGTTTGTTCTGACATACCATCTGCAAAAAGCCATGTGATAGGCTCTGCAAATACAATGCCCGCTATCGTCATAATACAAGTTACCAAAACTATCATTGTAATAAATGTATTTGACAAACGAAATGCTTCTTGCTTTCCTTTTTTTTCTAAATATTCATTAAATATTGGTATAAAACTAGCTGAAATGGCTGAGGCAAACACAGCATCGAAAAATGTTCTAGGTATTCTACTTGCTGTCATAAATGCTGCTGCTTGTGCTGTAACAGAATAATTTGCTGCTAAAAGCTGTTCTCTCACAAGTCCTAGCACTTTTCCCACTAATGTAATTATCATCATATAACTGACAGCTTTTATGGTACTGTTTTCTGTTTGCTCCATTTTTTTCTCCTTACTCTTTTTGTTTATAACGTACAATATGGGCTGAGAATATCTCCGCCCATATTATACTACCCCAAAAATATCCATTTTACAACAGAAATCATAAACTTTACTGCTTGTTTATGCTATTTTTGACATTTCATATGTAATTTCTTCTCCAACAATACGCAATTTTAATATACTAAAATCAGTATTTACACTACCGTCTTCTAAAAACAAGTCTGGTAAATTAATATAATTGATACCATCTTTTATATTTGCCCAGCCCTGCTGCCCTGAAGCAGACACAACAAATATTGTTTTTCCTTGTTCTTCCAGTTCTGACAATACACTGCCAAACAGCATTGTTTCTAAAATATCTTCAAATACAGAAGGTGTTTTATCCATAACAATTACAACTGCTTGATTTCCTGCTTGTACAATATCATTCTGGAATGAAATCCATTGTGCTGGATTTGTTACTCGAAATCCTCCCTGTGCTGCTGTCATCATTACAACACTAACGCCATTTTTATTTTGGAATTGATATTCTCCATTCCATTGCACTGCGTCAATGCTTGGTGTAATGTCTGTTTTGCCCCCATAAATAGCAAAATTGACATTACTTTCTACTGCATTTTTTACTTTTGATTGTTCTGTTGTATATACTTCTGGTTCTGCTGTTGCTGATGTTACTTTTCCTACAATATTGACATATGTTGCACCATCTTCTACATACTGCACTTGCTGCTGATGACTGTCATTTAATTTTGTTGGTTCTGGTGTCCAAGGGAGTTCTGTTCCTTCTTCTGGTTGTTCCCATATTACTACAGGTACAGCACAACTTATATTTCCTCCTACACTTGCTGTAACATATCCTTTTGCTGGTGTAGCATTTGCTGTAAAAATACCATTTTCATCTATATTACCTATTTCACCAGAAATTGCATATTGCACACCATTAGAAACAACTGCTGTATATCCATCTGTACTTGTTCCTTCTATATGTAGTGTAGTATTTTCATTTGGCAATAAATAAATTTCTTTTGGTTCTATTTCAATAGAAGCTAAATTCATTGCTTTCAATGTTGTTGTAGCTGTTTTATCTTGATATGTCATTTTAATTTGTATATCACCTGCTGTTGTTGGTGTAAAATAATTTCCATTAAATACGCCTTCTCCTTGTTCCAGTGAATACACAATTTGACTTTCATCTAATGCAACATTATGAAAATATTCATCATATCCTTTTGGAGATAATGTTACAGTATCATTCAGAAATACTCTTTCTTCACTACTTTTTAATTCAATTTGTGACAAATCGCTTACTGGTGCATTATTGAATACACCTAAGCCATTCATAATTTTTCTTTGTGTTCCTTCAGAAACTGTATTTTTGACTTCTGTATTTTGTTTTTCTGTTGTTTTTGCCACCATAGTAGAAGAACCGCCACCATCAAAGTGCATAGCATTATAAGCACCATATTCTCTCATAAGCCAAACCATTTCCTCATTTGTTGCACCAATACTATCGCCTCTACCATCTACTACCATCAATATCAATGTAGAATTATCTTGTGTAATACCCAATGCTGTTCTTGGTTGTCTGCCTTTTATAAGAAGTCCTGCATCTTCTGGTTTTTCTCCATCAACCAATATTCTACCTATACCACTAATTGCTGTCTGTATGGTATTTAAGTCTAATGTTGCTCTAATATCTAATCGTGTTGTTTGTCCCTCTACAAAATATTCCCACAAATCATTGTAGTATTCTCCGCTTATAATAATCAAATAACCATCTTCTGGTGTGTTAACTGTTTCTCCTTTTTGAGAAATTGCAGTAATCGTATCATTTTGCACTGTAAATTTTACTAAATCTGCAAAACGTGCATCTAAATCTGCTGTAGATGCTGCTGCATTTTTATCAAAATAAATAGGATATTTCATTTCCGTAATTTTATTAAAAGAAGCAAGCTCTAAATGACCATACTCTCCAGCATAAAAGTCAGCCTGTATTCTAAAAAAATCTATAAAAGGATTGCCTTCTTTATCTATAAAAAAAGTAGAATATTCATTTTTGTCTAAATTTCTATCTGTTCCTGCTGAAATGATATTCCCATCTCTTACTACAGGACCAAATGATGCAGAATATTCGCCTTTCATACCAAAAAAGTCACCATTTACTGCTGCTACTGCTCCTGTATCTTCTACCATTTTCAAAAGTGTTTCTTTTAAACCATATTCTGTTTGTGACTCCAATGGCTGAAATGCCAAATTAGGGTCATTCAAATCTATTTTTAAAACGTGAATATCCTGCCAACCTTCTGCTGTTAATCTATGATTTTTTTCATATGTAACCCCTTTTGTAACAATTTCTGTACTAATTTGGTCATGTAATATTTCTGCTGCAAATGCTTGTACACTACATACAGAACATAACATACTGCCTACTAGTATTACACTGATTATCTTTTTCATGAAAAAATGCTTTTTTCTCATGTGATTACTCCTCCTCGTTGTCATTTCTTTCTACAAAAATTTATCTGGCAGTCATTGTAACATAATTTTTACATTTTTTCATCTATATTCATAAAACTTTAATAAAATTGTAATAATTACCAATCAAAAAAGCATCAAGAATAATACTTCTCAACGCTTTTATTGTTATTTTTCATCACCTATGAGTATATTTAATATTGTGCCATACAAACGACTTGCATTATTTTTCCAATTATTACAAATAATTTGCGCCTGCTGCTGTGTTGCCACTGGTACATTGATTTCCATAATATTTGTACCATCGCTATCATTCAAACCGCACTTTACAATATAATCATAATCATTATTATGTTCTGTATAATATTTTGCTGTCACTTCTGACTCTGTATGTATTCTTTTTTTATTTTGCTGTACATAAATGTCAATTTCATTTTTAATTTTTTCTGGAATATGTGATATAAAATAACTTATCATTCCCTTTCCATCTTTTGTTAATGTGTAGCGAGTATGATTTTTATTTTTATTTTTTTCCAACAAATGTGCTTCTACTAATTCTGAAAGATACTGTTGTACAGAAAAATAATCCATATAATTTTTTTCTAATGAAAATTGACAAATTTCACTATTAGAAAGAGGAAAACCTATTTTTTCAATGAAATACAGCAATATCAGTTTACTTTCAGCCAAACGGCTAATAGAATAATCCATTTGTTGTCACCACCTTTTAACATAGAAATCATACCATTAGTATATACTAAAAAGTAAATAGAAACAACTGTTTTATTATCTTCACTGTTATATTGTGTATCATTATAACTATTTTATATATTTTTTTCCTTGAAAAGCATTTCTTTGCTTTAATGTTTTATGTATGGTATTTAATACCAATCTTTTATTTTTACTCCACAAAGGAGCAATTAAATTTTTTTCATCTCCATCTCCTGTCAATCTGTGTATTACAATATCTGGTCGCATATACTCTATACAATCACAAACAATATCCACATAGTTTTCTAAACAAAGTGTTTCAAAATTCCCTTCTTTGTAATATTGTGCTAAATCGCTATCACTCAGCACGTGGAGCAACTGCAACTTCACTCCATTCACATCAAACTGATTGATATACTGTATTGTATCAATCATATCTTTTTTGGTTTCATGAGGCAATCCCAATATTACATGAACTACAACATCTATATTTCTTTTACTTAATTCTCGTACTGCTCTTTCAAAAACATCATTTTGATAGCCCCTTCTTATCAATTCTATAGAGCTTTGCTTTATTGTCTGCAATCCTAATTCTACACAAACATCTGTTTTATTACTCATTTCACTTAAAAGACAAATCACATCTTCTTCCAAACAATCAGGGCGTGTTGCAATAGAAATTCCTACAATATCATCACAACAAATTGCTTGTTCATAAAGTTGCTTTAACACTGTTACTGGTGCATAGGTATTTGTAAATGCTTGAAAATAAGCAATATAGCAGGGAGATTGTCCCTGCCATTTTTTTTGCTTTTTACCATATGCTATTTGTTCTATTATGCTATTTCCCTTTGCTGCAAAATCTCCAGAGCCCTTTTTACTGCAAAATATGCAACCTCTTGTATCTAATGTTCCATCTCTATTGGGACAGGTAAATCCTGCATCTAGCGAAATTTTTACTGTCTTTTTGCCAAATTTTTGCCTATAATAATTATTTAAACTATAATATGGTATTCCATCACTATAAATCATAATTGCTCCATTCTTTTTTGTTTTAAAACAACACGATTTTTTTTGCGAAGTGCTTCGCAATTTTGTACAATATTGTCCCATTGCTCTTTATCAGATATGGTATACAAAAGCAATATAAAATCATTTTTACAGCTTTGTATAAAGTCTTTTCTGAAATTTTCCATTTTTTCTATGTTTTCTGAATTACAAGAAGACATAAAAAGTTCGAAACTTTCATCTGTCAGTGCAAAAGGAATACAATGTTCTAATTTATTTAATATTTGAGAAATTGTTTCACCATTGGGACAATTTAATTCATTTAAAAAAGTAAAAAATGCTTCATTATTTATAAAAGTAATATTTTCTATTTTTTGTTTTACTTCATCTAATGTTTTTTTCACAATACAAAGATTTTGTATCATTTCTGCTTCTGTAATAGTATACACTGTTTTGACCCCTTTCATAGTATAAGTCAAAATGTACTTTAATAACACAATTTCATGATGATTAATATGTGACATTTTAAAAAGATTTATGAAAAAAATTTTTTCCAAATTAATCTGTTATTTATTCTATCAATTCCCTCAACTGCTCAAGCAATGCTGTATTATGTTCTGGCATACGAATACAAAAACGTAAAAAGGTATCGTCTAAAAATGCAAATGAAGACGCATCTCTTACCAGCAATTTTTTTTGTATGAGCTTTTCAAATATCTGATGTGAATTGATTGCATTTGTTTTCAGTTTCATCAATATAAAATTAGAACTGGAATGATACACTTTCATATTTTGAAACTGTTTTAACTGTTCTATACAACGTTTTCTTTCTGTAGAGATAAGTGTTTTTGTTTTTTGTATAAATTCTTTGTCTGAAAAAAGCAATTCTCCTGCAAAAGCTGCAACACTATTGACACTCCAAGGGTCTTGATTTTTTTTGAGTGTTTCCAAAAACACATTATTGCTTGAAATGCCATAGCCCAAACGCATACCTGGTGCTGCAAAAAATTTTGATACACCTCTAATCACAAATAAATTATCAAATTTTTTAGCGAGAGGAATGGCACAGCACTCCTCTAAATTATCGCAAAACTCCATATATGTTTCATCTATCATAACAGAAATATTATTTTGTTTACAATGTTGTAATATTTGTTCCAATTGTATTTTTGTAACAATCGTTCCTGTAGGATTATTCGGATTGCACAATACCAAAAGTCCAATATCTGATGTCAGTGCAGCAATTAATTTTGACACATTTAAACAAAACTGTTCTTTTTCTTCTAATGCAAAATAACGATATTCACTACCACAAAGCGTTACTTCTCTTTCATACTCTGAATAAGCAGGTGCTACAATTAATGTTTGTTTTGCCTGTGCTATTTTAATAAATGTAGAAATCAATTCTGTAGAACCATTCCCTACTACAATATGTTCTGCCTCTGCACCTGTATAATTACTGATTGCTTTACGCAATGCTGCATAATTTTTATCAGGATAAACACAAATAATATCCAAATTTTTTGTCAAACGCTGTTTTACACTATCAGGAAAGCCTAAAGGATTGATATTTCCGCTAAAGTCTACAATTTCATTTTTTGGTATATGATATTTATTTTGTATGGCATCTAAATCTCCGCCGTGTTGGTGCATCATATTATATTCCTTCTTTCTTAATAAAATTAATCAATATCAAATGGATTTACTTTCATAATACTACTCTGTTTTCTCAAACGAGGATATAGTATAAATGGAATTTGCTTTTGCTTTGGCAAAAATTCTAATTTTAATTGTCTGTTTTTATCTTTGTCTGGTGTAAAATAGAGGACATCTCCCGCAGAAAATGAAGAAGGCAAAAAAGGAGAAGGTTCTTGGCTTTTATGTTTTAAAGGGCTGCCCTGAAAGAGAGGAAAGCTATTTTTATGCTGTGCTGTAATGCTGTAGGTAAAAACATCTGTTAAGTCAAATATAGAACAAATTTCGCTACATATATCATATAAAGAAGAAGTATCTAACACCTCCATTATCTTCCAATAGTCTGGGTGCTTTACAATAGTAATTTTAATTGGACACACAAGTGTGTTAATATTGATACCTTGTTGCTGTACTGTCCTTTCAAATAAATTTAATTCAGAATGTTGTATAATCGCATCTACTATTTGATAAAAATCTATATGAACTGGCAAAGGCTGTTTTTTTCCTTTTTTGCCTAAAACGGTTTCTCCTATAGGTGTTAAGTCATATACGGAACAAGGAGAATACAATTCCGCTTGTAAAGGGCATTTTGCCACAGTTAAATTAGAGATACGATTAAATATAGGAATAAAATAAAATGGTAAATAATATGTTGGTTGTATTATTTGCAAAAAATCTCCTAAAGGCGTTAAAAACCATTTATCTAAAAGAATACCCATATAGAAAAAAGAAGAAGCGATTGCAGATTGTTCTTCCGAAAAATCTTCTAACGAAGGTACTTCCCATATCTCCGAAATATCAATATCAATACATTCATAAAGTTTTATAAAAATATCTTCTGTATCCATATTATTTTGCAAAAAACTATAAAACATATCATAGTGAAAACAACCTTGTTCTGCACCAATTGCTTCTGCCATTTCATAACACGCCATATTAATCACAAAATGAATAATATAATCTAATATTTGTTTTGTTTCTTTTTTTAGTACATACTTTGCACTCTCATCTGTTTGAACACGTATGGTATGTATAGAGGGCAAAGGTTTTAAAAATTCCATAGTATGCAAAAGCTGTGTCAAATAATGCAAATACTCTTTTTCATTTCTTGAAATTTTTTGTAATAAGTTGTTTTCATCTTTCTCTAAAAAATTGCCGTCTTCTGTCATTTCACAATCAGGTTCGCAATAGTCCAATATGATTTTTAAATCCTCTATAAAAGGGTGTTTTTCCAGAGAATACTCAAGAAGTTTATATTGAAATTTTGGCATATCTTTTTGTGTTTTATCTAAAGTCATTTTGTAAGCATATACATTGTCTTTTGAAAATTTTTTTGAAAAATCTATGCGAAAAGCCACAGAAGGAGATAAATTCGTTTCTGGAATGAGTGCAGAAACATACCATCTATGGAAGAAGTTCGGTGCAAATTCTAACAATGTTGACTGCACTTCTTTATCCATTCGATTATATACTTCAAAAAAACTCTTACTAAAAAATTCTAAAAGCTTTTTATGCTTTTTTTCTAAATCTGAACAATTTGTCATAATAATTCTCCTGTTCTGTTAATGAAGCGTGACAATTATAATTTATAGTTTCTTATTTGTAGTATTATAACAAAAAAATAGTCTTTTTGAAAGAAAAGAGTGAAAAAAATATAAATTTGTGAAATTTTGTAAATAAGGAAATAAATTCCTTACTATTTTTGACATCACGCAATAACGTAATAAAGTATTGTAAACTCTTTTTTGTTCTATATCCTTCTATCATTCCATAAAGTAATAAAGAATGAAATAAAAGGAGAGAGAACAATGAAAAAAGCAATTTGTGCTTTATGTATCGCTTGTTTATCCATTACATTTGCTGGCTGCAATAAACTGACACAACAATCTCAAATGACAGAAATGGAAAAAATACAAAAACAGCTTAATGAAATGGAAAATTATCAATGTACTGCTACAATGGAACGTTATTCCAACAAAGGCAATGATACATACGAAACAAATCAATATTTTAAATCCACAGGACAATATCGTCTTGAAATTACTGCACCTGAAACAGTAGCAGGAAATTATACCATATTTGATGGAGAAAAAATATGTCAGTTTAATCCAAGAGTATCCTCTAAAATTATAAAAGAAGTGCCACAAAATCAACAAAGAAATGAATTATTTTTAGGACAGTTTTTAAAAAATTATATGCAGTCTGAAGGGGTCAGCGTTGAAGCGGCTGCATTAGACGAAAGTCGTTGCACTGTTTTAGAAGCAGTCATTCCAGGAGGAAATAAATACACTGCAACAGAAAAATTATGGGTGGACAATGAAACATTAAAGCCTGTACAATTTGTAATATACGATGCAGAAGGAAATGAAACATATCATTTGAGTTATCACACATTTGAATATGATGCTGTACTAGATGAAAATTTATTTAAAATTACAGAATGAGTAAATGATACCTTACTACCCTTTTTAAATATAAGAGGTATAATATCATCGTCTGCTGGAAATACTTTTACTAAACCGAAAAGCAGGCGGTGAAGTACATATTAAAAAAATTAAATATTGTGAGAACGCCTGACGGCTCGGTAATCCAAGCCAGAAACAGCGGAGAGTGAGCCAAATTGATTGTAAGAAGAGGAGACATTTATTATGCAGATTTAAGCCCAGTAGTAGGCAGCGAACAGGGAGGAATACGACCTGTATTAATTGTACAAAATGATACTGGAAACAAATACAGTCCTACTGTAATCTGTTCTGCTATTACATCACAAATCAACAAGGCAAAATTGCCTACACACATAGAATTATCTACACAAGATTATGCTCTAGCAAAAGACTCTGTTATATTATTAGAACAAATCAGAACGATAGACAAAAGAAGACTTCGTGAGAAAGTTTGTCATTTAGATGGTATGGTAATGCAGAGAATAAACAGAGCATTATTAATTAGTTTAGGTTTATGTTGAAAATTTTTATTTCTAAACACTATCATAAGGGCTGTGCTAGAAAATATAACATTACTAGCACAGTCTTTTTTTATGACACATTATAAAGTTTATTTTTTACTTTCATTTACAGCACAAAATATTTGTGGTATATTTTATTTATAATGTGATTAAAAAATTTATCACATAAAACATTTATTAAATTTTATTGTTTTTTTAAGGGAGGAATTTAAAAATGAAAAAAAGAGTGCTCGGTTTACTGCTTTGCGGTGTTATGGCATTTTCTATGTTAGCCTCAGGTTGTGGTAGCAGTAATGATGCTCCTGTTCCAGAAGAAAATAATCAAAGTGCAGATGCAACAGAAAATGGTTTAAAAATTGCTATTGTAAGTAGTCCATCTGGTGTAGATGATGGCTCTTTCAATCAAAACAACTATGAAGGGATACAAAGTTTTATTGCAAACCACCCAGATGCCAGCGTTACACCAGTAAAAGAAGAATCTGGTGACACAGCAGCCGCAGTACAAGCTGTTGCAGACATTGTTGCAGATTATAATGTGATTGTTTGCTGTGGCTTTCAATTTGCAGGAATTGGTGCGATTGCACAGGACAACCCTAATGTAAACTTTATATTAGTAGACAGCAATCCAACAGATGCACAAGGACAAGAAATTAACGCTGAAAATATATATGCTATGACATTTGCTGAACAAGAAAGCGGTTTTTATGCAGGCGTTGCCGCTGCACTGGAAACACAGTCCAACAAAGTAGCTGTTGTAAATGGTATTGCATATCCTTCTAATGTAAATTATCAATATGGTTTTGAATCTGGTGTAAACTATGCCAACAAAAATTTAGGTACAAGTGCAGAAGTAGTTGAAATTGCTTCTTATGCAGGTACAGATGTAACAGGTGCAAATGTTGGCGGTAATTACGTTGGTACATTTGCTGACGAAGCAACAGGTAAAGTAGTAGGCAATGCTCTGATTAACGAAGGCTGTGACATATTGTTTGTAGCAGCTGGCGGTTCCGGAAACGGTGTTTTCACTGCTGCAAAAGAAGCAGGCAACGTAAAAGTAATAGGCTGTGATGTTGACCAATATGATGATGGTGCAAATGGTGATAGCAATGTGGTATTAACATCAGTATTAAAAGTAATGGATAAAAACGTAGAAAAACAATTAAATGCAGTAATAGATGGTACATTTGCAGGTAAAAATGACTTACTTGGTGCTGACACAGACTCAACAGGTTATGTTAAAGAAGAAGGTAGAAATCAACTTTCTTCTGACACAATTACAAAATTAGATGAAGTTTATGAATTGGTAAAAAATGGTACAATTGTTCCAGCAGCTAATTTTAATGGTATATTGCCAGAAGATTTAGGCTGATACATTTTTGAAATAGTTACCGTAAAAATTTGCCGTCTGCCCAAACAGCGGACGGCTTTTTTAGTTTATTGAAAATGATTACGTGATATTAATATGCTTTATTTTTTTGAGGAGGGGGAGAAAATGTCAGATTATATTGTAGAAATGAAACATATTACAAAACGTTTTCCAGGTATTATTGCAAATGATGATGTGACATTACAAATTAAAAAAGGGGAAATATTTGCACTGCTTGGTGAAAATGGTGCAGGAAAATCAACACTAATGAGTATGCTTTTTGGTATGTATGAACCAGATGAGGGGGAAATTTACATTCGTGGCAAAAAAGAACGTATCACTTCTCCCAATTATGCTACAAAATTAAATATCGGTATGGTACATCAACATTTTAAATTGGTTGAAAATTACACCATAACAGAAAACATTATTATGGGGATAGAGCCTATGAAAAAAGCACTTGGTATTTTTCCTTATGTAGATTTAAAAACAGCAAACAAAAATATTGCTGAAATTTCAAAACATTATGGCTTAGAAGTAGACCCTACACAAAAAATTGAAGACATTAACGTTTCTATACAACAACGTGTGGAAATACTCAAAATGCTTTACAGAGAGGCTGAAATACTGATATTTGACGAACCTACTGCCGTTTTAACACCTCAAGAAATTGAATTTTTACTTGAAATTATAAAAAGTTTAAGAGATGGCGGAAAAACAATTATACTGATTACACACAAATTAGAAGAAATCAAAAAAGTTGCTGACAGATGTGCCATACTTTGCAGAGGAAAATTGATTGACATATTAGATGTGGCAACTGCTTCTACAAAACAAATGGCTAGCCTTATGGTAGGACGTGAAGTATCTTTCCAAACAGAAAAAAAAGAACCTGTATTTCAGCAGGAAATATTAAAAGTAGAACATATCACAGTAAAAAACAACAACGGTTTTGATGTCGTCAAAGATGTTTCATTTTCCATAAGAGGAGGAGAAGTATTTGCCATTGCAGGCGTTTCAGGCAATGGTCAAGTAGAAATTGCTGATGCCATTGCAGGACTTGCAAAAGTACATAGTGGAAAAATTATATTAAATGGAAAAGACATTACAAATCAATCCATAAGAAAAAGAACATTGGAAGGTATTTCTTACATACCAGAAGACAGACATCACTACGGTTTAGTTATGGATTTTACACTAGATGACAACATTGCTTTAAAAGATTATTTCAAAGAACCTTTTTCTAAAAAAGGAATATTACAACAAAAAGAATTTGAAAATTATGGTCAAAAATTGATTTCAAAATACGATGTCAGAAGCGGACAAGGCGGAAAAACTATTGTACGTTCTATGAGCGGAGGAAATCAACAAAAAGCAATTATTGCCCGTGAAATTGAATTACAATCTCCTCTTATGATATTTGTACAGCCTACACGTGGTTTAGACATTGGTGCGATTGAAAACATACACAAACAGATTATAGGAGAACGTGATAAAGGGCGTGCAATACTTCTTATATCATTAGAATTAGAAGAAATTATGAACTGTGCAGACACCATAGGCGTTATATACAATGGTCAAATGCAAAAAATTGCACCTGCAAAAGAATTAACTACAAATGAAGTAGGTCAGTTTATGATGGGGGTGAAATCATGAAAAACAAAAAAGGCGGCATAAAACAAGTATTTGTAAATTGTTTTGGCAATGAAAAATATCAATCTGTTACAATACCCCTTTTTGCTATATTTCTTAGTTTGATTGTGGGTGCAGTGATTATAGCTTCATTAGGAAAAAATCCCCTTGCAGCATATCAAAATCTTTTGCAAGGTTCTGGAATTTTGCCAAAGCCTTCCTACGCTGGCTACAAAAGCATTTTGACAGATTTTACAAGCTTTCTAAATGCTTGGACACCTATGCTTTTCGCTTCTCTTGCTGTAGCAGTTGCATTAAAAGCAGGCTTATTTAACATTGGTGTTTCAGGACAGATGTTAACCGCTGGATTTTTTGCAAGCATATTCGTGGGATATAGTGAACTTCCTTCTCCTATTGCAAAACCTCTTGTTATAATAGTAGGTATATTGGCAGGTGCTTGTATAGGTGGATTAATAGGCTTTTTAAAATATCGTTTTAATATCAATGAAGTGGTTTCTTCTATTATGCTCAATTACATAGCACAGTATGTTTTTAGCTTTTTTATAAATACCTATTTTGTAGACCCTGTTTCCCGTCAATCTGCTTCTGTCAGTGCTGCTTCTCGCTTGACGCTTATGGATACACTAGTAGGTAATTTAAAAATGGATATTCCTCTTGGCATTGTTTTAGCCATTATTACAGCATTTTTTATGAAATTTTTAATTGATAGAACAACATTAGGTTATGAATTAAAAGCAGCAGGAGCAAGCCCTACCGCAGCAGAATATGCTGGTATACATGTAGGCAAAAATATGGTATTAACAATGGTAATTTCTGGTGCATTGGCTGGTCTTGCTGGCGTAACATATTATTTAGGTTATTTTGGTTCTATACAACCCAAAGTATTGGTTAGTACAGGCTTTGATGCTATTGCGGTTTCTCTTTTAGGTAACAGCAACCCTATAGGAATATTGTTTTCTTCTTTCCTCATTACTGTAATAAGTAAAGGTAGCACATATATGAGTTCTGCTGCTGGTATACAAGCAGAAATTGCCTCTGTTATCACAGGTATATTGCTTTTGTTTAGTGCTTGTGGTGCTTATATGAAATATAAAATCAAAACACTAGAATATGACATTGCTTCAGAACAGAAAAATACAGCTCAAAAACAAGGAGAGGAGGTAGAAAAATGAATACAGTAATTATAGATGGTTTATCTTTTACATTGCCACTTTTTATTATGGCAATAGGTGGTATTTATAGTGAAAAAAGTGGTATTACAAATTTAGCATTAGAAGGTTTGCAAGGTTTTGGTGCTTTTGTAGGAGCATTAGCAGCGGTATTGTTAGCAAGTCATTTTTCTGCAAACTCTCAAGTTCCTTACTATATTGCTATTGTTTTTGCAGTGTTAGGTGGTATGGCTTATGCTTGTATACACGCACTACTTTGTATTAAATTTAAAGCAAACCAAGTTATTAGTGGTGTAGTAATAAACATTTTAGCTATGGCACTTACTGCATTTTTGACAAAGCAAGTCAATAAAGTCGTGTTCGGAGCACCCTCTGACAAATTTGTATTAGGAGTTTCCTCTCGCTGGACAATTCCTATATTATCTGACATACCAGTATTAGGTGCTATTTTTACAAATATATATCCTTTTGAAATCATTATTGTTGTGATTGCAGTAATTGCTTGGTATTTACTTTATCAAACAAAATATGGCTTATATTTAAGGGCATGCGGTGACAATCCTCATGCAGTAGATGCTGCTGGTATTGATGTAGCAAAAATACGTTTTATAGCTGTGCTTGCTTCAGGGGCATTGTCAGGGCTTGCAGGCATTAGTTTTGCCTATTCTATATCTGCTAATTTTTCTTCTGCTATTTATGTAGGATATGGTTATTTGGCTATTGCTGCATTGATATTTGGAAATTGGAAAATATTCCCTACACTCGGAGCTTGTTTGCTTTTTGGCTTTGCTCGCTCTGGTGGCTATAAAATTGTGCAAATATTGCAAATGCCAAGTAGTTATTCTGATTTGGTTATGATATTGCCTTATGCACTTACATTACTTTTGTTGATATTCTTTTCTAAACATAATCGCTCCCCTCGTGCTTTGGGAGAAATTTATGATAAGGGAAAAAGATAAATTGTTTTTGATAAGCGTTCTCTATATGGGAACGCTTTTTATATTCTTAAAATTATATTAACAAATATTACAATATTCGTAAGAATAAACTATTTCAATATTATTATGCTATAATGAAATATATTCCAAATAGTATTATTATAAAAAAGTTAGGGGAGTGAGAATATGAACAAAAAAACAGTATTATTAACTTTTGTATTACTATTATCAAACACTGTAAATTGTTTTGCTAGTAGAGATGGTTGGGACACTGTGCTAAATAGGCTCAGCGATAGTATGTATGGAGGAGCATATGTCAAAGAGGACGTATTACACATAAAACCTATTGACACAAAACAAGTACAAGATATTATTGCAGATGTTGCACCTAATGCAGATATTGTATTAGACCCACCTGCAAAATATACTATGGCTGAACTCATAGACGGGCAAAATAAAACAGACAAAATATGGGACGAGTTAAAGCTAGACTATGTAGCAATCAATGAACAAAACAACGGTTTAAGTACAAGCAGTACAATGGATTGGACAGAACAAAACAAAGCACTTTTTATTAAAACAACAGGCATCGAAAATGTTACATTTGAAACAACACCACATTCTGAAACAGAACAAAATATAGCACAACAACGCTACAGACAAATATTACCTTATAGTTTTTACACTGCAACATTACAAAAAGATGGTAGTATTTCTTTAAAACAAACAATTCGTATTTATGCTTCTACTCCTTTATATGATACTGCTTATGGAGGAGAAGAAGATATTGATATTGTATTTGAACATATGCCTTATGCTAAAAATGATTACATTATGATACCTCTTAGAGAAGCAATAGGCAGAGAAATAATATACAGAGAATTGATAAAAAATAACTATACTGATATTTCAGAAGAAACAATGAAAGAATTGATACAAAATGACTATAGTCAAATTGCACAATATGATTATTCTAATTACACTGAAAAAGCACTTTTACAAAAAGATGAGGAATCAAACAATATAACGGTTTCATTTGAAGGAAATAATATTACATTTCACGAAGGCAGCAGAGATTTTTATATTAACGGTGTTAACGGCATAAAAAGAGGACTTTATATGCCTCCAGATATAACAGACGATGAAATATATTTATGTGACAAAGATTTTAATATGCTTTTTAAGGGCAGTTTAAAATATTTAGAAAATGGAGAAAAACAATTATATTGGTATTTTCGTAGTGTAGCAGGTTTTCCTCTTGAAATAGAAGATAAACTTTTTATTAATGTATTAGCCACTGCCAAAAATGAAGAAACATTTAGAGTATCTACACAATATGATGGCACAGTATTTTACCGTAATAACTATAGCGACAAAGAAAATGAAAAAAGTATTGCTGTTTATGAAAAAAATGGTCATATGATGATAGCATTACAATACATACCTCGTTTTAGGGGTACTACAGAATTTCTTGAAACTGCATGGAATAACAAAACATCTACTGCAACACTCAAATTTTGGGGTGAAACTGCAAAAGATGTTGTATTTCAAAAAGGCAGCAGTAATGTCATTATCAATGGCGTAGAAGTCGCTATGGAAGAAGCTGCCGAAATAAAAGACGGTAGAATGTATATTCCTATCAATACATTGTTTGAAATATTAGAAATTCCAGAACAAAATATTGAATGGATAGAACCAGGCAAAAATGTAAAAATAACCTGCGGTCGCTATACAAAATGGGCAAATATATAATAAATAAAAATGTTTTTAAAAACGTGTCATATTTTTGACACGTTTTTTATTTGTTTTTGATTTTTTTATAATAGGTAGATAAGCACATATTTTTTATTAACGCATATTTTGGTTAATGTAAAAACAATAAAAAAAAGGAGGGCTTTATTGTGAAAGAAATGTGTGATGATTTTGTAGTAGAACAAAATGCTGTTTCTGTTATGGAAGCAAGAAGATGCCCTTGCCAAAACAGACCAAATGATACAACAGGCACTGATACAATAATACAAATGGATTGTAATGCTTGGTTAATAAGCAAAATTGGTTTGTCACAGGCTTATGTCGCTCCTCAGCCTAATGCAAACACTATGTCACAAGAACAAAGTTTAGTTTGTGGTACTGCTTTTGGTGATTTAGTGCAGCCTTATATTCAAGGCAGCAATTTAACAAAATTTTTGTAAAGGAGGGTTATTATGAACAGAGAAGAACTTTTAAATAGTTTAACTCAGTTAGATTTTATGGCAGTTGATTTGGGATTATATTTGAACACACACCCTGAAGATACAGAAGCAATAGAAGCATATAATCAAGTCATTGTAGCAGCAGATACTGTTAGGGCAAAATATGAAGATGCCTTTGGACCTTTGTGCTCTTTTAGAAGCTATGCTGCAAATACTCAAAATTGGCAATGGAAAAATAATCCTTGGCCTTGGCAGTCCCAATTTAATTATTCCCTTGCAGGAAAGGAGTGTAAATAAATGTGGATTTATGAGAAAAAATTAGAATTTCCTATTAAAATTACAACGCCAGATGCAAGATTAGCAAAAATTATGATAGAACAATACGGCGGCCCTGATGGTGAACTTGCTGCATCTCTCCGCTACCTTAGCCAAAAATTTACTATGGTTACTCCAGAAGCAAAAGCAACTCTAAATGATATTGCTACAGAAGAATTTGCTCATATAAGTTATCAATTATTCAAAAATCAAAACAGCCCTTTTTCTATCAAAGTTCTTTTTCTCCCTCTTTAAACAATAACACAAAACTACAATCATTATAGCAAAATATAACAAATTTATATATCATTTTACAAAAATAATACAAAAAAATAAAAGGGGTTATTCCTCTTCGAACAATCCCCCTATTTTAATTATTTTATTTTATTTTTGTTTTATTTCAATTAAATCTTCTATTCTACACTGTAATGTAATACAAATTTGTTCTAAATTATAAAATGTAATAGCTGTTGAAACTTCATTATATAAATCTGATATAGTATTGGGACGTATCCCTGTTCTTCTTGCTAGTTCTGCTTGTGTCCACTTTTTCTTTGCTAATAAAACTGCTAATTTTATATGTATCATAAATACCCCTTTCTTAGGGGGATTGTATTATATTATCATATAGCATAATTTCACAATTTAAAAGTGTTTTTTATCAATCCTATAAAAATTTGTGTAGATTAAAAATAATATTTTTCTATTTTTATTTATCATATATACTTATTCTATCATGTATCACAAACAGTCTCAACATAGTACCTGTAAGCAACAGTTCTTCTTTTTACTTAACTTTATAAATTGTAAGTTTTAGGTTTTGTATGAAATACTATAGATATAAAACAACATAAATTTTATAAAAAAATTAATATAACAGACAAAATACTATATCCTTTTTTATTATATTTTATTCTCAACAATTAAAATACAATGCTCTATATATTTATCTAAATTTGTACTTTTACAAGTTTTTAACTTTTTTAAAAGTTCTTGCGCAATTTGAATATCCAAATCTCCATGATTAGTAGGAAATATTGTTATATAATCTTTTTTCTTATGTACAGGTATATTCGCATCTTTCATAGTTTTTTCTAAATTTGGGTCATTAAAAATAGGAACAATATATTTATAAAGCCAATGTTGTTTAAATAAACTTTTATTTTTAAATTTTTCTTTCATATCAGCATTGCAATCATCTACATCCATAATAATAAATAAACAAAAGTTAATTAACTCTTTGTTTTTATATTCTATATCTGGAAAATGTTTTTTAAATACATCTATAGATTTAAAACGTTTGTCCTTATTTAAAAACTCTATAATACCATTTATTTGTATACTGCTCCTTCCTTTATCACGAGCAATAATTTCTTGTTTTAATCGCAAATTAGATTGTACACTCTTACAAATACAATATTCTGATTTTCCATGTACAATAGTCATAACCTTCATGTTTATAGTTGGTTTCTTAATTTTTTTTGTATCCATACAAAATGCCTCCTTACTCTTTATAAGAAGACATTTCTTCTTTCACATTGTCTACAATTTCTTGTAAATCTAAAAATCCTATATATGGGATACCTCTATAATCGCCATTCAAGTATTTTTTTTGTACACTATTTGTTTTTTGAGTTCTAAAATTATAGTCTGAAGTACATTCCAATTTTTTATTGCCATTTGAATCTATATTAATAATATAAACATCTTCAGGTGATAACTTTTCCATAAGCAATGTATTATGTGTTGTGGCAATAAACTGTCCATTAGAGTATTCCTTTAACAGTTCAATAATTTCACTCATCAATAAGTCATGTATACCACTATCTATTTCATCTATAAAAACAGTTTCTCCCCATATAAAAGAAAAAATATATGGAAATATTTCTAATAATTTTTTTGTTCCTGTAGATTCTAAAAATATAGGTATATCTAATATTTCACCATTAATTTGCTTTTTAAACATTAATACATACTTATATTTATTTCTTTTAGGTGTAATATCATAGTAGACTTTTTTTACATCGGAATATAATGACGTAAAAAAAGTATTTAAACTTTTTTCAAATATTTTTAATTCTTTGTCATTTTGGGAATTTATAGTCCCATTATCTAAATTACGTAAAAAGGCAAAAGGTATTGATATATTTGCAACTTGGTATCTAATATCCTTACATAACACAGAATATGTGCTAAGCCAATCTAGCACCTCAAAAAAATTATTTCTAATTCGAGAAGTAACATATTCTATATTTTTAGTTTGTACTTCATAAAATAGTATGCTCATAAAAGTATGTTTTCCCCAAAATTTTTGAATATCGTTTAATAACTCTACATTATATACATTATCTAAAAATACAGATGGACTTAAAAATATTTGGTTATTATGAATAGAAAAGATTACTCCTGTTCTTTTATTGATATAAAAATTTAATTCTTCAAATACTACTTTTTCATCATCAAATTCTAAACAATATGTTCCATGTTTCTCTTTAATATAAAAACCAATTTCTATGGACATATTTCCGTTATTTCCTATATTTTTATTTTTGTTTATCAAACTTGATAAACTACTACTTGATAAACTGCTAATACCAATATTGTCTTCACTAAGCAATACTTCTAATAAAGTCTTTTTAAATATGTCAATGTCTATATCT
This sequence comes from uncultured Clostridia bacterium, assembly GCA_910586765.1. Classification (GTDB taxonomy): domain Bacteria; phylum Bacillota; class Clostridia; order Lachnospirales; family Anaerotignaceae; genus Coprocola. The sequence continues at coordinate 45,055 of CAJUJJ010000020.1, forward strand.
ATCTCATCTTCTAATGAATCCAAAATTTTTGTTTGTTTTTCATTTTCTTGATTTATTAATGTTTTTAAAGTATTACTTAAAAATAACATAGAATTCATTAAATTTGTTTTACCTGCTCCATTTTCACCATATATAAATGCCATTTTCTTAGGTATCCTATGTGAACCTCGTAAATCTAATGTTATGTCGCTAAAAGACTTAAAATTTTTCAATTTTAAATAAGAAAGCATATTATCTCTCCTTTATGTTAAATATTGTTATATATTATAACAAAAATCTTAATAAATAATACATTTTTTTATTAAATTATATTAAATTTATATTAAATCTAATATAATCTCATAAAGTCTCAATTTTATTAAAAACTTATAAAAGAGACGCTTTTACTTGTTATACATATTTAATATTTATTTTATCATTACAAAAAATTTCAGAAATAACAAGTGTATCATATACACTTGTTCTGTTAGTTAAATTGATTATATTATATAAATATAAAAAGGGATTTCTTCCCTTATTTTCTAAAAATATATCATTATCTGTCGTATATACCCATTCTATCATGTATCACAAACAGCCTCAACATCGTACCTGTAAGCAGTAATTTCCCTTTTTCATCTCCTTTCAAAGCACCTTTGTCAATCAGTTTCTGCACTGTAGGCTTTGCCCAATCTGGCATATTTTCATCTATATAGTTATATATCATTTCTACACTTTCCTCCTTTTGTTCGCTCAGCTTCTTTTTAAAATCTAGCCATTGTATTTGATTTCTGACAAAAGGCTCTGGACACATTTTTCCTGTGACATCATAGTGCCTTATTACATTTTCTAGTGGTATGTTGTACTTTTCCATAAGGACCTTTATAAGTTTAATCGCTGTATTTTGTGTTTGTTCATTTATGTAATATTGCCCTTTGTCATCTTTTTCGCTACACATTTCAACACCAATACTGTTACCATTTCTGCATTTTGGGTGCTTATAGCTTTTTGCTCCACAATGCCAAGCCGTGTCATTATCTTTTACGCTTTGTACAACTTCATTTTCATCTACAAAATAATGTGCAGAAGCATTTCTATTTGCTTGAGCAAAATAATTACCATTTCCTTGTGCCCTGTCACCATTATTAGCAGTATAGTGTACTACAATATATTGTATAGGCTGTTTTCTGCCATTATTGTAATTGCTTTGATGTGCTAACATTTCTTTTATATTCATATATTCTCTCCTTTATAAATTTAATTTTTTTGCAATTTCAT
>CAJUJJ010000021.1 GCA_910586765.1 uncultured Clostridia bacterium
AACTTTAAAAAAATATCTCATAAGCTAGCTGTGAAAAATTAATTAAAAAATCTTATAAAAAAATTTTAACATAATTTATTATAGCTGTACAGAAAAATTTTTATAATATGTCATATGTTAGGAAGTGACTTCATAAATATAAATAATAAATAAGGAGGACAACATATCATGGTAAAAGATGTGCTTCTAAAAACATTTGGCGGAAATTTAAAGCAAATCATACAGCTATTAAAACAAGAATTTCTGGAAGAAGTAGAGGAAATACATATTAGAGTAGAAAAACCGCTTTTAATTTTTACTCAAAAAAAAGAATACTTTATAAAAGAAGATGGCAGTATTACAGATAAACTATATGAGGCATATTTTCCTAAAAGTGAAGATATACAACATATATTAGAAAAAGCAAGCAGATATTCATTGTATGCCTTTTCAGAAGAAGTCAAAAATGGCTTTTTGACAATAGAAGGAGGACATAGAATTGGTATTGTAGGAAGGGCAGTAGTTGAAAATGGTACTATAAAAACAATACAAAATATTAGTGCATTAAATATAAGAATTTCTCATGAAGTAAAGGGTTGTAGTGATGTAGTTTTAAAATATGTCATAGAAAATAAAAGTTTTTATAATACACTTTTAGTTTCGCCACCTGCTTGTGGTAAAACAACACTTTTAAGAGATATGGTAAGGCAGCTTAGTAATGGTAAAGAAGGTTTTTTTGAAGGACAAACTGTAGGCGTAGCAGATGAAAGAGGAGAAGTTGCAGGGTGCTATAAAGGCGTTGCTCAAAATGATGTAGGCATTAGAACAGATGTTTTAGATTGCTGCCCTAAAGCAGAAGGTATGCTTATGCTTGTTAGAAGTATGTCACCTCGTATTATTGCTGTAGATGAAATTGGTAAAAAAGAAGATTTTGTAGCTATAGAAAGCATTGTAAATGCTGGTATACAGTTACTTTGTACGATACATGGAAATGATTTGGAAGATGTCAAAAAAAGGGCAATATTAGGGGATATGATAAAAAATGGTGTTTTTCATAACATTGTAATACTTTCTGCAAAAAAAAGAGTAGGAGAAATTAAAACAATTTACAATAGAAATTTAGAAGTTGTTTATAAAATGTAAGGGGAGGACGGCAATATGTTTTTGCAGTTAGTAGGTGCTTTGATAGTAATGTTAAGCTGTACCATTGCAGGTATTTGTTTTGGTAAAAAAATATGTTATCGCATAGAAGAACTAGAGCAAATGAAAAGTGCAATGACAATGCTTCAAAATCAAATTAACTTTTTGGCTACACCTTTGCCTGAAGCATTACAAGAAATTGGACAAAAATATAATAATATAATAGGTAATTTATTTTTAAAAACGGCGAGAGAAATGGAAAAAAGAGAAGGAGAAAAAGGAGAAGAAATATGGAAAAAAGCAGTTTTAAATTGGAAAGAGAAAACTTATTTAGAAAAGCAAGACATTGACGCAATATTATGTTTTGGTTGTTCTATGGGATATTTGGACATAACACAACAAAAGGCAAGTATTTCTTTACTTTTACAATACATTGAAATGACATTAGCACAGTTGCAAGAAAAAAAGAAACAACAACAAAAATTGTATCCCAGTATGGGAATATTAGGAGGAATGTTGATTGTAATAGTATTATTATAAAAGGGGGCATATTGTTTATGGAGATTAACATTGTATTTCAGATTGCAGCAGTAGGAATATTGGTAGCTGTATTAAATCAAGTTCTTGTCAGAGCAGGCAGAGAAGAACAAGCTATGATGACAACATTAGCAGGGCTAGTTGTGGTGCTTTTTTGGGTAATACAATACATAAGTCAATTATTTGATACAGTGCAAACGCTGTTTCAGATTTAATAAAATACTGTGGGGGAATAGCTATGAATATGGCACAAATAGTGGCAGTTGGATTAATAGGAACAGTGCTTTGTATCACGATAAAAGAACAAAGACCAGAAATAAGTCTTCTGATAGCAGTTACAACAGGAGTTTTGATATTTATTTCTGTCTGTACAAAATTAGAAATATTACTTTCCCTTTTAGAAGAAACAGCACAAAAGGCAGGAGTAAGCGAAGGTTATTTTGCTATTGTGCTAAAAGTAACAGGAATTGCTTATTTAGCACAATTTGGTATGCAGTTATGTATTGATGCAGGACAAAACAGTATTGCATCAAAAATTGAACTTGCAGGAAAAATTATGATGATGGTAATTTCTGCACCAGTATTGCTATCTTTATTAGATGTGGTTATGGGATTGGTATAGGGGGAACACAAATGAAAAAAACAAGTATGTTGTTTCTGATATTGTGTTTTTGTTGTTTTATATCTGTTGTAGTAAAAGCAGAACAAACAACAGAAGAATATACACAAGAAATATTGACACAGCAAGTTGAAAAATTACCTTTTTATGATGTGGACAGGCAGATAGAACAAATTTGGCAGAAAACAGAATTACCTTCTTTTAAAGACTGTGTTATAAGTGCTATTACAGAAGGAAAACTAATTGACTTTAAATATTTATTTTCGATATTTATTCAGAAATTAGCTGGAGAAATTACAACACAAATTTCAATGATAAAAAAAATACTTTTTATAGTGTTGCTTAGTGCCATATTAAAAAATGTAAACACTTCATTTCAATTAAAATCAGTGGGAGAATTAGGTTTTTATGTTTGCTATATGGTACTTATTGTTGTGATTACAGCTACATTTTATAGTCAAACAGATATGGTAAGTGGCACAGTAAAAAATATCGAAACATTTTTTAAAGCAATGATGCCTGTTTTTATGACATTGTCTATGGCATCGGAAGGATATGGACAAGCTACAGTAACAGCACCAGCAATTATGGCAGGAGCAGCAATATTAACAAATATCGTTTGTTATGGTATATTGCCTGCTATTGTTATGGTAACTTCTTTGGAAATGATAAATAACATATCAGAAAAACCTATGCTAAACCGTTTCACAAAATTATTTCAAGGGGGAATTTCTTGGGGAATGAAAGGCATTGCATTTTTGTTTATGGCATTACTGTCGTTACAAAAGTTGGGAGGAAATTTATTAAATCAAGGCATTGGAAAAACAGCAAAAGCGGTTATAACTTCTGTGCCTATTGTAGGTGATGTAATGGGTGGTGCAGTAGATACGGCAGCAGCATTAACAACAATGATAAGAGGAGGAACATTGATTACAACAATCATTTTTTTAGCATTGCTTTGTGCAGTACCATTGATACGTTTAGCCATTATGATATTGATATATAAAGTAACAGCGGCAGTATCAGAACCTATATGTGAAAGTAGGCTTGTAAAATGTATTAGTGGAGCAGGAGATTTTTCTGTATTGCTTTTTGGAGCATTATTTTTGGTAGAGTGTATGTTTTTGTTTTCCGCTATATTGTTGTTAACATTTTTTTAAGAAACAAGGAGGGCAATAGGAATGTTAGAGGCTTTTTCTGCATATATAAAAAACATAGCAGTATTTACATTGTTTGCAGCATTTGCAGAACTGCTTATGCCAGAAAACAATTTTAAAAAGTATCTCAGTCTTGTGATGGGTTTACTTTTGCTGACGGCTGTTTTAAAGCCTATGCTTTTGATATTTCAAAGAGGAACTGATTTAGAATTACAAACCATACAAAAAACAGTATCACTTTGGGCAGAAAGTAATGTAGGAGTGAATACGGCACAAAAGAAATGGAATGATGAAATGATACTAGATATTTATAAAAAAGAATTAGAACAGAAATGGACAGAGGAATTACAAAATAAATTTCACACAGATGCAGTTTCAGTATTAGCGGAGTTTTCTCAAGAGCCAGATAATTATGGTGAAATACTGTCTGTAAGTATTGTAGGGGAGTGTGAAAAGGGGGAGGAGATGAAGGAATATATGAAAAACAAATATGATATAGAAGGGATACTGATAGAAGACAGTTAAAAAATAGAATATACAAAAGAGGTGAATATACTTTGGAAAAAAAGAACTGGGCAAAAGAATTATTTCGCCCTGAAAATAAAAAAGCACGTATCAATTTATTTACAGCATTTTTAATAGGAATATTGCTTCTTTTGATGAGCCATATTTTTTTTGAGCCGCCAGAACAGCAAGCAGAAGCAATACCACAGATACAAGAGCAAACAGAACAAAAACAATATAATACGGAAGAAGAAATTGAGAAAAAGTTAGAAACAGTTTTTTCAAATATGGAAGGAGTAGGACAGGTAAAAGTAATGGTAACAATGAAAAATACAAAAGCATCTGTGTTAGCAAGAGAAGAAAAAAAAGAATATTCTTTGACAGAAGAAGGACAAAACAAAAAAACACAAACACAAAGAGAAGAAAATACAGTTGTAATGTCTGAAGACAACAGAGGAACAAGAACACCTCTTGTTGTACAGGAAACAATGCCAGAAATAGAAGGAATTGTGATTGTGGCAGAGGGGGGAGATGATGCAAGAGTAGCACAAATGTTATCAGAAGCATCACAAGCCCTTTTTAATGTACCAGCTCATAAAGTAGCAGTATTAAAAATGAAATAAGGAGGAAAAAATATGTTTGTAGTAAAAAGAAATCAGGTAATTGTAACAGCGTTGGCTATTATGGTAGCGGTAGCAGGCTATTTGAATTTTACAGAAAGTAGAGCAAGTGAAGGAACAAAAACGGCAATGTCATTAAATGAAGAAGGCGATGCTATGGCATTGTTAGATGATTTTTCAGTATTGCCAGATACAGACCCTAATGAAATGGCAGAAGCAAATACAGAAGAATTAGACCCTATTACAGCAGAATTAAATGTAGCAGAAGCCTCTACTACTACAGGAGATGGAGCAGCAGTTTTTGTCAATGCAGAAGAAAATGCGGGTACAGTAGGAACATCAACATTTTTTGCAGAGGCAAAACTGGATAGAGAACAAGCAAGAGCAAAACAAAAAGATATGCTCACAGAAATGATGAATAATGAAAGTGTAGACGAACAACAAAAAGCAGCTTGTGCTGATAATATGTTAGAGTTGCAAAAAAGAATTGAAAAAGAAACAGCAGCAGAAGCAATGATTGAATCAAAAGGATTTAAAGAGGCATATGTACGTATTGATGATGAAACAGTAGATGTTGTGGTGGATAAAGAAGAATTGACAGATGCAGAAGTAGCACAAATTGAAGATATTGTAAAAAGAAAAACAGGCTTTGAAGCAGATAAAATTAGAATTAGTCCTTTGAAAAAAACAAATTAAATACATAATAAAAAAAGATTTTTGTGGGGAGCAAAAATCTTTTTTTATGTTAGTTGTTGCTTTTTTTACTGAGTTTAATATTACTATCAGGAGGAATGACTTCCTGTATTTCTCCATTTGTAAGCTCAAATTTTTTAATGCTTTGTCTGACTAAAAAAAGAATGTGACTGTTAGATATATCTGTTCTTCTGTATGAAGGTCTTTTTTTTGACAAAATTTTTATGGCTAATATATTGACAGAAAAGAAAAAAAGTGCTATTTTTGAATTGGTTCAAATTGAATGAATTCAAATTATGATAGGGGGCAATTTTATGAGAAATACAAAACCCAAGCAGGAAAAACAAAAAGAAATTATTGATGCAGCATTGCAATTATTTTTAGAAAAAGGATATGAAAAAACTTCTATAAAAGACATTACAGAGAAAATGAATATTGCAACAGGATTATTTCACTATTATTTTAGTTCTAAAGAAGATGTTTTGATAAAATGTGCTTATCTTAACAGTCAAATTATTACAGAAGAATTACAACTTGAAACATTTTTTGAAGGTAAAGGTAATGCAGTCGACAAAATTAATTTACTTATGAGTCAAGTGCTTCACAATGTTTCAGAAAGAAATGATATTATAAAAGATAGTGCAAAAATAAATGAAGCTCTTTTATTAGATAGAATTACTTATATTACATTAGATATTATTATTACAAAATTAGTAGAATTTATAAAAGAAGGTAATAACGAAAAAATATTTGATTGTCCTTGTCCTCAAGAAACAGCAGAAATATTGGTATATGGTTTTGAAAGAATGTTTCGAAATCAAAAAGAAAAAGATAGTTCTTTGAGGGATATGACATTAAGTGAATATTTTATACAAAATAAATATAAACTCGCAGAAATGTTTGAAAGATTACTTTGTATAAAATATGATTATCATTTTCAGTTTGAAGAATACGAAAAAGTATAAATATATGTCTGTTTGTAATATGTTGTTATGGACAGACATATGTTTTAAAAAAGTATTGAATGAATTCAAGTAATAAATTAGGAGGGAATTTATATGAAAAAAACAATTTCATTACTGCTATTGATGGTACTTTTGGCAGGGTGCAGCAATGTAAATGCAGAACAAAGTAGTAAGGCAGAATTGAGAACAGTAGGAATTGAAACAGTAGAAGCAAATGGTTATGGTGATGTGTTGACAGTTAGCGGCAATATTGTTCCAACGCAAACTGTAAAAGCATCTTTTAAAGTTCCTGGTGTTTTAAATAATGTTGCAGTATCAGAAGGAGAAAATGTTGTTGCAGGACAAACACTTGCTACATTAGATAAAGTGGACTATAACATACAAGTAAAAGGTGCACAGGCGGTAAAATCTACAGCACAGGCACAAACAAGTGCAGCAATCGCACAAAGAGAAGCGGCTGCTGCACAAAAAGAAGCAGCCACAGCACAAAAAGATGCAGCAGCTATTGACATTGAAACAGCACAATTACAATTAGATACAGAAATACCAACAAAAATAGAACAGGCAAAAGCACAATATGATTTGACAAAAACGAGTTATGATAGAGTAAAAGAATTATATGAACAAGGTATTGCGTCACAAAGTCAATTTGATGAAATTAGTGCAAAATTGAAAGTAGACCAAAATACATATCAGCAAGCATTAGATGCGAAATCTATTGCAGAAAGTAAAATAAAATCAGCACAATCACAGTTAAATGCAGCAGAAGCACAAATTAGTATGACAACAGCACAAATTGATATGACAGCGGCACAAGTTTCTGCTTCCAATGCACAGATTGAAGCAAGTGACGCACTGCTTGATGAAGCACAAACAAAGTTAAGTGATACTGTTTTGAAAAGTCCTATTGATGGTGTGGTACTTCAAAAAATTTCAGAAACCGGAGAAATCATAGGCGAAGGGTATCCTGTTGTTGCAATAGGAGATATTAGAGATGTTTGGGCAGAAATTGGTGTAACAGATGATATGGTAAACAAAATACAAAAAGGACAGCAGGCAGAGGTATATGTTTATGGACTAAATCAAACAGTTATAGGTGTTGTAGATGAAATTAATTCTTTGGCAGATACTACAACAAGAACATTCCCTGTGAAAATTAGAATAGATAATACAGAAGGAATGTTGAAACCAGGTATGATTTGTCGTGCTGAAATTGCTATGGATAATGTAGAAGCAATATTTGTACCTATTGATAGTGTAATACATTTTGCAGAGGGTAGTGCAGTATTTTTATTAAATGAAGACAATACTGTTACGAAAACAGTTGTAACAACAGGAGAAATTACAGGGGATAGAATACAAATATATTCTGGACTGCAAAGTGGAGATAATATTGTAGTAAAAGGACAGTTTACGCTGCATGATGGTGATACAGTACAGATAGAGGAGATGAAAAAGTAATGGTAAAATGGAGTGTAGAGCATAAAAGTATTGTTATGCTTTTAACAGTTGTGACATTGATTGCAGGATTTTTGCTTTATGGAAATATGGAAAGACAAGAAAATCCTACTGTAGCAAGTCCTATCGCTACCATTAGCTGTATTTATGGCGGAGCAAGTCCTGAAGATATTGAAAAATTGATTGTAAAGCCTATTGAAAATGAAATTGGAGATATTGCAGAAATCAAAAAAATGGAAAGTTTTTGTATGGATAGCGTTGGTGTTATCAAAGTTACATTAAAAGATTTGAGTGACAGTGATATTGCAAAAGTTTGGGACGATATGAAAGATGATATTGATAGTGTAGAAACAAGTTTACCCAGTGATGCACAAAAACCAGTAGTAGAAACAGATTTTACAAGTAGTTATGGTATATTGTTAGGTTTGACATCAAAAGACTATACTTATCAAAATTTAAAAGATGTTGCAAATGATTTAAAAGATGTTTTAAAAGATGATGATGGTGTAAAAGCGGTTGATATATTTGGAGAGGTAGGACAACAAGTAGAAATTAGTTTGGATATGGTAAAGTTGCAGCAGTATGGTATTACACCTACAAATATAGTTACATTTTTAAAAGCAAGAAATATTAATATACCTGGAGGAAATTTAGAGATTTCTGGTACAAAAATACCAGTACAAATTTCAGGAGAATATGAAACAGTAGATGAAATTAAAAATACTATTGTAGGTGTTTCAACGGAAAATGGTACACCTGTATATTTAAAAAATGTAGCTGATGTGGTACAAAAAGAACAAAAGGCAGAGGCATTGGCAGAAGTCAATAATCAAAAAGCATTAATCATAGGTGTAAAATATGCAGATGCACAAAATATGCTTACAATACAAAAAAGATTGTATCAAAAAATTGAAGAATTTGAAAAAAATCAGCTTTATGCCAATATGGAAATTGTAAAATTGACAGACCAAGCAGATTTTGTAAAATCTTCTATAGCATTGTTCCAAAATAATTTAATTTCTGCCGTAATATTGGTAGCGGTAGTGGTACTTGTCACAATGGGTATAAGGAGTGCTGTTGTGGTATCTCTGCCTATACCAGTTGTTATAGCGATTGTGTTTATTTATATGGTATTAACAGATATACCATTGCATCAAGTTTCCATTGCTTCTTTAATCATATCGCTTAGTTTGCTTGTAGCAAATGGCATTGTAGCAAATGACAATATTAATGTATATTTAGAAAAGGGATATAGTAAAAAAGAAGCGTGTGTAAAAGGAATTAAAGAAGTAAATATTGCTATATTGACATCAACATTAACAACAGTTGCCTCTTTTTTACCTCTTGCTATGATGCAAGGAAGTGCAGGAAAATTTGTAAAATCTTTACCAATATTGGTTTCTGTTGCATTGGCAGGTTCTTATATTACATCATTAACATTGGTGCCTGCAACAGGATACTGGTTATTACAGCCAAAAAGCAAAAAAAAGCAATGGGCAATAAAAGAAAAATTAAAAACAATATTTCATATGGAAAAAATAGGAGAGGGCATATTATCTTTTTATGAAAAAATGCTTAAAATAGCACTAAAAGCTCCTAAATTATTGATATGTGCTTTTATTGTGATATTTGCATTAAGTGGTTTACTTATTCCTTCTATGGGGATACAAATTTTCCCTCCAGCAGAACGTGACCAGTACGCACTAAATGTTATGGTGCAAGATGGTAGCAGTATAGAACATACTCAAAAAGTGATGGAAGAAATAGGAGATTACTTAGAAGCAGACAGTTCTATACAAAATTATTCTTTTATGGTAGGAGATGGTTACCCTAAATATTATGTAACATTTACACCAAATGAATTAGATACAGCAAAAGCGCAGTTTTTGATAAATGGTAAACTTTCAGACATCAATAGAATAGAAAAAGAACTAAATGAAAATATACCTGGTGTAGTAGTAAATGCTAAAGAACTAGAAATTGGTATTCCTGTAAATTATCCTATTGAAATTAGAATATCTGGTTCGGATATAGAAGTGCTGCGAAAAATTGGCGATGATGTCAAAAATAAAATATATGAAATAGAAGGCGGAAAAAATGCAGAAGACAATTATGGCTATTCTTCTAATAAATTAAAAGTAAAAGTAAATGAAGAAAAGTCAAATATTGTAGGTGTTTCTAATTATGATGTTGCTTCTACAGTAAGAATGGCAGTAAATGGATTAGAAGTGTCAGAACTCAAACAAAAAGATATTGATGAAGACCCTTACCCTATTAATATTAAAATACCAGATAATGATAAAACAAAAAGAGAAGTACTTAATGATATTTATATAACATCACAAATTACAGGAGAAAATATACCTTTAACACAAATTGCAGATATTGTTACAGAGTCTTCTATGAATAAAATTGTTAGACGAGATGAAAAAAGAACATTAACGGTAGGTCTATTTGTAGAAGACGGTTATAATACACAAACTGTTATGAAGAATTGTCAGCAAGCACTACAAGATTATGAATTGCCAGAAGGATATAGTATTGTATTTGGCGGAGAAAGTGAAGAAAACAGAGATACTTTTTCCTCTCTTGTAATACCAACATTGATTGCGATTGTAGGTATTTATTTAATACTTGTATTGGAGTTTGGAGATATTCGACAGCCTCTTATTATTATGGGTACAATACCGCTATCATTTATAGGAATTATATGGGGATTAAAATTGTTAAATTATCCTATTGGTTTTATGGCACTTTTGGGAGCAATTAGTTTAATGGGTGTTGTGGTAAATAATGGTATTGTTTTGCTAGACTATATTAATACATTAATAAAAGAATATGAAAATCCTGTGGAAGCAATTACACAAGCGTGCAAAACAAGATTAAGACCTATTATGATTGGTATGATTACAACAGTAATTTCGTTAATACCTTTGGCATTAACAGGAGGATTGCTTTGGGCTCCTTTGGCAACATCTATTGTATATGGTATGCTGCTTTCTTCTGTTTTAACAATGTTTGTAATACCAAGTGCTTATTATGTTTCTGTAGTAAAAAAGAAATAAATTTAAAATAAGGAGAATTAATATCATGTTTCGTATAACAGATTTAAAATGGATAAGAGAACCAAAGCAATATGATATAGAACAAAATAAAATTAAAATAGTTACAGAACCAAATACTGACCTTTGGCAAAAAACATATTATGGTTTTCAAAATGACACTGCACCAGTTTTGCAGATGACAACAAAACAAGAATATTTTTCATTTGTCGTAAAAACAGAATTTAAAAGTAAAAAAAGATTTGACCAGTGTGGTATTGTGATGTATTTAGATAGTGAAAATTGGCTAAAGGCATCTATAGAATATGAAAATGAGGAGTACCAAAGATTAGGAAGTGTTGTAACAAATCAAGGATATTCTGATTGGGCAACTACAGACATAGATGCCACTATAAAAATGATGTGGTATCGTTTTAGCAGAAGAAAATCTGATTATTGTATAGAATGTTCACAAGATGGTATTCATTTTAAACAAATGCGTATTTGTCATATGTGTAAAGGTGATGGTGAAATTCAATTTGGTATATATGCCTGTTCTCCAGAGCAATCTTCTTTTGAAGCAGTATTTTCTAATATGGAAATAACAGATTGTAAGTGGTTAGAACATAAATAAAATGTATAAAAAAGTGTCTATATTTTAGGACACTTTTTTTCATTTATATTAAATATAGTATGCTAGAAAATAATATTGTCAATAAATAATAAAAATGCTATAATATTGCAAGAATTTTTTTATGTTTAGTGTAACTTTTTCTGCTAAAGTTATTTTATGAAGAAAAATAGAAAGGTGGCATACAATGAAAAAAAGAATAGTGATAGTGATGTTTCTGTTGATAGTTTTATGTATAACAGCAGCATCTGGCTGTAAAAAAGAAGAAAAAGAGCAAAGTATTTCTTCAAATGATTTAGAAACAGTCAATCTATTGCTTTGGGGGGCAAAAGAAGATGAAGCCCTTTTAAATAAAATCATACAAACATTTCAACAAGAATATCAAGGACAGGCAAATTTTCATATTACATTTGCAGAGCAGGGAGAAACAGAATGTAAAGATGCAATATTAGGCGGTTTAGAAGAAAGTGCAGATGTATTTACATTTGCAGATGACCAACTAAGTGCATTAGCAGCAGCAGGTGCATTAAATCCTGTAGAAAATGCTGATGCAATAAAACAAATGAATTTGTCAACAGCAGTAGAGGCAGCTACTGTAAGAAATACATTATATGCTTATCCGCTAACAGCAGATAATGGATACTTTTTATATTATAATAAGCGTTATTTCAGTGAGGAAGACATTCAAACATTAGACCGTATATTGGACATTGCAGCTGAAAATGGTGGTTTATTTTCTATGGATTGGTCTTCTGCATGGTATGTCTATTCTTTTTTTGGAAATACAGATATGAAAGTTGGACTAAATGAAGATGGTATTACAAATTATTGTACATGGAATTGTCAAGATGGCGATATTTGTGGTGTTGATGTAGCAAAAGCTATGTTAAATATTGCAAAAAAGCCTTCTTTTTCAAATAGAACAGATGAAGAATTTTTACAAGGAGTAAAAGATGGTACGGTGCTCGCTGGTGTGAGTGGTGTATGGAATGCTGTTGCTATAGAAGAAGTATGGGGAAAGGATACAGGTGCAGCAAAACTACCGACATATACTTGTAACGACCGTCAAATACAAATGGCATCATTTTCTGGTTGTAAATTGATAGGAGCAAATGCTTATTCTAAACATTATGATTGGGCGTGTAAACTTGCCGAATGGATTACAAATGAACAAAATCAGAAACTTCGTTTTGAATTACGTGAACAAGGGCCATCTAATATTCAAGCAGCTTCTTCTGTAGAAGTACAACAATCACCAGCAATTTCTGCGTTATTGGAACAATCAAAGTTTTCCCAATTACAAAGAGTGGGCGGAAAATTTTGGGAACCTGTAACAGTTTTTGGCGAAAATATGGCTTCTGGAAATGCTACAGGGGAAGATTTACAAAAACAGTTAGATAGAATGGTAAAAGGTGTTACTGAAAGATAAACATTGTCATAATATAAAATACAATACAACTGTAGGAGGATAATAATGAATGGAAAACTCAGTATACAGCAGAGGCTGATACTGCCAATTATTCTGCTGGGGATAGTAGCATTGTTTTCTAATGCTCTGGCTATATTTAGTATACATAATGTAAATGCCAATGCGTCAACTATTGTAGATAATTATATGGAAGGAAAAACACAGTTGGTAGAAATTCGTCGCTCAACAATGAATATTCATAAAATGGCTCTTTCTCATATTGTTGCTACAGATTATGGTACAATGATTGATGTTGTAACAAAAATTAAAGAGGAAGAAGAAAATATTGAAAATACTTTGGAAGCATATAGTAGTTATGTAGAAAAAGAAGAAAGTGAAATATATCAGGAATTATTAAGTAATTACAATTCTTTCAAGCATACGCTAGTTTTTTTAGTATGTGCTAGTGCAGATAGTAAAACAGAACAGGCTTATCAACTTGCAAATGGAGATGTTGCTTTTTATGGTAGTGCTATAGAAGAAAATATTAGAGAATTATATCAATCTGTTACTACAAAAACAGAAACAGCAAGAAAGAAACTTTTAATAGTTTATATTATTTCGATAGTGATAAGCATTATATCTATGATTGCCTGTGTTCTGCTTGCAATAGCTGCTATTAAAATGATTATGGAATATGTGGTTAAGCCAATAAAAAGTGTTATGGTTACACTTCAGGGAAGTTCTGAACGTGTAGATAGTATGGTAGATGAAGTAAGAGAAAGAACATGGAATTCTAGTAAAAGTGCAAAAAAGTTGTCTGTACTGTCAGAAAAAATTTCAAATACAATACATCAAGTAGCAAATAGTGCATACTCTATTAACAATAGTGCTACAGACATTAAAAATGATATATATACTACAGCAGAAGAATGTGCTACAATTACAGAATATTCTGTAGCAATGAAGCATAGAGCAAATGATATGGAACAATCGGCACAGATGAATATGGAAACGATTAATACAAAAGTAGCAGATATGCTTGTCATACTAAATAAAGCGATTGAAAATAGCCGCAGTGTTAATGAAGTAAGTGTTTTAGCAAAGGATATTTTAGAAATTGCTACAAATACAGACCTTATTGCTATTAATGCTTCTATTGAAGCAGCACGAGCTGGAAAGGCTGGAGCTGGTTTTGCAGTTGTGGCTCATGAAATTCGTGCATTGGCAGATTCTTGTGGAGAAACAGCAACACATATTCAGGATATTAATAAAAATGTTACAGATGCAGTACATAACCTTTCAGAAAGTGTACAATATTTAGTAGATTATTTAAACCAGTCTATTTTAACAGAATTTCATAATTTTGTTACTTCAGGTCAGCAATATAGAGAAGATGCAGCATATATTGAGGAAACGATGGCTAAATTTCGTGATAGAACAGACCATCTTAGAAATTCTATCAATGAAATTGCTTGCTCTATTGAAAGTATTACAAAGGCTTTAGATGAGGGAGCTGCTGGTATTACAGGTGTAGCAGGCAGTACAAAACATATGGTTGAAAATATGACAGATATAGCAAATCGCATGGATACAAATAAAGAAATTGTTGAAGAATTGAAAAAACAAACAGAAATGTTTGCTAATTTATAATAAAATATATTAGTATAATGTGCAAAATATTATGAAGTGTTTTGGAGGAAATGTTATTATGATAAATATACTTTTTGTGTGTCACGGCAATATTTGTCGTTCTCCTATGGCAGAATTTGTTTTAAAAGATATGGTAAAAAAAAGAGGATTAGAGAAAGAATTTTTTATTTCTTCTGCTGCAACAAGTACAGAAGAAATTGGAAATGGTGTGCATAGAGGTACAAGAGAAAAATTAAAACAGTATGGTATTAGTACAGAAGGAAAATATGCTGTACAATTAAAAAAACAAGATTATCAAAAATATGACTATATATTAGCAATGGATAAGGCAAATGTGAGAAACATACAAAGAATTGTAGGAGAAGATAGTCAAAATAAAGTACATCTTTTATTATAC
This sequence comes from uncultured Clostridia bacterium, assembly GCA_910586765.1. Lineage (GTDB taxonomy): Bacteria > Bacillota > Clostridia > Lachnospirales > Anaerotignaceae > Coprocola. The sequence continues at coordinate 14,803 of CAJUJJ010000021.1, forward strand.
TATGCAGAAAAAAATAGAGATATTGCAGACCCATGGTATACAGGAGATTTTGATAAAACATATGATGATATTGTAGAAGGTTGTAATGCTTTTCTAAATAAAATATTATAAAGTATTTAATGTTTAAAATAAACAATAGAGTAATGAAAAAATGAACAAAAATAATAAAAAATACTTACTTTAAAATAAACATTTATTTTAGTAAGTGTTTTTTATTGAAAAAAACACAGTTAAGCGGTAAAATAGTTTATATAACTTGTTAAATTATATTATGAAATGAGGAGCAGAGAATATATGTTTCAGTCATTAGTTTTATCTATTATTTGCATTATATGGGGATTTATATTGATTATACAAGCAAGAATGGAAATGAGACAATCTCAAAATCCCAAACAAAAACAAAAAACAGAAGAAAAGGAGGATAAATTTTCAGGAAGGACATTATATTTTAGTAATGTGCCTTTGAGGGAAATGGAAGAATGTTGTTTAAGGAAACAAAGCATTTTTGAAGATATGAATGTAGTTGAGAGAGCAGAATGTAAAACAGCAATTTATTGGATAATTAGATTTATTGATAAAATATTTTTAGAAGATGTCAAAGGATTTTTTACAGAAGAAGGAAAAAAGAGATTAAATGTTGCAATGAATAACATATTAAGTATGAAAGCCTGCTTTAAAAGACAACAAGTGCAGGAAGATTTGACAACAGTTTGTAAATTGATAAAATATACATTAGAAAAAGAAGATGTAAGTGGTGTATTTTATGGACATCATATATTAAGTGACTTAAATTTTTGGATATTAGACCAGCCTTTTCCTGTAGAAGAATTAAAAACATGGGAACCAAAGCCACCAAAACAGAAAGAAACAAGGGTTTTTTATGGCATTACAAAAAGCTGGGAATATTCTTATCCAAGAGACTTACAGAAAAAGATAAAAAATATTACATTACCAAAAGAGGAAGAAATATTTGATATGAGAGCACATTTTGCTCAAAAATATATGGAATTGGCACAAACATTTTATACTTTAGAAGATTGGCATATACAACAGATGATAGAATATTGCGGCACAATAGAACAAGTTTTTAAAGAGATTATTAGTTTTCAGGCAGCAGATGTTATAATGGAAGAATTAAATGAAATGGAGCAAGCAATTTTTGACAAAAATGCAGCAGTTACAAAAGGTATATTAAAATATTATAATATGATGATAATGGAATTAGATAGAACAATGGGATTTTTGCCAGAATGTAATTTAAAACAAGATTTTGATACCATTAGGCAAAAAGTGCAAAATGTATATGACAATCAGGAAAATATAGAATATCAATCTTATGAAGAAATATTTACAGCAAAAAGAATGATAGAAGAAATTAATCGTTTTATTTTACCAAAAGAAATAGATTGGCATGACAATTATTTTTATTATGGAGCAACAACAACAATGAGAGATGTGCAGCAAGACCCCATTGTTGAAATTGCAGGAATAGAAACGACTATGCCAGCAGAAAGAGATTTCTTTGATAGAATAATAGAAGGAGAATACAAAACAGAATATAAACCAGAAATAATAGAAGGAAAACCAGAAGAAAATAGAACAAGAGAAAATAGGCTTAGAGAAAATAGAATAAGAGAAAACAGAGTGAGAGAAAATAGACAGAGAGAAAATAGAGTAGTAGAAGAAATGAAATTTGAAGAATTTGAATAAATATAATAACAGTTTATTTTTTGGTAATACTAAATAATTGTTATATTATATGAAATGCAATAAAAGGGAGCAGCTACATAGTAACTGCCCCCTTTTCCCTTAAAAAATAAGGATACCCTACTTCAATATAACACAAATGATAAAAAGATACAATAAAAAAGTTTAAAAAATATATACCAATTTGCGTTATAGTATAATAAAAAGTAATTTTTAATCGTCCCAACCTAAAGATTCCAATGTTTCTTCTAATATGTCATCTTGTTTATCTAAAATATCATTTTGCTTTTCTAATTCGATTACTTGTAAAATATAATCTTTTCTTGATATAGTATTGTTAATATAATTTTGTTCTGCTTGGTCAAGTGAAAGTTCCAGTTGCTTTTCGGCAAGTTCTACTTCTTTTAATTTTTGTATCATTTGTTCCATATTTGTAGTATCTACCCAATTTTGGGGAAGTGTAATAGGTATTTGATATTCTAAAGCATCAATTTGTGCTTCCAGTGTATTTTCTTGTTGTTTTAATGCTGTTTTTTGACTTTGTAATGTATTGGCATCTATTGTGTTTGTATGAAATTGTTGTTCTAATTTTTCAATATCTGCTTCAATCGCTTTCTCTTCTGCAACCATTTTATAATAATTTTCAATGGTTTCTTCTGTAACAGTAGAGCCTGCTGCGGTATCTATAGAAGCATTTACAGTTGCAGTAGATGCAGCAGAATTTGATGTGTTTGTATTTGTATTAGAATTTATTGTATTAGTATCAGTTTCTGTAACAGAAGGTACATCAGGTGGTACTTCAGAAGATGAACCATTACTGTTGCAAGCAGTTATTGTTAACATTAATAATAATAGTGCAATATATTTTTTCATATGATTTTTCCTCCTTTTTATTATTTAGTATATCAGAAAAATACAAAAATAATATAATTTAAAAAAATTAATTCTTTATTGTTGTTTTTTTCCTATTGTTTTGATATGATATATTTGATAGAAAAAAAGATACTATTAAGGGAGGTATTTGGTATGAATTTTGGTAAAAGATTTATGGCATTTTTAGCAACAGGAGCAATTTTGACAATGAGTACATCACAAATATTTGCAGCCACATTAACATTAGAACAAGCAAAGAATATTGCTTTAGGTTACGTACCAGAAGAAAGTATACATATTAATACTAAAGAAGAATATAATCAATTTGAAATAAAATTGTACAATCAAAAAGACCAGACAACATATGAAATTGATATTGATAAAACAACACAAAAACCTATATCATTTGAAAGTGAATTACAATGTCATATAGGAGGAATACAAGTGGTATTGTCTGAGCAACAAGCAAAAGATATTGTATTGCAAGAAATACCGCAAGCACAATTTGTAGCGAGTTATTTAGATTGGGACGATGGTATGCAGGAATATAAAATTAGTTTTTATACTGCAAATATACAAGGAAAATATCAAATTAATGCTCAAAATGGTATGATAGTAGAAAGAGAAATTAAATTTATTGAAAATCAAACTGCTGTAACACCACCACAAATACCAGCAACAGTAAATACAGTAGTACAAAATACTGCAAAACCAACACAAACAATGCTTACAATGGAACAGGCAAAACAAATTGCACAGTCAAAAGCACCAAATGCTGTACTTTATGAAATCAAATTGGATAATGATGATGGTAAAATGATATATGAAGGTGAAATGAAAGAAGGATATATTGAATATGAATTTGAAATTGACGCAACAACAGGTGTTATAATAGAGTGGGATATAGATATTGACGATTGATAAAATAAAAAAAGACATTGAAAAGTTTTTGCTTTCAATGTCTTTTTTGTTAAAATAGTCCAACTTTTGAAAGATATTTGTCTATTTTTTTGAGTTTGTCTTCATTAGAATAACCAACTTTTTTACTAATAAAAGAGCAAAGCAATTCACAAGCAAATACAACAGAAACATAAGAATTAAAAAAAGTGTTGCTGTCTACACTGATTGTTAAAAGTTGTGTAGCATATTGTGCTAGGGGAGAGCTTGCTTTATCTGTTAAAAGTAATATTTTAGCACCTGCGTCATATGCCATTTGTGCAGCAAGTAAATCCATTTCAGAATAACGAGGAAAACTAATAGCAATTAAACAATCGTTTTCTGTAATGTCAGATAAATGGTCTATTACATTAAGTGCTGGATAAGATGTTTCGTGTACATTAGGCAGCATATGTTTTAAAAGCAATAGAAGCATATCACCAGTACCAGAATTTGCACGAGAGGCTAATATATATTTGTGATGGCTTGATATTAATGTATCACTTGCTTGTTCAAATGCTTGTATGTCATTTGCATTAATCAGTGTTTTAATATTTTTTAAAATATTTGAAAAATAAGACTCTACAATGCTGTTCTGGTCTAATTTTCCTATACTTAATTTTAAGCGTTCTGAAGGAACAGTGATATTTTCAGAAAGACTGTTTATTCTGTCTGTATATGTTTTTCGTATTGTTCTTTGAAAATCCATAAAACCAGAATAGCCTAATGTACGAGCAAAACGAATGACAGAGGAGTCACTTACATGCAGCCTTTTTGCCATATCTGTTGATGTAATAAAACACGCCTCTGCAAAATGGTCTAAAACAAACTCTGCAATAATTTTTTCTTTTTTTGTTAATCGTATGCCTTTCATTTGGTTTCTAAGTTCTTCTGTCATATTTTAATCACCCCAAATTTATCAGATGTTAGTAATGTAGATAGGATTAATTTGTAGTTATATGTAAATTAAAACGAATTGTATCGTTGTTATAATTGATATTTAACCACAATATGGAATTATTTTCAATAAAAAAAGTATACAAAAAACAAATATTATTAAAATTTTTATTTTTTTTATAAAATTTTGTTAGCACTCTTTACAAGTGAGTGCTAATAGTGTATACTGAGAACGTAAAATAAATAAAAAAGAAAAAGGAAGTCTTTTATATGAAATGGAATAAATGTTATTTTTGGTAGTAATACTATAGCAAAGTGCAAAGGAAGAATAAAAATGATATTAGGAAATCCATATAAATTTGCTATTATTATACAAACAATAAAACAATGGAATGAAAATGAAAGTACTGATAATCCATTTTGTAATGGTGTATTGCTTTTTTGTATTGATGGCAATATTTATACAGAAAAAATTATAACAGCAACATTAAAAACAGAAGTAAATGTATTATTAGAAAATTTACATACTATTTCTGTGAATAAAGAAATATATCCTATGAAAAAAGAAAAAGCGTTTAAAAAAATGTATCATATTATATTTTCAGAAGAAAATGCTAATAATAGTTATCGTTTTGACATATCACCATATTGTTTTTTAGATAGTCAATATTATATATTTGCAGTGAGTGATGGTAATAATATAAGAATTTTAGCAAGTAAATTAAAATATATCAAAAAGTATTCTACTCATAAATTAAAAAATATTAACATTAGTGAAGCTATTATTAGTATGAAAGAATTAAATGATATAATATATAAATTAGAAAATTTTGATTATCTTTATGATATAACATAAATTGTGTAATATTTAAGGAGGTAATATTATGAATTTACAAAAATATACACAAAAATCTATTGAAGCAATACAAAATACACAAGCAGTTGCAGCAGAATATCAAAATCCTCAAATTGAACAGCAGCATTTGTTATATACATTGTTAACACAACAAGAGGGGCTAATACCACAACTTTTAATTAACATAGGGGTAAATATCAATGGTATTGTAAATACAGTGCAAGAAGAAATAGCAAAATTGCCTCATGTTTCAGGGAGCAGAGAAGCTACAAAAGTTTACATTGCAGCTGATGTAGACAAAGTTTTTGTAAAATCAGAAAAATTAGCAGATAGTATGAAAGATGACTATGTATCAGTAGAGCATTTATTTTTATCTCTCATTACAAGCCCTAATAGTGTATTAAAAAGAATATTTGAGGAGTATAACATAGATAGAACAAATTTTACAAAAGCACTTGTAAAAGTAAGAGGAAATACAAGAGTAACAAGTGATAGCCCAGAAGAAACATATGATGCACTAAAAAAATATGGTACAGATTTAGTAGAGAAAGCAAGAAATCAAAAATTAGACCCTGTTATAGGTAGAGATGATGAAATTAGAAATGTCATTAGAATATTATCAAGAAAAACAAAAAATAATCCTGTGCTGATAGGAGAACCTGGAGTCGGTAAAACAGCTATAGCAGAAGGTTTAGCACAAAGAATTGTAAAAGAAGACGTTCCAAATAGTTTGAAAGAAAAAACAATATTTTCTCTTGATATGGGCTCTCTTATTGCAGGGGCAAAGTTTAGGGGAGAATTTGAGGAAAGACTAAAAGCAGTATTAAATGAAGTCAAAAAAAGCGATGGTAAAATTATATTGTTTATAGATGAACTGCATACTATTGTAGGAGCAGGAAAAACAGATGGTGCTATGGACGCAGGCAATTTGTTAAAACCTATGTTAGCAAGAGGAGAATTACACTGTATTGGAGCAACAACATTAAATGAATATAAACAATATATTGAAAAAGACCCTGCGTTGGAAAGAAGATTTCAGCCTGTGCTTGTAAGTGAGCCAACAGTAGAAGATACTATTGCTATATTGAGAGGACTAAAAGAAAGATATGAAGTATATCATGGTGTAAAAATACAAGACCAAGCAATTATCGCAGCGGCAACACTTTCTAATCGATATATTTCAGATAGATTTTTGCCAGATAAGGCCATAGACTTGATTGATGAAGCTTGTGCTATGATAAGAACAGAAATTGACTCTATGCCTACAGAATTAGATGTCATACAAAGAAAAATTATACAATATGAAATTGAAGAAGCAGCACTTAAAAAAGAAAATGATAAAATATCAAAAGAACATTTGGAAGAAATACAAAAGGAACTAGCAGAAACGAGAGAACATTTTAATCAGTTAAAGGCAAAATGGGAAAATGAAAAAGCTGATATTAATAGTGTACAGAAATTGAGAGAGCAAATAGAAAGTACAAACAGTGAAATTGAAGCAGCAGAGAGAAAATATGACTTGAATAAAGCGGCAGAATTAAAATATGGCAAATTGCCTCAATTACAGAAGGAATTAGAACAAAAAGAAATAGAAGCAGAACAAAATGGTATGAAAAATTCATTGCTTCGTGATAAAGTAACAGAGGAAGAAATTGCTAGAATTATAGAAAGATGGACAGGAATACCAGTATCAAAACTGATGGAAGGAGAAAAAGAAAAACTAATTCATTTAGAAGAAATACTTCACGAGAGAGTAATAGGACAAGAAGAAGCCGTTACAAAAGTTTCTGAAGCGATTATTAGAAGTAGAGCAGGTATACAAAATCCTAATAGACCAATAGGCTCATTTTTGTTTTTAGGTCCAACAGGTGTTGGTAAAACAGAATTAGCAAAATCACTTGCAGAATGTTTGTTTGATGATGAAAAAAATATGATACGTATTGATATGACGGAGTATATGGAGAAGTTTTCTGTATCCCGTTTGATAGGAGCACCTCCAGGATATGTAGGATATGAAGAAGGCGGACAACTTACAGAAGCAGTTAGAAGAAAACCTTATGCTGTAGTATTGTTTGATGAGGTAGAAAAAGCACACCCAGATGTATTTAATATATTGCTTCAAGTGCTTGATGATGGACATATTACAGATTCTCAAGGCAGAACAGTTGACTTTAAAAATACTATTATCATATTAACATCAAATTTAGGTTCTCCTTATTTGCTAGATGGCATAGATGAGCAGGGAGAAATTAAAGAAGACGCTAAAATAAAAGTAGGAGAACTTTTAAGAAAATCATTCAGACCAGAGTTTTTAAATAGGCTAGATGAAATTGTATTTTATAAACCATTGACAAAACAAAATATTACAAATATCATTGATTTGATATTGAAAGACCTCAATAAGAGAATGGCTGAAAAACAACTGCAATGTGTTGTTACAGAAAGTGCAAAGCAACTTATTATTGAACAGGCATATGACCCTGTTTATGGTGCAAGACCACTGAAAAGATATGTACAAAGACACGTTGAAACACTTATTGCCAAAAAAATAATACAGGAAGATTTAGAACCAGATACTGTATTGACGGTAGATGTAGATGACAGAAACAATTTATTTGTAAAATAATGTTTGCTGTAATGAATTGCAATTTTGTATTGATAGATGGCAAAAAATGAGATATAATAAAAAAAATGAATGAGCATTTGTATAACTGGCGGAAGTAGATAGAACTACAGGGAGTACAAATGAAAAAGCCGACCGCCTGGGCATCACATAGAAATACCCAGACGGTTTTTTTATGTGACAAAATGGGAGTAATATAAGGAGGATATTTTTATGAAACGTGCGTTAATTAGTGTATCTGATAAAACAGGCATAGTAGAATTTGCAAAAGAGTTGTCCAGTTTAGGAGTAGAAATTATATCTACAGGAGGAACTTATCATACATTACAAAATGCTGGTATTTCTTGCATTGGTATATCAAGTGTGACTAATTTTCCAGAGTGCTTAGATGGCAGAGTAAAAACATTACACCCTTCCATACATGCTGGTATACTTGCTATAAGAGGAAATGCAGAACATATGAAACAGCTTTCAGAATTAGGCATTGATACCATAGATATGGTAATTGTAAATTTGTATCCATTTAAACAAACAATATTAAAAGAAGGTGTCACAAGAGAGCAAGCAATAGAAAATATTGACATTGGCGGGCCAACTATGATAAGAGCTGCAGCAAAAAATTATCAAGATGTTGCAGTTATTATTGACCCAGAAGATTATAACAAAGTGCTTTCAGAATTAAAACAAAATAATGATATTTCATTAGAAACAAAATTTTATTTAAGTGCTAAAGTGTTTATGCACACAGCACATTATGACAGTTTGATAGCAGATTATATGAAAAAACAGGCAGGTATAGAACAATTTCCAAATACATTGAGTTTGACATATGAAAAAGTGCAGGAAATGAGATATGGAGAAAATCCACATCAAAAAGCAGCATTTTATGCAGAAGTAGGAAATAGCAAAGGTGTTTTGACAAATGCAGTACAGCTTCATGGAAAAGAACTTTCATTTAATAATATCAATGATACGAATGGTGCTTTGGAACTTTTGAAAGAATATGACGAGCCTACTATTGTGGCTTGTAAACACGCTAATCCTTGTGGTGTAGCAAGTGCAGAAAATATTTATGATGCTTATATGAAGGCATACAATTCAGACCCAGTTTCTATATTTGGAGGTATTATTGTTTCAAATAGAGAAATAGATAAAAAGACAGCAGAAGAAATTAACAAAATATTTGTAGAAATTGTACTTGCACCATCTTTTGAAAAAGAAGCGATTGAAATATTAGAAAAAAAGAAAAATATTCGTTTAATGACATTGCAGGATATTACACAAAAACAGCCAGCAGGTTCTATTGACATCAAAAAAGTATCTGGTGGTATATTAGTACAAGATATAGATAATGAATTGCTTGTGGAAAAAGATTTAAAAGTAGTAACACAAAGAAAACCTTCTGATAAAGAAATGGAAGATTTGTTATTTACATGGAAAATGGTAAAATATACAAAATCAAATGGTATTGCTATAGGAAAAGACAAACAATCTGTAGGCATTGGACCAGGACAGGTAAATAGAATATGGGCTTGTGAGCAGGCAATAGAACATGGTATAAACCATTTGGGAGAAGAAACAGTAAAAGGTGCTGTATTAGCTTCTGATGCCTTTTTCCCATTCCCAGACTGTGTAGAAGCGTGTGCAAAAGCAGGCATTACAGCAATTATACAACCAGGTGGTTCTATACGTGACCAGGAATCCATTGATGCGTGTGATAAAGCAGGTATTGCTATGATATTTACAGGTATGAGACATTTTAGACATTAAAAAGTAATTTAACTACATAAAACTATTTTAACACCCTCTGCAAATAAAATAAAAATTTGCAGAGGGGATTTTATAATAGGGAGGAATTATGAAAGATTTAAGTAATATTGTACAACATTTGGTGCTGTGGTATCAAAAAAATGCACGTGTGTTGCCTTGGAGAGAAAATGTAACAGCATATGGTGTATGGGTATCTGAAATTATGTTGCAGCAGACAAGAGTGGAAGCAGTAAAAGAGTATTATGTGCGATTTTTGGAAGAATTACCTACAGTAAAACAATTAGCAGAAGTGTCTGACGAAAAACTATTAAAACTTTGGCAAGGATTGGGATATTACAGCAGAGCAAAAAATTTAAAAAAGGCTGCTATAGAAATTATGGACAAATATTGTGGAGAAATTCCTAACGATTATAATGAATTGCTAAAATTAAAAGGAATAGGAGAATATACGGCAGGAGCAATTTGCTCTATTGCTTTTGGACAGCCTGAGGCGGCAATAGACGGCAATGTTTTAAGAGTGATGACACGATTATATGCAGATGATAGAGATATTATGGATAAAACATTGAGAAAAGAATATACAGAAAGTATTAAACAAGTTTTAAAATGTACTCAGCCTAATATTTTTAATCAGGCATTGATGGAATTGGGAGCAACGATTTGTTTGCCGAATGGCACACCAAAGTGTGAACAATGTCCTATAAAACAACATTGTAAAGCATATGAAAAAAACAATGTATTAGAATTTCCTCATAAAGCAGCAAAAAAACAAAGGCGTATTGAAAATCGTATGATGTTTTTTATATTGTGTCAAAATAAATTGGCACTACATAAAAGAGAAGAAAAAGGATTGCTTTCTAATTTATGGGAATTGCCTAATGCCTTAACAGAAAAAACAAATATAGAACAGCTTTCACAATGGGGGATAAATTATACTGCTGTAAAAGATATGGGAAAAGCAAAACATATTTTTACGCATATAGAGTGGCATATGGAAGGATATTTTGTAAATGCAAGCTCTTTTGAAAATAGTTCTGATTTTGTGTGGGTAACACAATATGATTTGCAACAAAAATATGCTTTGCCTTCTGCATTTAGCAAATATATAAAAAAAGGGTGGGATATGGTATGAATTTTTTGGAAGAAATCAAGTTATATGAGCCACAGAATGAAAAAGAACAAAAAGATAAATCTGTTATGATGCAATATATTGTAATGTATTATGACAAAATAGCATATCGTAGTAATATGCTTTTTCATATGACAGCATCAGCTATCGTATGTAATGAAAACAAAGATAAAATACTTATGATATATCATAAAATTTATCAATCATGGTCATGGCTGGGAGGTCATGCAGATGGTGAATATGATTTACAAAAAACAGCAATAAAAGAAGTACAAGAAGAAACAGGTGTTTCAGAATTAAAAGCTATCAAAAATGGTATTGTATCCCTTGATATTTTAACGGTAGAAGGGCATTATAAAAATAAAGAGTATGTTTGCCCTCATATTCATTTGAATGTAACATATTGCTTTATCGCTTCAGAAAAAAGTAACTTGATACAAAATGAACAAGAAACAGAAGGCGTAAAATGGATACCTATTTCAGAAATACCCCAATATTGTACAGAGCCTAAAATGCTTCCTATATATCAAAAAATCATACAAAGAATAAAAGAATGAAATCATAAAAGTTATTGTATAGTATAAACGAAAAAATAAAAAATATGAGATGTTTTTTGTTATTTTTTTCAATATTTTATATTCTAATGATAACTACTATTATTTGACTTTTTTTCTCTTTTGTAATACAATGTAGCAAAAATAGACATTGTATAAGAAAAGAGTGATATTTTGGTTGAAGTAGCAACAGAACAACAAAAACAACAATATTGTGATATGTGGCAACAATGTTTTGAAGATAGTGAAGCATTTCGAAAATGGCTTTTTGATAAACGTTTTTTGCCTAGTTTTTCAACATATATTAAAAAAGATGATGAGATTGTTTGCTGTATGCAGTCTTATCCCATGCACATATGGGTAAGAGGAAAAATAGTAAAGGGTGTTATGCTCTGTGGTGTTTGCACAGATAAGAGATATAGAAAACAAGGACTTATGACAGAATTGTTTTCTGATACTATGAATATGTTAAGTGAAAAAGGCTATGCTTTAGCAGTACACACACCGGCAGTATTACACAGTTACTATCGTTTTGGACATATTGCAGTAAATCGTTGTAAATATATCAAGTCAGACAACACAGCACAATTTCAAAAAGATAACAATATAAAAGAAGTTCATCAAAATTTTAAATTGCTATATGAGTGTTATGAAAAATTTAGTCAAAAATACTCTGGTTGTGCTAGTAGAACATTGGCAGATTTTTTATTAAAAATGGAAGATTATGCTATAGATAATGCAAAAGTAATTGCTTATGAATATAATAGCGATGTAAAAGGATATGCTGTTTTTTATGATACAGATGATATTGTACAGGCAGTAGAAACAGTAGCAGAAAATAATGTTGTATATCAAAAAATTGTAGAAGGTATATGTACTTATGCACAAGGAAAAAAAGTGAGCATAAAATTACCAGAAGATGTATGTGTAAAAGCAAATTCTCTTTATGAAGAAGTAGTTGAGAAAGGTGTTGCGGGGATATTAGATATTTCTAAATTGATGTCTTTCATAGGAGAAAAAAAGAACTGTGCCATACAAATAGAAGATAATGTAATAGAAAAAAATAATGGTGTATTTGATTTAGATGGCACACCTACTAAAAAATCACCTGATATAAAATTAAGTGCAGGAAATGCAGTACAGTTAATTATGGGCTATTGCTCTTTAGAGGAGTTACAAAAACAAAATGAGGTAATAATATATCATAATGAAAATGCAGAAAAAATAGCAAATGAATATCAAAAACAGTATTGTTATATTATAGATGAGTATTAAGATTGGGAGGATATTATGGAGTTAGGATTAGAAATAAAGCCAATACAACAAGAAATAAAAAAGAAATTAAAATTTAAACCAATAGATTTATCAGCAAAAAGTATTATAGAAAGTTACACAAAACCATGGAATTTAGGTTGTTCGGATTTGTCATTTGCAAATCTTTTTATATGGGGCGTAAATGGCAAAATGGAATATGCTCAGTTAGATAATGTATTGTATATTAAATTAGACTTTGAAAAAGTACCTGTTCATTTTTGGGCACCAATTCCGAAATTAGGTGCAAATGTAAATTATAGAGAAGCAGTATATACTGCACTTGATTATATGAAAAATATAGGTGCAGAGCCAACAATTCGCTCTGTTTGGACACCTTTTAAAGATAAAATATTGAAATGCTGCCCTGAATTATTTGTACAGCCTACAGAAATAGCGTGGGACTATGTATATGAAAGAGAAAGTCTTGCTACATTAAAAGGTAAAAAACTGCATGGAAAAAGAAATCATATCAATAAATTTTTATCAAAATATCCAGATTATGAATATGCTGTATTAGATGATAGTATGATAGAAGAATGTATTGCACTGTATGAAGGCTGGAGCGACCAAAAAGACGAACATTCTGTTGAACTATCAGATGAAAGAACATCTGTAATGCTTGCATTGCGTCATAGAAAAGCATTAGGATTAACAGGTGGCTGTATATTTGTAAAAGGGGAATTAGTTGCATTTACATTAGGAGAAAGATTATCAAATAATATGCAGTTAATACACATTGAAAAAGCAAAAACAGATGTAGATGGGGCATATCCTATGATAAATCAGCAGTATATATTGCATGAGTGTCAGAACGTAGAATTGATAAATAGAGAAGAAGATATGGGAATAGAAGGCATGAGAAAAGCAAAACGTTCTTATCAACCTGTAAAAATGATAGAAAAATATCTTATTAGTACAAGGGATTTAACAGATGTAAAAGGTATTTGGGGGAAATAGTATTGGGGGGAGTGTATGATAAAGTTTATATTAAAGTATTTTGTCAAAAGTGATGTAATAGATAGTGAAACAAGAAAAAAATGTGGTGTAATAAGTGGATATGTAGGGATATTTTGTAATTTTATGCTTTTTTGTGTAAAATTATTTGCAGGTATGATAACATCTTCTGTATCTATTATGGCAGATGCCTTAAACAATTTGTCTGATGCCGCTTCTTCTGTTGCGACACTTTTAGGATTTCATTTAGCAGATAGACCGCCAGATGAAGAACACCCTTTTGGACATGGAAGATATGAATATGTAGCAGGCTTTGTAGTTTCTATGATTATTATATTGATGGGTATAGAACTTTTAAAAGCATCTTTTGATAAAATCATACACCCCCAGCAAATGACATTCCATATGTTGTCGTTTTTTATAATGTTGTGTTCTATATTAGTAAAATTGTGGTTGTGCTTTTTTAATAAAAAAATGGGGAATATGATTTCTTCAGCAACACTGCAAGCAACAGCAATGGATAGTTTGACAGATGTAGTAGCAACTTCTGCTGTAATAATAGGTATGCTTGTAACACATTTTTTTGAAAAAAATATTGATGGATATATGGGTATTGTGGTAGCACTTTTTATATTATATACAGGTATTACGACAGCAAGAGAAACACTTAACCCTATTATTGGAACTGCACCATGTTCTGATTTAGTAGAGGAAATTAAAAATGAAGTGCTTTCTTATAATGGTATATTGGGCGTACATGATTTAATTGTGCATAGCTATGGTGCAGAAAAAAGGCTTGTTTCCCTTCATGCAGAAGTGTCAGCACATGATGATATATTAAAAACACATGAAATAATTGACACAATAGAGAGGGATATTAAACAAAAGTTTTTGTGTGATACAGTAATACACATGGACCCTATTGATATGGAAGATGAGCAAACAAAACAACTGTATCATAAAGTAAAACAAATTGTAAAAAGTATAGATAATACATTTGAAATACATGATTTTAGAGTAGTAAAAAGTATGGGAGAAATGAAATTATTTTTTGATGTTAGTGTATCTTTTCAATGTCAACAAAATGATAATGACATTGCTGAAAAAATAAAGTGTGATGTAGAAAAATTAGGACAATGTTATATTACTGACATTACAATAGACAGATTATATTCTAGTATTTCTAATCATACAGCAAATGAATAATATAAGCCCAAGCGAATGCTTGGGCTTGTTATGTTTTTGTTTAGTTTTGAATAGGTTTTTTCAGTATTGCTAACAATGCTGTACCAACCACAGAACCGATTACAAGTGATAATAAATACATAATACTATTTCCAATAACAGGAAGTACAAACAATCCGCCGTGTGGTGCCATTAATGTACAGTTAAAGAACATAGACAATCCTCCTGAAACAGCTGCACCGATTGCACAAGCTGGTATTACATGAAGTGGGTCAGATGCTGCAAAAGGAATTGCACCTTCTGTAATGAATGAAAGACCCATAATATAATTTACAACACCTGATTTTCTTTCTGCTTCTGTAAATCTATTTTTAAAGAATGTTGTTGCTAATGCAATAGCAAGAGGTGGAACCATACCGCCTATCATAACGGCTGCCATCATTTCATAATTGCCTTCTGTAATAGATGCTGTACCAAATACATAAGCTGCTTTATTTATTGGACCTCCCATATCAATAGACATCATACCTGCTAATATAATGCCAAGCAATATTTTACTAGAAGAACCCATTGAATTTAAACCATTAAATAATGCTGTATTTATTGCACCTACTATTGGATTGATAATAAATATAATGATTGCACCTATCAAAAATATACCACAAAGAGGATAAAGTAATACAGGTTTGATACCTTCTAAACTTTGAGGAAGTTTGTCAAATGCTTTTTTCAATGCTAATATTAAATAACCTGCTATAAATCCTGCTGCTAATGCACCTAAAAATCCACTTCCACCTTCTTTTGCTAAAAATCCACCTACAAAACCAACTGCTAATGCTGGTCTGTCGCCTATACTAGAGGCAATAAAACCAGCTAATACAGGTAACATAAATGCAAATGCACCATCTCCAACTTGTTTTAAAAATGCTGCAAATGGTGTGTTACTTCCAAAATTTGCAGGATTGATTTCGTAATTATCAAACAAGAAAGCTAATGCAATTAAAATACCACCGCCTATTACAAATGGAAGCATATTAGAAACGCCATTCATTAAGTCAACATATACTGTATGAAGTCCTTTTCCTTTTTCTTGTGTTTGTTCTTCAGCACCACCTTCTGCTTGGAATATAGGTGCATCGCCTGCCATAGCTCTGTCTAAAAGTTCATCAGCTTTGTGAATACCATCAGCAACTTTTGTAACAATGACTTTTTTGCCATTAAAACGAGCCATTTCTACTTTTTTATCTGCTGCAACAATAATACATTTTGCATTTTTAATTTCTTCTGCTGTCAGTACATTTTTAGCCCCACCTGAGCCATTTGTTTCAACTTTGATAGAAATGCCTTTTTCTTTTCCTTTTGTTGCTAAATTTTCTGCTGCCATAAAAGTATGTGCTATACCTGTAGGACAGGCTGTAACAGCTAATACATCATATCCTCCAGTGCTTTGTGAAGCTGGTTTTTCATCGGCATATTCTTCTGCAAATTTTTCTCTTTCTGCTTTGTCAATAATGTCTAAATAAGTATCAACATCTTTTGCATTTAATAAGTCATTTCTAAAATTTTCGTTCATTAAAAGCATAGAAAGTCTTTGTAATACTTCAATGTGTACATCTCCGCCCTCAGCAGGTGCTGCAATCATAAAAAATAATTTACTTGGTTCACCATCTAATGACTCGTAATCCACTCCCTCTGGTACTGTCATAGAACTTAAACCAGGATTTTTTACCGCTGCAACTTTTGCATGAGGAATGGCAATACCTTCTCCAATACCCGTTGTTCCGCTCGCTTCTCTCTCCAATACTCCCTTTTTGTAACCTTCTCTATCGTTTAATTTATCTCCTTTTTCCATTAAATCTACTAATGTATCAATGGCTTCCTCTTTGCTTTTTGGTGCTGCTCCCAATAATATAGAATTTTTTGATAATAATTCTGTAATTTTCATAAAAATATCCTCCTCTCAAATTGTCATATTATATTTCTCTTTTTAATGTCTTTAATATTGCCTCTACTTCTGTTTTTGTTGCTAAATATTTTGAAAAGGCACTTGCACTGCCTGTTGCTACACCCATATAAAACGCTTCTTCTAATGAATTATTTTTTAAATATCCTGCTGTAAATCCCGCTACCATGCTATCTCCAGCACCTACAGAATTGACAACTGTTCCTTTTGGTGCTGGTGTTTTATATATCTCTCCATTTGCTCCAACCAATATAGCACCGTCACCAGCCATAGATACTAAAACATTTACTTTGTTATTGCCCATTTGTTGTAGCTTTTTAGCATATGTAATAATTTCTTGTTCTCCCTTTAATTTCACACCAAATATTTCACCTAATTCGTGATTGTTTGGCTTTATCAAAAATGGTTGATATTTCATAACATTGACAAGTAATTCTTTTGTAGCATCTACTATAATTTTAATGCCTTTGTTTTGTAGTCTTGCCATTATTTTTTCGTAAATGTCTTTGGGAAGTGTTGCAGGTACGCTTCCAGCTAATATCAATATATCTTCTGATTGTAATGTATCTAATTTGTCAAAGAGTTGCTGTAATTCTTTTTCGCTGATTTCTGGCCCTATGCCATTGATTTCAGTTTCTTCTTTTGCTTTGATTTTAACGTTTATGCGAGAAAGTCCTTTTTCTAAATGTATAAAATCGCTTTTTCCTCCGCTTCTTTTAAAACCATTTTCAATTTCTTCTCCTGTAAAACCAGCAACAAATCCAAGTGCTGTATTTTCTACTCCTAAATGGTTGAGTACAATAGAAACATTGATACCTTTTCCACCGCTTAGTATAAGCTCTGATGTAACTCTGTTAATTTCTCCAGCGATGAGTTGCTCTGCTGTAATAATGTAATCTAATGAGGGATTGAATGTAACGGTATAAATCATATTTTTCGCCTACCTTTCATTTTTCTACGTATATCGTATTGATATGATTTTCTGGTGCTGATTTTGTTGTAATAATAGTGCTATTTTCTATTTGACCAAATGTTACTGCGGAAACAATATTAAATTTACTGGAATCTGCTAAAACATAAGACTTTTTACATTGCAACATAGCTGTTCTTTTTACAGATGCTTCGTTTGCTTCTGGTGTGCTAAATTGTGCTACTTCACTTATGCCGTTTGTGCCAAAAAAGCCCTTTGTAAAATGATATTTTTGTAAATTTTCTACTGCTTCACTGCCGATAATTGCTTCTGTTACTGCTTTAAAAGTACCTCCTATAATGGTAACAGGGATATTATTTTTTGCTAATGCTTTCGCTTGCCAAACAGAATTGGTAACATAGTTGGCATTTTTTTCTGTAATGTAGCTTGCCATGATTTCAACTGTTGTACCAGCATCAAGATAAACAAAATCGCCAGGTACAATTAATTTTGCTGCATATTTTCCTATGATGTGTTTTTGTTCTAAATTTAATGTACTTTTTTTGGCAATGCCAACATCAGCCATATCATATTGTAAATCAAGTGCAGTAGCACCACCGTGTACCCTGATAAGTTTTCCTAGTTTGTCAAGTGATACCAAATCTCTTCTGACTGTAGACTCTGATATATCTAATTCCTCAACTAACTCTAATACAGTAACTGTCTTTTTATCATCAACCATATCCATTATTTTTTGGTATCTTTGTTCTGTTAGCATTTGTTTTTCCCTCCTTCTGTTAATACTATAACATCATTTTTAATCAAAATCAATCATAAACAATCACAAATATGACTGTTTATGATTGTAATATGTGCACAATGTTGATTGATACTGACTGAATATAAATGAATTGTTGTATTGTTGTTACAAATAGAATTTCTTTTTTATAGTAGTATTTACTATGTTTTGTAATATAATAAGGCAAAAATAAATTGTTTATAAAAATAAAGTATGTTATAGTAAAAGTAAAGATATTTTTATTTTAGTAATAAAAACATTTAAAATCAGTCAAATTTGTTGTGTTTAAAAAGTTGTGAGTGTATTTTTTTGAAAAGGAAGCTTACTATGAATAAATTGATTATTTATATTTTGTTTACAAATATGTAAAAGAAAAGAATGGTATTATAAAAAAGGTGCTGAAAGTATTGATATTACAGTATTTTCAGCACTTTACTATTTTATATTTTAAACAAGTTTAAGCGTGTTTGTCCCACTTTTGTCCCATTTCATTAAAATTTAATTTTTTTTCGAACATTTCAGCAGCAATAACATCAACGTCAGTTAAAGCATGTAAATATCTGTTTGTAGTGGTTAAATTAGTATGCCCTAAACGACTAGAAACAGTTTTAATATTTGTGCCATTTACAAGTAGTATAGTAGCAGAAGTGTGGCGAAGGGCATGGAATTTAATATATGGTAAATTATTCTTTTTTAAAAAATGTTTAAACCAGTTAGACAATGCAGTAACAGATAGATAATCGCCATGTTTATCTGTAAAAAGCATATTATATTGATTAGGTGTTTGTGTAAAAAGTTGCTGTTCTATTTGATATTTTTTATATTGTCTAAGCATACAAATCATATAATCTGGTATAGTAATAGTACGATTACTACTAGAAGTTTTAGGTAGTTTTATTCCTTTTTTGTCAGTAACATGATATGCTGTTTTTGATATTACAATTTGCTTTTTATCCCACAATATATCACTCCATTGTAATGCAGCTAACTCACCACGTCTACAACCAGTACATAAAGCTAAATGTATTATTATTTTACGTTCAAAAGGCTCTTTTTCTAAACAATTTAATAATGCAGTAATACCTTTTTCATCTAATATGTCTGTGTGAACTGGTGGAGTTTTAGGCATATCAATATTATTTAGTGATGATGGATTAAAATCCAGAAAGCCTTTTTTACAAGCAAATTTGAAAATTGACTGTAAAACGATAAAATATGCCTTTACAGTAGATGGTAATAAATATGTTGATTTTGTATTATAATTTGCTTTTTGTTCTGAAAGAGCATTTACAAATTTTTGTATGTGTAAAGGTGTTACATCAATTAATTTTAAATGTCCTAATGCAGGAACAATATAATTTTCTATTACTTTTTGATAATTATGGAATGTATTAGGAGAAAGTGTTTTTTTCTGCATATCTAAATAAATATCACAAAATTCGTGTAGTTTTATTTTGTTATCAATTTTTACAGTAACACCCTTTTTTACTTTTTCTTCAAATTGTACAGCGATTTTATTTAATTCTTTTTCTATTTGACGTGTGGTCATTTTGTCATCTGGTTTCCATGTCATAGAATTTATTATTTTTTTACCATAGATATCAGTACCACAAGATACTCTAATTTGATAAGAAGTACCTCTTTTTCTAATTGTTGCCATATTATATCAATCCTTTCGTGTTTTGTAAAAAAACTTGAAAGTGTAGGACGGCTTTGATATAATAAATAGAGAACCCCAATTATATTAATTCTTTTTGAAAAAGCCCTTTTATGTTAGCAGCAGTAAGGGCTTTTTTCTAATAATTAACTTTCACCTTTGTTACTTAGAAATAAGATTTTGAAATTCAATCAACCATATTTGCCTATCAGTAAAATAGAAATTGTATTCTTCTCCTGTTTTGGTTACAATAATAATTGTTTTGCTAATACCTTGTTTTCCTTCTTTTAATTCTGCAATATCTGCAATAGGAATATCAAAATCATAATCACCTTTTGTTAAATTAACTAAAACACCCATGCCTGCTATTTTCGCTAAACTGTGTTTAGAATAAATAAATCTTTTATTTGTTAATATACCATGTCCGTTTTGAACAAAGAATTTACTTTTTACACGATTGCATAGTCCTTCTTTAATTACTTTTTCTTCTTGAACATTTTGAATTTCTGAAGAATTTATGGAATATCCGCACTCACTACAAAATTTTGCAGTGTCTGATAATTGATGTCCACAGTTTGTACAAAACATAAAAGTCCTCCTTTTTTTTGTAAAGTTAAATAAATCTTTGATTTTAATTATGAGATATTACTTTGACTTTAGCACGATTAATGTAATTTTACAATCATTAATTTTTGCAATTCCTCATTTTTTCACTAACACGATACTGTTCTGCGTCTGGAATATCAATAAATTCTACTGTTTTATCAAAGTTTTTCTTGATAACTTCTTTAATTTCATTAAGTGTTACATGAAAAAATTCACGTCTATGATTTACCATATTTACTTTTTTATCTTCAAAAGCTTTGTGAAGTGCTGTTTCAAGAGAAGGAGCGTCGTCAGAAAATATCATAGCGTGAACATCAAAATTAAATGGAACAGAGGCACCACCAAGTTCATCAATACGGTCTTGAGGTTCTAATCGTCTTGTCATACCAATTTTATAAATATCTTTGCCAAATGAGCCTATATTAGAGATAATATATACATAGCCTGCTCTCATATTCGCTTGTCTGTAATCAATATCTGTAAGTGCTTTATCAATGTCAGAAAGTGTTGCCTCCATTTCCTGTTGTTTCTGGAGTAGGTCAGCATTATCAGGATTTTGTTCAATCTGTGCTTTTAACTTTTCATAAGCAGTTTGATAGTGTGTTTGTTCTTTTTCCACTTTGCGACGACGTTCTTCTAATTCTTTTTGTATTTTTGCCTGTTCTCTCTGCTCTGCTTTTGCTGCCTTTACAGCTTCTTTTTCTTCTTGTTTTTTGACTTGATATTCAAAAGCAAGACGAAGTTCATCTTGTTTTAAGTGAAGATATTCTCTCCTTATAGAAATATTCATAATTGTACCAAGCTTTGAAATAGCTTCTGCACTTTTATTTATTCTATCAAGAGAAGCGTCAAAATTAGTATATTTTACTTTGTTTACTAGTTCATCACACTCTTGATTAAAAGCACGAAGCAAAAGTTTTTGTGTATCATTTACCATTTTTTTACCTTGTGTAGCATCACCATTTACTGTCCAACCAGTAGCACCATTCACAGCACTTTTTTCTTTTATCATAACTTTTTGCTTAGTTCGTATATTTGAAAGAGCTTCTTTATACCCCAGTGCATTTGCAAAGTCAAATTTAGGTTCATATAATCCAAATTCCTGTACAAGTAATTCATCATCAAGATAAGCTACTTGTTTTTTCTTTTCTTTGATATCTATTTCTAATTTTATTTTTTCACTATTCTGCACTTTAATTTTGCTATCTAATTCATTTAATTCCTTTTGTTTTATTGCTGTTTCCGTTTTTAATTTAATTTGATGTTTTTCTAAGTCAGTTTTTAATTTTACTTTTTGTTCTTCTATTTCATTTTTTAATCTTTGTAATTCTTTTTGTAATACGATTGCTTCTTTCATTTCTGGTGTCATAAGTTGTTGTAAATTTTGATAATCTTGTTGTGTATTTTTTAGTTCTGCTTCTAAACTGTTATATTTTTCTTCTAATGTAGTATAAGTCTGCTTTTGAATATCCATTTCAGTTTCTAATATTTTGTATTGCTGTTGTAAATTTTCTAACTCTGTTTTGTATTGATTTCCTTTAAATGTGTCTAAAAATCCCATATTTTCTTTCCCCTCTAGTAGTCTTATTTAGTTATCTTTCTGCATATTCTTCCATTCTTCCAAAAAATCAGCTGGAGAAATTGCAGGTATCTCTGATGTTAAAAAATCATCTGTATTCCTTGTTATAATATAATCAGCAAAAACTTGTTTTGCACATTCATCTTATAAACAATCTTCAAAATCAATAAAATCATTTCTTAATAAAGCACGTTTTACCTCTTCGCGATTAACGTTTGCAATTTCAAGAAACTCTAATACTCCTATAAGTAGTTTTCTGCGGTCATTAGCTGAAAAATATTTTCTAAGAATGTAAAAAATATTTGAAATAGAATGTAATGCAATATAGCCTTTTATTTTTCCAGAAGCACAATAAGATAATACTTGATAAGAATATTCATAAAAAGGAACTCTTTTTTGTAAAATATCTAATATAATATTTGTGTCAATCAAAACGACCATATTTTTCTTCCCTCGCTTCTTCTAATTCCTTTTTGTAATCAAAATCTGGTGGCAAAGTTCCTGCAAAGGATTGTAATGTGTGAAATCCCTCTAAACTTTTAGAACTCTGTTTTTTATCTGCCATTTGTTTTAAATAGGTAATAACTTGAGACATAGCATCTTCTTGTATTTCCTCAATAATTTTAATTGCTTCTTGTTTTAATACAGACATTTGTAATTCCTCCTTTTTATTATTTTATGCTTTAGTAGCTTTATCCTCCATTTCAAAAATAAAGTTTATTTATATATTTATAATTTCTGCTACTTGTAAAATGTCTTCTCCTTTTTCAATCAACCTTATAATTCTTCTTTCTGATGCACTAGGTTTACTTTGGTTATATTCCCAAGATTGAACACATTTTAAAGATACACCAATTAAATCAGCAAAATAGGATTGTGTATAATTGTGTTCTTCTCTAATTCGTTTTATGTCCTCTGCAGTATATTCTTTTGCTGGGGTAATGGGTTTCAGTTCTCTGAAAACAGAATGTCCTTTGTTCTGATTGCCTTTTTCATATTCTATTGCTTCCCCTAATGCTTTTATTGCTTCATCAAATATATTAGCCATATCAATCAACTCCTTAATTCTTCAAGTAAAATATGTATCATAGTTTTAAATATTTGCTTTTGCTTATCGGTTATATTTTCTAATTCATTTTTAGGATAAGCGAATAAAAAATAAGTCTTTTCACAATATGAAAAATCAATATATAAAATACGTATACTATGGCTTTTTCCTCTATTATCAATAGCAAAACGCATTTTTCGTAAACCACCTGTACTTTGTATTACTTCTCCTATATCTGGTTTGTCCAAAATTATGTTCTCTAATACTCGCAAATCCTTTTCTGATAAATTTAATTGTTTCCAACTTTTTTCGAATGTTAGAACATAAACAAATTCTCGTTTTATATTTTCCCCTTTAATATCTTTATAATAATTATTTTATGCTTTGGTGGTTTCATCTTGCATCTTATATAAAATAGACATAAGTTCGTGCTTATCTCTAAAAGATAAAGAACGATAAACATTGAGAAGTTCTGCTTCATTTTCATTTATTGTTGGCTCTGCATTATTTTTTTTATAGCTACTTCCTATTTTAGTATTTTCTATGTTAACACCCATTACAAAAGTATCTTCTATAATATCACTTTCTATATTTGTGTCTTTTATCTTTCCAGCTACTATAGTAGAGCCTTTTATTTTGGTGAAGTCATCAGTTCTACCAAGTAAAAAATCTACAGAACAGTCAAGATAATCTGCTATTTTGGCAAGATTATCTGCTTTAGGCATAGATGTTTTCATATTAGACATTGTATTAAAACCAAGTCCTACCTCTTCTAATAATTTCTTCATTGAAATATTTTTTGATTTAGTAATCATCTTTATTTTATTAGCAACATCACTAGAATTATACATATACATTTGCTCCTTTTTAGATAAATTGCTAAAATCTCTAAATTTATATAAAAATGCTTTACAATATCTAAATTTAGAGATATAATATAACCAAGTTAAAAGTAACACAGTTACATTTTAACACAAAACGCAACACGAAACAATAATATGTGAAGGGAGATGAAAAAATATGACAGAAAATAATGATGTTTTAATTAAAACAGTAGATATGCTGCTAAAAAGAGTAGAAGTTTTAGAAAAACGTAAGCCACTAACAATATCGAAAAGTTTAGAAAAACAAATAAAAATTTGGTTGAATTTGTGGCTTTTATTTCTTTATTTGAGATTAATGCCCTCTTTTTTTGAGGGAGCATTAATACCATTACTTACTTGGTTGAGTCAGTTTTTTTAAATGCTTCTTTAGCAGCATCATATAATGCTGAACCAGCAAAACCTTGCATAATTGCTTTAAGATTATTTATGATTTCGGGGGCTAAATAAGGTGATAAAGAACCAATCATAAGTACAGCAAATATAAATACTAAAAAGAAACAATTCCACTGTTTCATATTATTTGGAATTTTAATTTTTGTTATTGTATTAGCATTTAAGTTATATTCATTAACACCAATTTTAAAATTTTCAAGTAAATTTAAAGCAGTTTCTTCAAAATTTGTATCAAGAATTTCATCTGTATCATCATAAATATCTTGCATACAATCATTTACTGCTGAAATATCTAAATTTGAAAGAATTTCAGGAATAATTGTTTTTGAAGTATCAATATTGCTTAAAATACCATTTAAAGGGTCTTGTCCTGTAGTATTTAAAATAGTCTGCATTTTTTGTATATAAGAATAAAAGCATTTTTTATCTAGGATATTATCATTTAAGTGAAGAATAGGGTCATTTTCTAATTTAGATATAATAGATTGCTGTTTTATAAATCTTTGTTCGTCTCTTAAATATGGCTCCATAGATTGTCTTATAAATCTTTGTTCATCTTTTAAGTATGGCTCCATAGATTGTTTCATAAATCTTTGTTCATCTTTTGATGTTGAGTATAGTCTTGATTTTTCAAAAAAAGGTTCTATGAACTTTGAGAATTTTTGGATATCCTTTATGTACATATCCATTTGAGAATAAGAAATATCTTTAGGATTATTCATAATATAAGCACCTCCAATAAAAATATATTAAATGAAAAAGTAACATAATTACATTTTAACATAAAACATAACATTAAACAACAATATGTGAAGGGAGATGAAAAAATATGAGTTTAGCTGAGAATGTAAAAAAGAGAAGAAAAGAAAAAAAGTTAACACAAGAACAATTAGCAGAACAGGCAGGCGTATCAAGAGTATACATTACTCAAATGGAAACAAATGTAAGAAATCCTAATGTACAAGTTGTTTATTTAGTAGCAAAAGCACTAGGTTGTACTTTAAATGATTTGTATGATGAAGATGAAAAAAATGCAGTATAGTGTCCAAGCGGTGCAGTACATTTTTACAGTTAGTAAACAAGAGTATGACAGAAAAGAAAACAAATTTTTTCAATTATCATAGGAGGCTTTTTATGAAAATACTTTTTAAATCGGCTCAATGGTTACTTTTAGTATTCATGTTACTAAAATATTGGCAATATAAATGTCAATTTATGGGCTTAATAGCTTATATGATAGAGCATAGACTACAAATACTATATGGAAAACAAATGAAAGAATATATCATCTATGCTGGAAAAAATTTGTTGGGAATAAAATATTAAAACGCTCTGCAAAAAAACCAGCAGAGCTGACACTAACAATATATTATAATGAAGAAAAAAGCAATATTGTGTCCAAACAGTGCAACAAATGAAGTATTGATAAACAAAAAACAGAAAGTCAGTAGGACGGCTTTAAGAAATAAAAAGGGGGAATGTTATGCGAAACATTAGCATTGATTTTATATCCCAGAATGATGTAAGAATTTGTATTGATGGTGAGGAATTAGAAGATATATCTGGTTTTTCATTGAGAATTAAAGAAGGTAAAATTCCAAAATGTTCTGTAGAAAAAAAGGCATTTAAGGAGTTGAAAAAACTGGAAGTAATAAGAAATGATAAAATACCAATATTGCGAAGTATTCCAGAAGCTGTAAAGGAATTGAAACAAGAAGACCCTAACACATCAATTACAACATCATCAGTTAGAAGTTTGGTAAAAGAGGATAAGATTTTAAAATATCCTAAAGGAAAACAGATACAAGTGGATTTAGATGAAATAAAAGAGTATTACAGAAACATTGGAAAAATAACAAAAGTGAAATCAAAGGGAAAAATACAAGCTATATTTTAAAGTGAGGAATGTTATAGAAGTAAGAGGATTTATAGCGGTATGCTTGATTTTAGTAGCAGTAATAGCGGTTACAGTATTTGTAATAAATATTGCGTGGAATTTAGCAGAATTGATAACAAATGCTGTTGTAATCATTCTTACTATGATAGGAAGTGTAGTTCTGTTTGTTGGTAGTATTGTAGTAGGTGTGTTCTCTTGGATAGTGTTAGGTATAGTTAGACTAATCGTTTGTTTCAAGAGGGAATTAAGAAAGGACAAAAAGTAATATGGATATACCATTTGATACACAAAAGGAAGGGCTCAAAAAGCTGGAGGATATGGTAAAAGAAAGAGAAAAAGCAAAAGGTAGCAGATTGTATCAAGTTTGGCAAAAAGATTGTAACAGATTTGCAAATAAGTTATTGCAGTCTGGTGCAAATGAAAAAGATATTGCTACTGTTATGAGTTGGACAGGCAAAGGAGAATGTTATTGTGGAATAGTATGGCATTGATGTAAGAGGAATACCTTCTGAAAAAGGGATATTTTTACATAATAATACGAACATATATTCGTAAATATAGTACAGAAAAGAAACAGTATCCAAGCGGTGTAACAAAAATAAAAGTGAAAGGTAGAAATAATATGTCGGAATTAAGAAACATTGTAATATCAATAATTGGATTTACAAAAGGAAGAGCTTCAAAAGTAGTTTTTTATAAAAGAAATAAACGATGGTCTTGCTATATTTTTGAATTACAATGTGATAATAGCATTGATGTAGAAATCAAACAATCTTTAGAGGATATAAAAAAGTATGACCCAAAAGCAATCATAGTAGATAGTGTAGATTTAATAAAACCAGATAGTGATGGTTTTGTATGGATAGATGAGATAGTAGATAACATACTGTTTTTATATAGTAAGGGACAAGCAAATATTAGTGAGTTTTTAGAAAAATATGCAGAAAAAAATAGTAATATTGAACAGCAAAATGTTATGACAACGCAAGAAATAGTAAAAATAATGGAAAAACAATTAAAAAAGTTAGCAAATTGGGAAATTTCTGAAACTTCTAACGGTACTAGTATATCGGCTGAAATGCTAGAAATAGCAAAGTTTTTAATAGAGGTAAAAAAACAAGGGTTAGGTTGTGAGTGACAATATGGCAGAAAGCGACTTAAAAAACCAAGCCATCAAAATGGGCTTGCAAGTTGGTAGCAATATAAAGATAGAACGTATCAAGAAACTACGAGGGACTGTTGTAAAAGTTATGCTTACAGGAAAAATAATTGCATTATATCCTTATGTATTTATAGCAGAAATGAAGTGTAAAAGAGGTAAAGTCAAAGAAAGCTTCCAATATGGACAAGTAGTGTTGACAAAAAAGGTGAGATTGTGCAAGGCAAAAGACCAACAAAGAAACAAAAACTGTTTCTAAAAAGCAAAAATCTGAATAATGAGAATTGGCTTGTGTGTAAAGATACATTACAGGAAATGGTGATAAAGCATAGATATTCAGACAAGTACAGAACAATTAGAAAGGGATAACATTATGCAAATAAGTCAAATAATTGTTGGAATTTTGGTAGTGGTTATGATAGCAGTTGCGATATATTTTACAATATTTGTAAAATGTGAAATAGAAACAGCAAAAGATGTAAATACAATACTATTATTTCTTTTTACATTGTGTTCTACTCCTATTCTTATCATTTGGTTTGTATATTATGCGTGTAGTGTAATAATAAAAGTAATTGGTTACAGAATGAAAAAGAGGTGAAAAGATGAACAAAGAGTTAAAAAATGATATTAAAATATTAAAAAATTCCTTTTCAAAATATCAGAAAATAAGAAAAGTAATAGAAAAAAGTGGTACTCTCATTACTTCACTATCAAAATATTATAATTATATATTTAGTGATGAAGAATGTAATGAAGAATACTATAGAGATGACTATGACAATATTTTTGATGTAGATATTTTTGAATCAAATGTAATAGAGCGAACAGCAGAATTATTAATTGTACTTCATGCTTTAATGCTTGATATGGATAGTAAAGAAAGAGTACGTAATGCTATGAAAAGAATAGCAAGAGAACAAGTGAAAGCAATTCAGCTTGAAAAGGACAGAATCAGAGGGAGGTAATCAGATGAATGAGTTAACAATACTACAAAAGCAACAGATACTTGGAAAACAATTGACATTGTATGGAGATATAGACAATCCATTATTTTTAGCAAAAGAAGTTGCAGAATGGATTGAACACAGCGATGTTTCAACAATGATACGCAATATAGATGACGATGAGAAGCTGACCCAAACATTGTTTGTATCAGGTCAAAATAGAGAAATGTGGTTTTTAACAGAAGATGGAGTATATGAAGTTTTAATGCAAAGCAGAAAAACGATTGCGAAACAATTTAAAAAAGAAGTAAAGGCTGTTTTAAAATCCATTAGAAAACATGGTATTTATGCGACGGATAATGTAGTTAATGCAATACTTGAAAATCCAGATTTTGGTATACAGTTGCTTTCGCAATTAAAACAGGAAAGAGCAGAAAAAGAAAAACTAAAAACAGAAAATTTACAACAAAAGCAAATAATTGGAGAATTAAAGCCAAAAGCAGATTATACAGATACTATATTAAGAAGTAAAAAACTTGTGACAATTACGCAAATTGCTAAAGACTATGGTATGAGTGGCACAGAGATGAATAAATTATTACATACGTTAGAGGTGCAGTACAAACAAGGAAATCAGTGGCTGTTATACAAGAAATATCATAATAAAGGTTATGTACATTCTGAAACATTTACATTTAAACGTTCTAATGGCAAAGAAGATGTAGAGATGGTAACAAAGTGGACACAAAAAGGAAGATTGTTTTTGTATAACTTACTAAAAGAAGAAGAAATTTTACCATTGATAGAACAAGAAGAGAAAATAGCGTAAAAAAAGGCTGTCAAATGACAGCCAGAAAGTTAAGACTTGTGAGAGTTAGGATTGTCTGTACGACCTAGTAAGTAATCAACTGAAACATCAAGATAGTCGGCTATACGAGAAAGTTTATCACATGATGGATATGACTTTTTATGTTCTAAATCATATATAAAACCTTTATTAATATTACATTTGTCTAATAACTGCTTTATTGTTGTATTTTTATTTTTGGCTGAATTTTTAATAATATTAGATATTTCGCTAGGATTATACATAAATATCCCCTCCTAATTTGTTAATTTTTAACAAAATACTGAAATTTCAGTGAAAACACTTGAAATACTGAAAAATCAGTATTATAATATAATCAAGTTAAGAAATTAACTTACATTATATCACAAAAGGAGGGACAAAACAAACTCATTACAAAACCAGAAAGGAGGCAAAGGCAATG
>CAJUJJ010000022.1 GCA_910586765.1 uncultured Clostridia bacterium
GTTGCTTCTGTTTTGTCTTCCCCATCATCTGATGGTTCAGTTGCTTCTGTTTTGTTTTCTTCATCATCTGATGGTTTGGTTGTTTCTGTTTTATCTTCTCCATTATCTGATGGTTTGGTTGTTTCTGTTTTGTCCTCACTATCATTTACAATGGTAATTGGTTTTACACTTCTTTTTACACTCATACGTGTCTGACTATTTGTACTAGGGTCGCTAGAACTAGATATTGTAATAGTAAATTTCCATGTTTGATTTCCATTTTCATCTGTACCAGCTTCACCTGCTGATATAGCACTTTCGTCTATTCCAGTTAAAACAGGTTTTGTAATGGTTTTTGCAAATGTATAACCTTCTTTTGCTGTAAATGTAATATCTGTTGTATAGTTTCCATCTGTTTCTGCCCATTCAGTAGCAGATACTGTATATTTGTCTGTATCTCCCTGTTTTGCTGTAAGTTCTCCTATTTCTGGTAAATCTTCTGCTGCTGTTGGAGGAGTAATTTCTTCAGCAATCCCTACAGAAGAAATTGTATTTGCATCTTTATTTTCTGGCACTGTATAAGTAATTTTAAATTGTATTTCTTTTTCATTTGATGGTGTACGTATAGAGTCCCCTTCTTTTCTTTGTACTTTTTCTACTGTAATACCTTCTCCTGAAGGTGCTCCCTTAAATGTATTAATATTTTCATAATCAAGGCTATAATGGTGATAGCAAGCTCCAGTGTCATCATCAATATAACCTGCTTTAAATGGAATTGTAAGGGAATATACATCTCCTGCTTGTACTGTATCTCCTGTTCCAGATTCTTTTTTCCATTCTGCGACCATTCCGTTTATATTTTCTCCAAGATAATATCCATATTGTGGGCCTCCCTTATATGGCGCATATTCCGCATTGTCTGGGTTCAAACTTGTTGTAGGCAACTCTGTATCACCTATTTGAGGAAGAGCTATCCCTGTAACACCACTCCTAAATCTAACACCTATACTTTCAACAACAGGCGTTACTATAATTGTAATAGCCTCAGCACGTGTATCTGGAGCTAAATTTACAACAGTATCTTCATTATAGCCCTCTATGTATCCCTGTGGTATCATCATTTTCTCTATAACAATATTGTCTGTACCTGTTGATGTTTTTGGTGCACCAGTAAATTTAATATGGAGTATAGTATATTCGTCATAATTTGAGTCATAATTTTTTAATTCTTTAACAACAGCATTTACGCCTTCTGGTAATCCTTCAAACCAATCAGAAACATCTGCACCTTCTTCTAATTTTTCTTTAGCATATACATACCCATTAGACACACTAACTTCAATATAATCATATGTATTATAAATATCTTTCTCTGCTTCTTTTATTTGTTTACCTTGTACCCACATAAATCCCTTTGGACGATCAGGTAACTCTAAAAAATTATTATATACATCTACATCTATAATTGGAACTATTTTAATGTCTTGCACCACTACTCCAATGTCTGCACTGAGGTCTTCTGTTGGCTGTGCATAACCTTGTTTTGGCTGTATCATTTCTTTTGGAATTGTTACTGTATACTGTATCTTTTTATCTTTTGTAGCAGTACCTGTAGTATTTGTAAATGTTACCTTTATTTTTTTCATTCCTTCTTCTTCTACTATTTCTGCTTTTGTATCTAATTCTTCCGCTACAGCAGCATTTTCTCCAACTGCTTCTATTTTAATATCATATCCTTCTGTGGCAACAATATCTTCTACATTATTGATGGTAATGAAAGCATAATTTGAATGTCCTTCTTTTGGATATACTATAAGTGCTTCTGGATATTCTTTAGGGTCTACTGAAACATCTTCTTGTGTAATAGGTGCTGCTTCAGTGCTAGGGAATGTTACCAAGATATGTACCATATTGCCCTCGCCTTCTCCAACAACAGAAGCCTTTGATACTTCAGCACCTTCTATATGACCACTTATATCAAGTTCTACTTCTTCTCCTACAAATTGATAGCCTACTTGTGTTTTTAACCATATATCTGCTTGATAAGATTTTCCTGGTTCAAAATTAGCACCAGCAGGAAATGGCTCAAACTCACCGCTCTCTTCATTGAGCACGTTCCAACGAGTGGTTTCTAATTCATCTTCATTTTCACTTTCAAACGCTCTATATTTTTCATAGTGGCCTATATTTAACATATTTGACAAAGTTGTTGTTCCCTGTCCTGCAATAGGTTTTTGTAAAATACCAACTATAACAGATGTCACTTCTTCTAATGCTAATACATTCACAGAAACTGTTTTTTCGATTTGTTTTTCATTTCCGCTTTCGTCTTCTGCTGGAACACCAAGCATAGTTACTTTGAATGTAACTTCTACATCAGTTGAATTTTCTGCTGGCAAACCATCTTCTGGTAAATTTGTTATGGTAGCTTCTACATCAATACCTTCTATATCTTTAATGCCTTCAATTTGTTTTGCTGCTTCTGCAATTTTTGTTTCAATTACTTCTTTATTTTGTCTGTCTGATGCTGGCAATTCTTCAATAACAATGCCTTCTGCATTTTCCAATGCTTCTACTGCTGTCGCAAGTGCTTCTTTTTCTTCCTCTTCCAGTCCTGCTGCAACAACAACAGTTGCTTCACCAGTTTTTGTATTGTCTACTCTTGATATTGCTTTTACTGTAATTTCTTTTCCTTCTTCTATATCAGCATCTTCTGTTAAACTTATTTTTATGCCTGTTTCAATATACTCTTTTCCATATATAGAATCATAGCTTACACCCTTTATAGTATCTGCAACACCATTGTAAAAATTTCTAATAACCTTTCCATCTGCAATGACTTCAAATATTACTGCTTTAGTACTTATAAGTTCTAAATTTTCACCTTCAAGTTCAAACGTGAATGTGCCAGAACCACCTTTTACAATTTTTCCAGCAGTAGGAGTATTTACATTTACAGCATTCACAATAGGTGACCTATCATTTGTTACTACTTTAATTTCTATTGTTGCTGTTTCTTCTCCTGATTTTGCTGTTACAGTAATAATTGTACCTTTTTGTATATACCCTGGTATAATTAACTTTGCTTTTTTACTGTCTTTTTCATCTTTTCTGACATCAAATTTATTGCCATCTGCATCTTCTGCACTCCATATAATATCGCCTTCTAGTTCTGCTGTTAATTCTACAAAATTTTCTGCAGTACCTATTAGTATTTCTGGTGGATTTGCTGTAATTTTATTTGTTGTATTATCATCTTCACCTGGTTTGTTGTCATCTTCACCTGGAGTATTATCGTCTGGGTTTGGAGAAGGTGTTGGAGCATCTATTATATCTACAGGTGTTTGTACTTCTTCAGATTTTTCTATAGTGCTTGGATTTGATGCTTCAATTTTTCCTATTTCGCCCTCTCCAGAAATTTCTGTTTTTTCTGTAGAGGTAGAATTGATTTCGTCTACTTTTGCCTCTGGTGCAACATCTACTTTTGCAGTTGCTGTATCGCTGAGTTCTACTTTTTCAACATTTGCTTCATCTTTTACAATAACATCTGCATTTGCACTGTCATTTACTGCTACATTTTCTACTTTTGCAGTATCATTTACTACAACTTGTGCATTTGCGTTATCACTTACTGCTATATCAGACACAACTGCATTGCCTTTTAATTCAATATTCGCTTCTGCATTTTGATTTACTTCTACTTTTTCTACACTTGCACCATTTTGTACTGTAACATCTGTGCTGCTTTCTCCATTTAATACAATATCTTTTGCATCACCTGTTACAATGACCTTGTCAACGCCTTCTGCACTTTCTGAAACATCAACACTGCCTTCATCACTTACTTCAACAGTATGTACTTTTGCACCTTCTGCAATTTCAACAGGTGCTTGTGCTTCTACTCTGCTAAATTCAAAACCAAATATTGCAGTTGCTGCTTTTGCTATAATAGATGCACCTAATGCTCTTGGATTACGTGTTGTAATAACTACTTGAGAACTTGGAACATTATTTTCTACAACAGTAATTTTTCCGCTTATACTTGTTTTGCCATCAAAATAGATATTAATTTTTGCAAAATATGCTGCTGCTACTGCTACATCGTTGTCAGCGTAAGCACTTGCTACTGCGGCATCACTTTTTACATGAATGTCAACATCGCCTTTAAATTTAATATCATTTAATTCTAATCCATTGTCTGCATAAATTGTTGTAGTGCCTGTTAATGTTTTACCTTCGTAGTCATCTGCATCAGATTGAGAACGAATTGTTATATTGTGTGTCTTTTTGTCGTTGCTGTTGGAACTGGAAGAATTAGAGCTTTTTTTGCTGCTTCCTCCGCCTCCTCCATTTGTCCATACCATATTACCAGCATCTGCTGTTCTAGCTTCTTCTTTTTCGTCATTTTCTTGTTTATTTGAAGCAGGCTGCGGTATATTTGTACCTCTATTTCCTAATACTCTATCTAACGTTGAAACTGCTTCTGCTCTTGTCATACCTTTATTTCCACCAAAACTACCATCTGTATAACCACTCATATAGCCAGCAGATACTGCTGCTCCTACTGCACCTTTTGCCCATGATGGCATACTTGTTGCATCTGTAAAAACATCTGCACCTGCTTCATTTGGTGTCAATCCTTTTGCATTACATATAAATACCGCTGCCTGCATTCTTGTTATTGTTTCATTTGGGCGGAATGTACCATCTTCAAAACCGCTTGCTACATTGCCACGTACCGCTTTTACTACATCAGCATAATACCAGTCACTTTCTTTTACATCATTGAATTGTATTAATACTGTAGATGTAAAAGCTGTTGGTGCTGCACTATTTAAAAGCCTTACAAACTCTGCTCTTGTAATCGTTCTATCTGGTCGGAATGTACCGTCTTCATATCCTCCAACTCTGCCTTCATTTTGCCATTTCGTAATTGTCGCTTCTGCCCAATGACCTAAAACATCACTAGATGCTCCCCATACGGGAGAAATATTGCCTATTGTCATAACTGTGGACAATAAAAATGCTATCGCTTGATACTTTTTCATATTTTAAAATTCCTCCTCAAAATTAATGAAAAAACAATCTGTCAATAAATTCCTTTTTATGGGCTTTTTTATGTCTGACAACATCATTTTTTGTAAAAATAATTTTCGATAACTTCATCTCAAGCCTTTATCTGTGATAAAGGCTTGAGGGCTAGCCCTCAAGTTTTTTGATACTTCTAAATTGTAATTGTTTTCAGTCTATCCATAAAATTCCTTTTTGTGGATTTTAAACAGTCTACACTTTTCTTGGTGCTAAATGTCCAATGGACATCAAAAAGAAGCATAGACATAACCGTCAAGTTTTTTTGACAAGCTAAATATAATAGAAATTTTACAAAAAATAATATAAAAATTCATTACTTTAGGGATAATCTGTATTTTTTCTTATATCAATTGCTTTTTAAAATATTAAAAATGCTGTTTTATGCTTTCATTATTTATTGACAAATGAACATTATTACTATATAATAGTTTTTGACTTTAAGTCATTAACTATATATTGTAATTAAGGAGGTTGCTAAATTGGCTAGGCCCATTAAAAAAACACCTGAAGTATGGAAAACTGAAATATTAAATGCAGCACAAAATTTATTTTTATGCAAAGGATATGAACAAACTTCTATATCTGACATTATGGAAACAGTTGGAGGAGCAAAAGGAATGTTTTATCGTTTTTTTGAAAGCAAAGAAGAAGTGATGCACTTATTATGCGACAAAATGTTTTTTGAAAACAATCCTTTTGAAGTAATCAAAAAACGTACTGACTTAAATGGCTTGCAAAAAATAAAAGAATTGCTTGTGATTAATCAATCAGATACCAAACGAAATGATTTTAATTTACAAGCGATGTCTATATTAAAAGACCCTCATATTTTAGCATCTGCTATTGCAGCTAATAAAAAAGTATTGACACCATTATGGTTTGAATTATTAGAAGAAGCTAGAAAAGATGGTTCTATTAAAACAGAATATACAAAAGAACTTTCTGAAATACTGCCGCTTATTAACTTCTGGCTTATTCCAACAATATACCCTGCTACCGCTGAAGAAATCCATCACAAATATCTTTTTATTATAGAAGTGCTTTCCCATATGGGATTACCTCTTTTTGACAATCATACAGTTGCTTTAGCAGAAAAATTTATAGCTGATATTTCAGAAAAGAAAGGAGAAAAACAATGACAGAAAATTTATTTTCCAAAAATTTTATACTTCTTATATTGGGGCAAGCAACTTCATTATTTGGCAATTTTATATTAAAGCTGGCATTTTCTATGTATGTATTAGAAAAAACGAAATCTGCTGCTATATTTGCTGGAATAGTATCTATTGCTACAATTCCTACTATTTTGTTATCTCCCTTAGGCGGTATTATTGCTGACAGAGCAAATAAAAAAAATATTATGGTTTTATTAGATACATTAACTGGGATATTTGTTTTACTTACTGCAATATTATTGTCTGAAAATAACGATATTACCATAATAAGTATATTACTTGTAATACTGTCTATATTTGCAGCATTTGAAACTCCTACAGTACAAGCCTGTATTCCCTGTATGTTATCAGGCGACAACATTACAAAAGCAAATGCTGTTGTAAATCAAATTGCTTCACTATCCTACTTTATTGCTCCAATGTTAGGCAGTATATTATATACTATGTTTGGTTTAAAAATTGTTATGTTTGCAAGTATTTTTTTCTTTTTTATTACTGCTTTATTAGAATGTTTCATAAAATTAAATCATTTTTCCTTTCAAAGTAATAACAATATATTTTCTACCATCAAACACGATTTTTTATGCAGTATGCAATATATTTTTAAACAGCAGACAAATATATTAAAAATGCTGTTTTTTACTTCTTTTTGTAGATTTTTTGTAACGGGCGTTACTATAGTAGGACTTCCTTATATTGTGCGTACCATATTAGGTCTAAATGCAAAATATTATGGTGCTGCGGAAAGTGTATTAGCTATTGCCACTATTTTAGGAAGTATTATTGCTGGACTTTTTGCAGAAAAATTAAAAATATATAAATTACATAATATTATTTGTTTTATGGGTATATTTATTATTATTGCTGGTGTTGCTTTTATTCTCCCAGTCAATACCATTACAAAATATAGTATCAATGTCATTTCTTATTGCGGTATACAAATTGCAGTTACTATTTTTTCTATTTTTGCCGTTTCTTTTATACAGCAAAAAACACCTAATTATTTTATAGGAAAAATGATGTCATATACTTCTGCTATTACATTATGTGTTCAACCTATAGGACAAATACTATATGGTTTACTTTTTGACCTTTTTCACAATACTATATATTTTGTTATGATTATTACAGGAATAATTCTATGTGTTATAGCACTACTAGCAACAAATTTTTTTAAAACATTAAAAGAACAATAATACAAAAAAATCACTAATTTTGCTAAATTAGTGATTTTTTAAAATATATTTTCATATAAAATGATACTATAATTAATATTCTCTTTCTCTTGTGTTCAAATCAATAATAGACATTGTTAAAAGTGCCGCAGATACTGCTAATGATACTGCACTCAAAACTAATTTTGTTATTTTCACAACTTTTCCTCCTTTTTTATTTAAAATAATTTACACCAGAAAGAAATATCTTTTGGTCTTTCTCTCCTGCTACATTTTTATAAAGACTGTTTCCAATTCTTTCAGAATGTCCCATTTTTCCAAATACTCTGCCATCTGGGCTTGTAATGCCTTCTATGGCAAAAGCAGAACCATTTGGATTATAACGAATATCATAAGTAGGTTTTCCTGAAGGGTCAACATACTGTGTAGCAATCTGTCCTTTTGCTGCTAATTCTTCTAATACAAATTGAGGTGCGACAAATCTTCCCTCTCCATGTGATACAGGTATGGTATAAACATCTTCTGGCTCTACTGACCAAAGCCAAGGAGATAAATTAGATGTAATCTTTGTATCTACTAAACAAGAAATATGTCTACCAATTTGATTATATGTTAATGTTGGACTATTTTCATCAATATCTCTAATTTCTCCATAAGGTACCAGTCCTAATTTAATCAATGCTTGGAAACCATTACAAATACCCAGCATTAAACCATCTCTATTTTGAAGCAAATCCATAACAGCATCTTTTATAGCAGGGTTTCTAAATGTAGCTGCAATAAACTTTCCAGAACCTTCTGGTTCATCTCCTGCACTAAATCCTCCTGGAAGCATAATCATTTGTGCATTACGTATCATTTTTTCCATTTTCTGTATAGTTTGTTCTAATGCTTGTACAGAAAGATTTGCTATAACAAGTGTTTCTACTTCTGCTCCAGCCTTTTCAAATGCCCTTTTTGAGTCATATTCACAGTTTGTACCTGGAAAAACAGGTATAAACACACGAGGTTTTGCAATGCCATGTGCATGAGTTACTTTTTGTTTTATATTATAATTTGAAACAGTAATATTTTCTTTTTTACAGTCTTTTGTTTTTGTTGGGAAAACACTTTCTAATGGTTTTTGCCAAACTTCTGCTGCTTGTTTAATATCAATTTCTATATTACCATAAGTGATAACAGGCTCTGCTATAGTTTCTCCTAATACAATAGCATCTGCTCCTTTAAAATCAAACACTTTAGAATTTACCAATTCTAATACAAAAGAACCATATTCTGGTTGGAAGAAATCCTTTTGCTGTAATTCGTCATTTAACTGCACACCTATAAAATTACCAAAAGCCATTTTACTAATTGCTTCTGCAATACCGCCGCTTTTTACAGTATAAGCAGACACACAAATTCCTTTTTGAATATAATCATGCACTAATTCAAATATCTTTTTCAAATATTCATAATCTGGTAAATGGTTTTCATCTAATCTCGCAGGCAAAAATACTACTTTATTTCCTGCTTTTTTAAATTCTGGTGAAATAATTCCTTTTACATTTTCATAGTCTACTGCAAAAGAAACTAATGTTGGAGGCACTGTCATATCTTCAAATGTACCAGACATACTGTCTTTACCGCCTATTGCTGCAACACCCATTTCCATTTGTGCTTTAAATGCACCAATTAAAGCAGCAAAAGGTTTTCCCCATTTTTCAGGATTTGTTCCTAGTCTTTCAAAATACTCTTGAAATGTTAGTCTTACTTTTTTATAGTCACCACCTGCTGCCACAATTTTTGCAAGTGACTCTACTACTGCAAATACTGCTCCATGAAATGGACTCCATTTTGCAATTTCTGGGTGATAGCCAAAACTCATCATTGTTGCAGTAGTAGTTTCTCCTTCCAACATAGGCACTTTTGCTGCCATTACTTCTGTTGGTGTAAGCTGATTTTTACCACCAAAAGGCATAAACACTGTACCTGCTCCAATAGTAGAGTCAAAGCGTTCCACCAATCCCTTTTGTCCCGCAATATTTAATTTTTGCAAATTTTCAAGCCACGCTTGTTTAAAATCTTGTTCAACAATATCCTCAGAAACAGATGTCTTTTTGAAAAAGTTATCTCTTGTAGGCATTTTTACAACAACATCTGTTACTTGTGTAGCACCATTGGTATCTAAAAAGTCCCTTGAAATATTAACAATGTCTTTTCCTCGCCAATTCATAATCAATCTTCTGTCATCTGTTACAACAGCCACTTTTGTTGCTTCCAAATTTTCTTCTAAAGCATATTGTATGAATTTTTGTACATTTTGTTCTGCAACAACAACTGCCATTCTTTCTTGTGACTCCGATATAGCAAGCTCTGTACCATCTAAACCATCATATTTTTTAGGTACAGCATCTAAATTAATCACCAAACCATCTGCAAGTTCTCCTATTGCAACAGAAACACCACCTGCTCCAAAGTCGTTACACCTTTTTATCATTTTGCTGACTTCTGGATTTCGGAATAATCTTTGTAATTTTCTTTCTGTAGGAGGATTTCCTTTTTGTACTTCTGCTCCACAGGTCTCAATAGAAGAAACTGTATGTTCTTTAGAAGAACCTGTTGCACCACCACAACCATCACGTCCTGTTCTGCCTCCTACTAATATAATAACATCATTTGCTTGTGGTACTTGTCTTATAATATTTTGCTTTTTCGCAGCACCAATAACTGCACCAATTTCCATTCTTTTTGCCACAAAACCTGCATCATATATTTCTACAACTTGTCCTGTTGCTAAACCAATTTGATTACCATAAGAACTATATCCTTTTGCTGCTTCTGTTACAATTTTCCTTTGAGGCAATTTTCCTGCTATAGTATCAGATATTTTACCTGTTGGGTCGCCTGCTCCTGTTACTCTCATTGCTTGATATACATAAGAACGTCCAGATAATGGGTCACGTATTGCCCCTCCCAAACAAGTCGCTGCACCACCAAAAGGCTCTATTTCTGTAGGATGATTATGTGTTTCATTTTTAAACATAATTACCCAGTCTTCTGTTACACCATCTACATCTACAGGTACAATAATAGAACAAGCATTAATTTCTTCTGACTGGTCTAAATTGTCAAGCATACCTTTTTTTCTTAATGCTTTCATTCCCAAAACAGCAATATCCATTAAATTGACATCTCTTTGTATTTCTTCTTGTCCATATACTTCTTTTCTTTCTGATTGATACAATTCATATGCTTTTTGAAAAGGTGATTTATATTTTCCATTTTCAATTTCCACACTTTGTATTTTTGTTTGAAATGTTGTATGTCTGCAATGGTCAGACCAATATGTGTCGATTACTTTAATTTCTGTTACAGTAGGATTTCTTTTTTCTGTATCTTTAAAATATTGCTGACAAAATAAAAAATCCTCTTTACTCATTGCTGTAGACAGTTGTTGACGAAGTTGTTCCAATTCTTCTGGTGTTTTACTAATAAAATCTTCAAAATCTTTGACATCTTCTGGTACTTCTGTTTCTAATTGTAAGCTGTTTGGTTTTTCAAGAGCAGCCTCTCTGCTGTCTACTGGATTGATACAATATGATTTTATTTTGTTTATTTCCTGTTCTGAAATATTTCCCTTTAATGCGAATACTTTTGCTACTGCAATAGTAGGTTTTTCTGTTTGAGAAATGAGCTGAATACATTGCATAGCAGAGTCTGCCCTTTGGTCATATTGTCCTGGCAAAAATTCTGTTGCAAAAACACTTTCATCTTCTGAAAAAGTTACTTCTTCTTCATAAACATAGTCTACAGGAGGCTCTGAAAAAATCGTTGTTTTTGCACTTTGATAGTCTTTTTCGCTAATTCCTTCTACATCATAACGATGGAGTATTCTCAAAGAAATTAAGCCATCTATAGCTAAATTTTCTTTTAAATCCTCTAAAAGATGTTGAGCTTCTACATCACAGCCAGCCTTTTTTTCTACATACAGACGTTTTATATTTCCCATGTCGTAATCCCTTTCATATATTCATGATTTATTTTTAACGACGCCGATTGTTTTTTATCGGCTTTATTGTAATATTGTACCATGTTATGATATAATTGTAAAAGGATTT
Source organism: uncultured Clostridia bacterium (assembly GCA_910586765.1). GTDB lineage: Bacteria > Bacillota > Clostridia > Lachnospirales > Anaerotignaceae > Coprocola. Next base: position 11,521 of record CAJUJJ010000022.1, read on the forward strand.
TTAATAAAATGATTTTATTGCTTTATTTATTGGGGAGGTAGTAATTTATGATTTTTATTTGTAATATTGGTTCTAAATCAAAAAGTCTTTCTTCACAGTCTGGTATTTGTCCTCATTGCGGTCGTATGTGTCGATTTGATGTATTTTTGAAATACAGTTATTTTAGCGTATTTTTCGTTCCTTTATTCAAATGGAACAAAAAATACTATGCAACAAGTAGTTGTTGTAGTGCAATTTATTCTATACTTCCAGAAGTAGGAAAAGACATCAAAAAAGGCTTAATTACCTCTATAGATGAAAGTGATATGGAATATGTTTCAGGTTCTTCTTACACAGAAAATAATTTTTGTACCTATTGTGGTGCTCCTCGTAACGGAAATAATTACTGTGCAAAATGTGGCAATAAATTTTAATATTGTCATTGCCAAGCTGAACTATTTTTTCAACTTGGCAATGTAACATTTACGTTTGTTCCATTTTTTTTCTTATTCTTAACAACACTCTTTTTTCTATGCGTGAAACTTGTACTTGTGAAATTCCCATTCTTTTTGCAATATCTGACTGTGTTTTATCTTCAAAATATCGTAGTACAATAATCTGCTTCTCTTTAGGTTCTAATTGATTTAATATTTCTTTTAATGCAATTTTTTCAATTAGTTTTTCATCTGTATCATTTTGCTTTTGTTCCAGTTTATCCAGTACATACATATCTTTACTGTTATTATCTCCTTGATAAACAGTAGCATAAATACTTTCTACTTCTCTGTCTGCGTCCATAGCTGCTGCTAATTCCTCTACAGATACCTCCAATTCTTTTGCTAACTCTCCTATTGTTACATCTCTGCCTGTTTTATGAATAAGCATTTGTCTTGTATATTTTGCTTTTACAGCAAGTTCCTTCAGAGAACGACTTACTTTAATCATACCATCGTCTCTCAAAAATCGTTTTATCTCTCCCATAATCATAGGTACAGCGTAAGTAGAAAATTTTAAATTCATTGTAACATCAAATTTTTCAATACATTTCAACAAGCCAATCGCACCAACTTGATACAAATCTTCTAAGTCGTATCCCCTTCCTTGAAATCTTTTTACAATAGACCATATCAGCCCTGTATTTTCAGAAACAAGTTTTTCTTTCGCTTGTTGTTTTCCCGATTGTGCTTGTTGTATTAGTTGATATACCTCTTGTGTTTCCAATATACCATCTCCTCACAAAAAGGTATTTTTGTTGACTATTTTTGTCATAGTAATTTTTGTGCCAACATCTTCTACACTTTCTACTGTCATATCGTCCATAAATGTTTCCATAACGGTAAATCCCATACCAGAACGCTCTAATTCTGGCTTTGAAGTATAAAGAGGTTGTCTTGCCTGTTCTATGTCTTTTATACCTTTTCCTTTATCTGTTACTATAATGCTCACTTTATCCTCTATGTATCCGCAAAATAATGTTACAATACCTTCTTTATTTTCATAGCCATGTATAATAGCATTTGTAACTGCTTCTGATACAGCCGTTTTAATGTCTGTAATGTCTGATACAGTAGGATTTAACTGTGATACAAATGTTGCTGCTACTACCCTAGCAAATGCTTCATTCTCTGAAATTGCTTTAAATTGTATTGTCATTTCATTTTCATACTGCATTTTTTACACCTCCCATTTGTTGTAATGCTTCTGTTATACTTTGATATTGTGGAATAATCTTTTGCATACCTGCCATTTGAAATATTTTTGAAACTTTCTCATTTGCATTTACAACAGCAGTTTTTCCTCCACAAGCTAATACATTTTTGTATCTTCCTATTATCATACCTATACCAGAACTATCCATAAATGTTACAAATTCAAAATCAAATATTAAATTTTTTGTATCACTTTTTTGATATTCTTTTTCTATTTTCTCTCTTATTACCTCTGCACAATGATGGTCAATTTCTCCTTGTATTTTTACAATCAGTACAGACATTTTTTTTTGAAATTCTATTTTCATATTTTTCGTTCCTCCTTTGCAACAAAAACTTCTCCTATTTACTATACACCATTTTTATGCTTATTTTATGAACTTTTCATCGTCAAATTATTTCATATTACTACATAAAAAAAACAGATACGCAATTACGCATCTGCTTTTTTTAGTATGGTTCATATTCAAATACATATCTTTCGAAGGCATTAATAATATGTGTTTTTCCATACTGAATGTTTCTTTTGTATTCTCTTCCATAATTCATATGCACATGACCATGTATAAAAAAACGTGGCTGATATTGATGAAGTATACTATGAAATGCCTGAAATCCTATATGAGGTAAATCTTTGCCATCATTTAAACCATATGCTGGAGAATGTGTTAACAAAATATCTATTCCTCTATTTTTTAAAATTTTCCATTTCATTTTTTTTACTCTCTCTGTCATTTCTCTTTGTGTATACTGATTTATTCCGTTATTATATCTCATAGAGCCGCCCAGTCCCAATATTCTAATTCCCTTATAAACATATACTTTGTTTTCAATACAAATACAGCCTTCTGGTGCTTTTTGTATATATTTATCGTCATGATTTCCTCTTACATATAATACAGGAACAGAAGAAACTGTTGCCAGAAAAGAAAGATAATCAGGGTCTAAATCTCCACTAGAAAGTATTAGCTCTATTCCCTCAATTTTTTCTTTTTGAAAATAATCCCACAAATATTTACTTTCTTCATCTGAAACCGCCAGTATTTTCATTTAACATTCCTTTACCTTTTTTGTTCCACGCCTTCTACTCCCTGCAATAATATCATAGGTTTTGCCTTCTCTTTCAAATCGTCCATTTTAGGAATAGAACCAATGACATTTTCAGCCAGCCAATTCATATTGATAATCTCTTCTGGTGACATACTTTTATTTTTATCTTTTTGTACAATACCATTTTGGGAATAAAGTATACCAGAAAAAGGATTAAAATCGCCATTGCAAATGGTTTTTCTTAGCAGTGCAATTAGTCTTGTTGTTCCAATAGGCAAATGTTTAGAACAATATACATCTACAATGCCCGCTGACATTCCCCACCAATAATTTAATCCCTTTTTGTCATCTGATGGGTCATCATATTTCCAAGAACCGTTCATAATGTTTCTTATCATTTGTTCATAAAATTTCCCCCAATTCCACACAGGCATGGCAACATTTAAAGGGGACTTTTCTTCTGCTCTGTAAAGTCCAAAATGACAGCCTATTTCTACTGGAGTTAGTATATCTTTTCCAGAAATATATTCTACATCATTTTGTAAAAATTTCTCATGTATATTTTTTTGTTTTACCTTTGTCCATTCCAAATAAATTTGTGCTCTGGAATTTACCATTTTTGCCCCTAATGCAAAAGCATTGATATTTGCTATTGTTCCCCAAACAGGATAGTCGGCAATATATCCTATTTTTCCGTTATTCGAAATTGCTCCTGCAATCGCACCCATTAAAAATTTAGGCTCATACATTCTAGCATAATATGTTCTAATATGCCTATGAGCAGTATTTAAAGAACAATTCAATATTTTTACATCAGTATGTTCTACTGCTGTTTTTAAACTTGCTTTTAAAAGCAATGGTGATGTTGTAAATATTAAATTATTGCCGTCCTCTACCGCTTTATTTAATAGTTCGTCTGCATTTTCTTCTGTAGCACCTTCATAATAGCTGGTGTTAATCTGTCCTGCAAACATTTTTTGTAAATATCTTCTGCCTAACTCGTGAGCATATGTCCAGCCCGATTTTAGTATTGTACTGCCATAAATAAATGCAGCCCTTTGCTGAGGAACATTGACAGGTATTAATCTCATAAAAAAATTCTTTTTATTCTCCAGCATAGGTGTCATTTGCAATTCAATAGGGTCATCTGTTAAAAGCAGTTTAAATTCGTCCCATGACTTATTTACTTTTTCATGTATTTCTGACTGCTCCATATTTACCAACTCAGCATAATCGTAAATTTCCAAAAAAGAAAGAAACGCATCTCCTACTGTAATATTCAAATTTTGTCCTTTTTTCAACTGAAATTCTTTTGTAAATCTTGTAAATACAGAATTAAAATTATCTTTTTCACTTTCTGTCCATACAAAGTCTGGTATTTTTCCTGTCAATCTTTGCAATTTTGCAAAACTGCCTTCTTTTGTAAACCATATATAATTGATGCCAGACAGTCTATAAAAGTCCATAAATTCATAATAAATTTTATTTTCTTTTTCTTCTGTTCTTGGCGGAATAATACGTATTACATTTGCTTGTATTGTTGCTGCTTTTAAGTATTTTAATACACTAACTCTTTTATTGCCTTCTGCTACATAAAAACGGTTCATATACTCATATGCTTGTATAGGGTCATGTATTCCTTCTTCAATATGAGATTGATACAAACGTATCCATTTATCAGAAAATTCTGTATGACATTCCATAACAGGATAAAAATTTTTACTAAAAGCATTTGCTCTGCCTTCTGTCTTTGTTCCAACAACTAGCTCCATAGGTACTTGAACCAATCCAAGAGGCATTTCATTAAATGAAACAACATCTTGTTCCTTTAAAATAGTATCAAGTACCAAAGGCATACTTCCTTCTTTTTTTCCAATGCTTAGTGCCTTTTCATAATTAATAAATGCTTCATTACTAAGAGAATTTGACATAGTAACTCCCCTTTGTATATTTTATACTTGTTTAATAAATATCATAGCAGCATCATAATTACATTGTGGTTTTGGCAAAACAATGCCTCCATTCATAAGTGCATAGCCAGTATATTTTTCACCATTTAATTCATACACAGCTTGTTTTAAAAGTCCTTTCCATTTTACACGCATAGGAGAAGGATTACCATGTAAATCTGTATATACTACACTTAATACAGCACTCTTTTTATCTTCTGATACATAACTCCATGCTGTAAAATCACTGTTTTGAAATGGAGAAGAAAGTCTATAGTATTCTCCTTTTTGGAACAATTCATAATATTGATTATAAATTGCAATTTGTTCTTGTGCACATTTTTTATCTTCTTCAGATATGATACTTAAATCCATTTCATATCCAAATGCCCCTTGCATTGCACAAATTCCCCTTGTCTTAAATGGAGTTACTCTATTATTTTGCTCGTTTGGACATTCTGATACATGAGATGCAACAGTAGACATAGGATAACCAAATGATGTACCATAGTGTATTTTAAGTCTTTCTATGGCATCTGTATTGTCACTACACCATATCTGTGGTGTATAATACAACATTCCTGCGTCAAATCTTCCTCCGCCTCCGCTGCAACCTTCTATTAAAATTTGAGGATAATTTTTAACAACATATTCCAATACTTCATACAATCCTAATACATATTTATGTCGTATTGTACCTTGTGCAGCTTGTGGGTCAGCAAAAGAATATAAATTGTCAAGACTTCTATTCATATCCCATTTAATGTATTCTATATTAGCAGAATTTAATATTCCATCAATAGAACGCATAATATATTGTTTTACTTCCTGCCTTGATAAATCCAATACAAGTTGATTGCGACCTCTATTAGGGTCACGTCCTGGAATGACCATAGCCCATTCTGGGTGTGTGCGATAAAGGTCACTATCTTCTGAAACCATTTCAAATTCTGCCCAAATACCAAATTTTAATCCCATTTCATTTATCTTTTGTACCAGTTCTTTTAAAGAACAACCTAATTTTTGTTCATTTGCATACCAGTCGCCTAGTCCAGAATTGTCATCATTTCTTTTTCCAAACCAGCCATCATCTAATACCATCATATCCAGACCTATATCTGCTGCTTTTTCTGCAATAGAAAGTAATTTTTTTGCATCAAAATCAAAATAAGTTGCTTCCCAATTATTAATTAATATAGGTCTTTTTTTATCTTTCCACCAACTTCTGATTAAATTCTGTTCGAAAGCCTTTTTTAATCCATTTGACAAATCAGAAAAACCTTTATCTGTATAAAACATTACTGCTTCTGGTGTAGTGAATGTTTCTCCTTTTTGAAGTGTCCAGCAAAATTCATCATCATCTATTCCGCAAACAACTCTTGTTCCTTCTATCTGTGCTACTTCTGCTTGAATTTGATAACTTCCGCTGTATAATAGAGAAATACCACAACAAATACCATGATATTCTGATGTATCATTTTTACATAGTATAATATAAGGGTTATGCTGATGACTTGATGTTCCTCTTTTGCTGCTTATCTCTGTAATACCGTGTACTAAATTACTGCGTTCAAACTGTCTTTCACAAGCGTGCTTTCCATAAAAATGAACTAGCTGCATATCATTATCCATAAAATCAATGCACATACTCATTGCTCTTTTAATTTCAAGTATTTTTTCACTTTTATTTTCTATTATCGCCGCTCTTGTAATGACATTTTTTTGTTCAAACACTCCATAAAACAAATGTACATAAATATCTTCGTACAAATCTTTTAATATAATTTCCAATGTTTCTGCTTCTTCTCCAAACATTGCTGGAAGTCCTGCAAGCTGATATTTTCCTTTCGATATTTTATAATCTGAAAATCTTAAATCTAAAGAAGGAACACAATTTGTTAAATTTGCTTTTAAGCACTTTATACGATAATCACCATTACCGTGTACAGGATATTCTAAAGGATAATAGTCCATAGAATATGTTCTTTCATTTCCAGCACCACTTGGTTGTCCACAAAAACCATGGTCTTCTGGTACTAATAAATAGGAATAATCGCTATCATCTGTTGACACTCCAAAATAGGTATGTAATAAAACATCATAATTGTCTATTTTCATTTGATAAGTAGAGCATTTTGTTTGTATTATAAATGTTTTTGTATTTTTATCAAATTTTATCATAGTGAAATTCCTTTCCTAATTTTATAAAATATCATTACATTAACCACAAATACTCATAAGGCCCTAACAATATTTGATTATCATTCAAATTTATTTTTCTTTCTGTAATAACATCTGTCAATTCTTCTTTCAGCCCAAACCAGTTAAAACGATAAGTATCCACCCATTGTTCTTGTTCTGAAAAATTAGCCAACATAATCATTTTATCTTCTTTATGAAAACCAAATACTGCTTTATTGCCCATATCTATTGGTATTGATTGTATATCAGAACGGAAAAATTTACAGCCTTTTCTAATATCAATCATTTTTTTAATTCCATAAAATATTTTTGCCTCTATTGTAGAAAGGTCAAAACGTTTTTTTGCTGCTTCCCAATTCATACTACCTCTATGAAGCCATCTGCTGTCACCTGCAATATCTTTGTGTGTTTTGTAGCTCCAGTCATTTAATTGTCCTATTTCATCTCCGCTATATAAAAGCGGAATACCTGTATAAGATATGATAATAGAATTTAAAAGTAATATTCTTTTTAAAGCAAGTTCTATTTTATACTGATGTTTTTCATTTAATGCCTGCTCTAAACCACACATAGAAGCAAATGTTCCACTATTTCTTGCATCTAATGTGACAGGATTAAATTCATATAACTCCCCTACTGAAAAACTTCCCGGATATTTTCCCAGCATAAATTGTATCATAAATTGCTTATGTGCTTCTGGGTCAAATCCAATTTCTCTTAATATATCCTGTTCAAAGCCCCAGCCTATATCATCATGGCATCTTGCATAATTTATCCATGCAGCATCTTTAGGTACATCATATTTTTTAGAAAGAGAACGCTCCATTAATCTGACATCTCTTGTTGCAATGCTATTCCACAATAAAACCATTAAAGAAGCATTATACATTACATTACATTCTTTTTGTTCCTTGTCTCCAAAATATTTTACAATTTCTTTTGGTTCAATAATGGCTTCTCCTAAAAATACCACTGATGGGCAAACTTCTTGTATAATGCTGTACATCATTTTCAGAAGTGTATGCACATTAACGTGGTTCATGCAGTTTGTACCTACTTCTTTCCACATATAAGGTATAGCATCTAATCTAAAAATATCAATTCCTTTGTTCGCCAATGTCAATAAAACTTCTACTATTTTATTAAATACTTGTGGATTTGCATAATTCAAATCCCACTGAAATTCATAAAAACGTGTCATAACATATTTTTTAATATCATCATAATAAGTAAAGTTTTTAGGTGCAACTTCTGGAAAAATTTCTGTCATTGTTTTTTCATATTCTTTTGGAATAGTATCATCATCAAACATAAAATACATATTTTCAAAATCTTTGTTACCTTTTTTACATTCTTGTGCCCATATATGTTCTTTTGCAGTATGGTTTAGCACAAAATCAATGCAAGTACGTATTCCTTTTTGTTTCAGCATTTTTACTATTTTTTGGAGTTGTTTCATATTTCCCAAACGTGGCTCTACATTCAAATAGTCAGATACAGCATATCCTCCATCATTGTTGCCTTCTCTTGATTTTAGGAGAGGCATAAAATGTACATAGGTAATACCTAATTCAACGAAATAATCTATTTTTTTCTCCATTTCATATAAGTCATTGCAAAAACGGTCTACATACAACATCATTCCAACCATTTTTTCAGATAAATACCAATCATTGCCTAATTTATCCTGTTCTACTAACCATGATGGTCTGTCTGTTTTTGCCTTTTTAATAATGTCTAAAAGCTGATTATAACGTAAATCTGTATTTTCATTTTCTCCATATATATCATAATAACTTTGCTTCCATTCCATAATAGCCTCTCCCATCATTATTTTACAAAACTTATTTTACAGCACCATTTACAACACCATTTATAATTTGTTTTTGACAAACAATATAGAATAATAATATTGGTATCAATGCAAGTATATAAGATGCAAATGCAAGATTATAGTTTGTACCAAATTGTGTTTGGAAATTTAACTGTGCTAATGGTAATGTATTTTTTCCTGTACCAGACATAATAACAAGTGGTGTCATAACATCATTCCATGTACTCATTGCTGTCAATACTGCTACTGTTGCGTGCATTGGTTTCATCATTGGGAATATAATTGTCCAATAAATTTTCCATGTGCTTGCACCGTCTACTCTTGCTGCTTCTTCAATAGCAATAGGAATGTTTGTTAAAAATCCTTTGTAAAGCATTACATTCAAAGGCATATAAAATACAACATAAGAAAGTATAACACCTAATCTGTTGGCAATGCCCATTTGTGCTGTTTGTTTTACCAAAGGCATCATCAATATAGCAAATGGTACAAACATACCGCTTACAATAAACATATAAATCACATTATAAACTTTGCTTTTTTTCATACTTCTTCCTATAGCATATCCTGCCAAACCATGTATTATAACAGCTAATACTACTGTTACCACTGTAATCAAAAGGCTGTTTCCTAAAGAATTCCAAAAATCTGTTACTTTCATTGCTTCTTGGAAATTAGCAAAACTCCATTGTGCAGGCAATGATAATGCACCTGAAATATCATTTGTCATTTCAGAAGGTTGTTTCATAGAAATGATAACAGCCATATACAGTGGGAAAAATATAGTTAAGCAACCCAATATTAATAATATTGTGACTGGCCAGTTGACTGCTCTTGTTTGTTTATTGCCTTTGCTCATCATAACTGTTCCTCCTTTTTATTCATAACTGTCATCTGTACAACTGAAATTACTACAATAACTACAAAGAATAAAAATGCGTTAGCACTTTGGAAACCAAATTGTCCGCCGCTCATACCATTATTATAAATCAAATAAGAAATAGATTCTGTACTTTGAGATGGACCACCTTTTGTTAATGCCATAACTTGGTCAAATACCATCAAAAAGTTTTTCATAGAAAGCACCATGTTAATACCAAAGAAAGGTATAATCAATGGGAATGTTAAATCTTTGAATTTTCTCCAGCCAGTAACACCGTCTATAGCACCTGCTTCATAAATATCCTCTGGAACAGTTTGTAAACCAGAAATATAAATAATAGTATTCATAGCGATTGCCTGCCAACAACCAACAATAACGATAGCAATCCATGCCTTTGATACACTGGAAAGCATACTACTGCTTAATGCTTCAATGCCAAGTGACTGACCTACTACTGGAAGTACATATGTAAATATAAAACTGAATATGTAACCAACTACTAATCCGCCTAATACATTAGGTACAAAATAAATACCTCTTAATACGCTTTTGCCCTTTATTTTACTATTGAGTCCCATTGCAATAATTAAGCTGATAACATTTGTCAATATTGTGCCTAACAAAGCATACTTAAATGTAAACAAATAAGATTTTGCTACACGTGCATCAGTAAATAAATCAGCATAATTTCTTAAACCTACCCATTCATAAGAACCATAGCCTTTAAAATTGGTAAAGCTATATATAAAACCTTTTATCAATGGTAATGTATTAAAACATATAAACAAAGCTACTACTGGAATTGTAATAAGAAGAAACGTACGTTCTCTATCTTTATCGCCTCTCATATTATTCTCCTCCTTCTGTTAACTTTTCAGGGTGCTCAGAATAAAATTTCTGTACTTTTGCAATCAAATCTCTGTTATATCTTGCCCAATCTGCATCAAATTTTGTAAGGAATGTATCTGTAGCATTTTCACTATTATCTATTAAATAAGTCTGTATCATAGCATCAACAGCCATTTCAGCAGGATAATGATGGTCTTGGTAGTCTGCCATTCTATCATTTTCAATATATGGCTTCATACCATCTAACATAGATGGAAGTTCAAAATCTCCTTTTTTACATGGTACTGCACTTTGGTCATCTAAATAAGTTTGAATATTTTCATCTTGATATAAGAAATTAAGCACTTCATAAATTGCTTCTTTTTTACTTTCGTTTCCTGCCATAACAGACCATTGCAAGTCATTACCAGAGTTCAAAACGTTGTCCTCTTTGTTATTGCTTGCTGGAAATACAAAAGAGTCAATATTAATATCTGGATTAACAGATTTTATTTGTGGTACTGCATAACTTCCTATCACATACATTACAGATTCTCCTCTTGCAAATGCAGTACAAGCATCATTATAACTATAAGCAACAGGGTCTGGCTGAGCATATTTCAAAAGTGATTTTGTAATTTCTGCTACAGGGCGATACCCTTCTGAAAATGTCGCTAAACCTGCATTTACTTGTGAACAAATTTCAGCATCTGCAACATCTACTGCAATAGCATTCCAAGGTGCCAAACAAGTCCATGTATCTCTAAAACCAAAATACAAAGGCTGCATACCTTTTTTCTGTATGTCTTCACAAAGTTTATAAAATTCGTCTAATGTTTCTGGAATTTTCCAACCATTTTCATCAAAAATATCTTTGTTATACAACACACCTGCTGCATTTGCCATATAAGGGACTGCATATACACCATCTAAAGGAATAAACTCTAGTTGTTTATCAATCGTCAAATAAGATTCCTTTATATCTGACAATCCTTCAAAATCTGAAATATCCATAAGCATTTCAGCGTCCAAGAAATTAGAATAGTTGATATCACCACCAATACCTATAATTTCTGGATAATCTTCTCTGACAAATCTTGTTTTCAATATTGTCATTGCATCGTTAGGAGAATCAATCACCAACTCAATATCATCATGGGTTGCATTAAATTTTTCCTCCAAAGCCTCAAACGCTTTTACCGCTTCAGGTTTGTACTGCACAATTTCAATCACTGTCTTTCCAGACGCCGTTTCTGTGCTACAACCTGACAGCAGTGCAGTTGAAAACATTACTCCCATAAGGAGAATACTACCAACTGTTTTAATTCGTGATTTCATAAAAATTTCCTCCTCTCTTGTTTTACCTTACCGTTTTACACTTTTTTGTACCAAAACTATGTATTTTTCGCTCATAGTTTTAAATTTTTTATCATTATAGCATATTGTTCTGTATATATTGAATAGCATCAAATCAGTGTTTTTATGGCATATTGCTATTTTTCTAATTTTATATGCAGTTGATATGGCATTTTGGTATATTTTGATATATAATATAGAGTAGTTACTGAAGATATGATTAATTTACTTATGAAATTTACTCAATATGTATTTAAAAAACAGCGAATACACAGTGCAAAATTATGTACACTATCAATATCTTTTTATTCGTTGTTGTTGATACTGCTTGTAGTAAAAAAAATTACGTTAGGAGAAAGCTTATGGAAAAAATTATGAATAATGCTATCTTTTCAATATTTCCCAATGAAAATTTTATTGACCTTTGTCTATATCAATATGGTTGGGAAAAATGTGCCCCTTCTCATTCTTTTGGTCCTGCTTCACGCAACCATTATTTATTTCACTATGTTATATCAGGAACAGGTACGCTTATGGCTGACAACAGCCATAAAGTTACACAAAATTATCAACTTAAACCAAGACAAGGCTTTATGATTTTTCCAGGACAAACAAATATGTATGTAGCATCAAAAGAAACTCCTTGGGAATACATTTGGCTGGAATTTGATGGACTTCGTGTAAAAGAAGCATTGGAAGTTGTTGGTTTATCTGTTGATAATCCTATTTATCGTTCTCATTCTGATGAACTTCAAAATAATATGCTGCATGAAATGAATTATATTGTGCATCATAGAGATTGTGCTCCTTTTCATTTAATAGGACATTTATATTTATTTCTTGATTATCTTACTCGCTCCATCACTCCTATGTGTACAAAATGTCACAATAAACTGCGTGACTTTTATTTAAAAGAAGCAATTTCTTACATTGAATTAAATTTTCAAAATGATATTTCTGTAGAAGATATTGCAGAAAACTGTGGCTTAAATAGAAGTTATTTCGGTAAAATATTTAAAGATGCTCTTGGAAAATCTCCTCAAGAATTTTTAATTAATTATCGTATGGTAAAAGCTACAGAATTGCTTCGTTTAACACAACTGTCTGTGCAAGAAATTGGAAACTCTGTAGGTTATCCTAATGCACTTCATTTTTCAAGAGCATTTAAAAATATTTATGGTGTTTCCCCTCGTACATGGCGTATACAAAAAGGACTTATGCAGTAGAAATCATTAATAATAGAAAAGTTCCTAAAATCCATTAATTTTTTAGTAAAATGCTTTTTTATATACCAAAATGCAATGTGAATTTCATATAAATATAGAAAAATAGCAATATGACATAAAAACACTGATTTGATGCTATTCTATATCAGCATATTGATATGCTATGATAATGAAAAGACGAGGAACGTTGCAATTTTTACTAAAAAATTTATAATATGGCAAGAGAAGGAGGATAATAATATGGCAAGTATATCTTTAAAAAACATTTGTAAAAAATATCCAAATGGTTATGAGGCAGTAAAAAACTTTAATATGGAAATAGAGGACAAAGAATTTATTATATTCGTTGGTCCTTCTGGTTGTGGAAAATCCACAACATTGCGTATGGTTGCAGGACTTGAGGATATTTCTTCTGGTGAATTACTTATTGACGGAAAATTAGTAAACGATATGGAACCAAAAGACCGTGATATTGCTATGGTTTTTCAAAATTATGCTCTTTATCCACATATGACCGTTTATGAAAATATGGCTTTTGCATTAAAACTTCGCAAAACTCCACCAGCAGAAATTGAACAAATGGTACATAATGCTGCGAAAATATTAGACCTTGAAAAATTGTTAGACCGTAAACCAAGTGCTTTATCCGGTGGTCAAAGACAACGTGTTGCTATGGGTCGTGCTATTGTTCGTAATCCAAAAGTATTTTTGATGGACGAACCTCTTTCTAACTTAGATGCAAAATTAAGAGTACAGATGAGAGCAGAAATTTCTAAATTGCATCAAAGACTTGGTACTACTATTATATATGTTACACATGACCAAACAGAAGCTATGACATTAGGAACACGTATTGTTGTTATGAAAGATGGTGTTGTACAGCAAATAGATACACCTCAAAATCTTTATAATCACCCTGCAAATCTTTTTGTTGCTAGTTTCATTGGTTCTCCTCAAATGAACTTTTTAGATGCTATTTGTAAAATAAATGGAAAACAAGTAAGTTTGAAAGTAGGAGATTACAGCATAGAACTTCCAGAGCAAAAAGCAAAAGCGTTAATTGATGGCGGATATGCAGATAAAACAGTTGTTATGGGTATTAGACCAGAAGATATTTATGATTCTGATGAAATGCTTGAAAAATTTTCAAATAGCATTGTAGAATCTACAGTCAATATTTCTGAATTGTTGGGTGCAGAAGTTTATTTATATTTTGATGTACAAGGTACGAGTTTAACAGCAAGAGTTGCTCCAACTACAAATGCTCGTACTGGTTCTAAAGTACGTTTTGCTTTGGACGTAGATAAAATACACGTTTTTGATAAATCAACGGAATTAACTATAGTAGATTAATCATTCTTTAGCATACTTTTCTAATTATTGTATAAGATACCATATAAAAAACTTCCCAAAAATGGGAAGTTTTTTATATTCATTATTCATATTTCATTGTTTTATAATTTTGTTGTTGATATTGTTTTGTAATACCATCATCGTCATAAAGTAAATATTCGCTATTTATATATCCATATAATTTCATATTTTTTGTATCAATTTGTTCCACATACTCTGCGGGTTCAGCAATTGGAATACAACAGCCTTTTTTTACAAATAGCACAACTTCATCTAATTCTATAGCAATATAGTGGTATCCTTTTTCATATTGCTCTGTATGAATTGTTCCATTTGATAAAAACTTTAGCATCATCATTTCTTCTGGCAAATATACACAACGACCTTTGGCATTTTGTGTATATACAGGTGCAATCATAATTTCATTTCCTATCAAAAGCTGGTCTTCTATCTCTCTGGCTATTTCATCATTTTGATATACAAATAATAAAGGTTTGAAATACATATCATATTGTAATGCAGCTTTCATATATTCACTATAAATATATGGTATCAGTCTATATCTTATTTTTATTACATGTTGAAATGCCTCTATTTTTTCAAACTGATAACATTCTTGTCTTCTTGTACCGTTTGCGGAATGATTTCTCATAAGAGGAGTAAATATTCCAAAAGCAAGCCATCTAAGTAATAATTCTCTTGTAGTATCTGCTCCAAAGCCTCCTATATCTGCTCCTATATACAAAAATCCACACATATTTAAAGAAGGCATCATTTTAATATTTAATAAAATATGTGACCACCACGACATATTATCTCCTGTCCATATTCCTCCATATCTGTGCATACCAATATAAGAAGAACGAGAAAATAGCAAATATCTGCGGTTATTATCAATTTCCTGTAAACCTTCTGCTGCAGCTCTTGTCATATTGTAGCCATATAAATTATGTACTTTATCATGTCTTATTTTTTGTCCATTTACATTGTGATAAAATGCACAATAGTCCTGTGGATTATTTGCTAAATATAACAAACTATCTCTCATAAACCATACATCATCTTTAGAAGGATTTTTTTCAATAAATTCTTTCATACTCTTTTTTATTCTTTCAATACCTTCTGGTGTATAAAATATTGCTGGCTCATTCATATCATTCCAAAAACCTTCTATACCTTTGTCTGTTAAAATTTTATATTTTGAGCCAAACCACTTTCTTGCCTCTTTATTCAGAACATCTGGAAAATGGGTATCATCTGGCCATACTGCTGCAACAAAATCACTGCCATCTTCTTTTTTACAAAAATAATTATTTTTTACACCTTCCTCATAAACAGAATAGCCTTTTTCAATTTTTACACCAGCATCTATAATAGGAATTAGTCTTAAATTATTTTGTTTCATTTCTTTTACAAATTCTTCAAAATCATCAAAATTTTGTTCATTTAACGTAAAGTCTTTAAAATCCTGCATATAATCAATATCCATATATATCATATCAATAGGAATATGATTTTTTCTATATTCTCTCGCTACCTCTCTATAATCTTGTTTTGTTTTATAGCCCCATCTACTTTGTGCATAACCAAATGCAAATTTAGGAGGAATATAACTTTGTCCTATCAATTTACGAAATTGTTTTACAATGTCATAAGCATTTTCTCCCTCTATGACATAAAGTGTTACATCACAATATTCACATTCAATTTTCAATTTATCACTATGAGTATATCCTATATCAAAACAAACAGTAGAAGGATAATCGACAAACAAACCAAAATTTTTTTCTCCTGAAATCACTATAAAATTATGTGCTCCATATAAAGAAGTTTTATGTTCTGTATGTTCTGGGTCATCTGTGCAATTACTGATATAAATATATCCTCTTTTGTTAATCCCTCTATTGCTCTGTCCTAAACCAAATATCATATCTTTATTTGACATTTCATATTCAAAACAAAATTTTTGTTCACAGCACACTTTACCATATTCAGGAGTACCTTCTGCATTTTCAATTTCCATCATAACTGCTTCTGTTTCAAATGGAGTACCATAAACATATTTTTTTATCATTGTTATTCTCCTTTCTAATATTATGGTTTACATACACCGCATGGTGAATATCCTTTTGATATAAGTTCTTCTCTAGTACCAGTATATTGTTGTTTACTTTCTGATTTTATTGTTTTTGCACTAGAGCAATCTTTATTGTGAAATTTTTTAGAATTCGTATTTAGTATGTATGTGTGACTATTTTGTGAAACAGTAACATTATTTTGTGTTGTACCCTGTTTGCTTTCTCCTGTTTTATAATCTATTACAATACTCGGTTGACTATTATAACAAAATACATTAAATAAAATATCTTCTCCATTATCTTCTACTGATGACGCTTCTATTTGTACTCCTTTTGCTAAAAGATTATCTCCTTCAAAAAGAGGTGTTACTCTATATAACACATGATTATTTGTTTCTTTTACATAATCTGCAACCATATTTTCAAATGGAAGCATAGCTTCTACATTCAAATATCTTGTTCCAGTAATAAGATTTTTTTCATTTGCATTTTCTCCTGTTAACTGAAATCCAATTAAATGGCATCTGTTATAAAGGTACTTTCCGTCAACATTGTCATATTTTACACTGTGCCAGCCTGTTGGTTTCACATGACTAATAGAGCCTCTTTCTTCTGTAGGCATAATATCCTTTCCGATATTTGCAAAAGCAACTCCACATCTGCCTAAACTATCTAAATCGCTATAGCTTTCAAAAGAATTTGTATTAAAATACTTTTGCTCAAAATTAGGTTCATTATTATTTATAACAACATAAGGCTCTCCAGAATATTCTGGAAGCATTTCCATACTAATTACAGCAGATGATTGCGTGCTTTGAGAAAAGGCATCTAAATTACCACAGGCTACTGTAAAAATAAGTGTAATAAGTGTAAACAATAAAACAATATTTTTTCTTTTTTTATTCATTTGTGTAAACCTCCTCTGTAATAACATCATGAGAATTTCCTTTTATATCCGTTGTCTTTTGTAATTTCCACTTGTTTTTATCTAGTGGAAATTGAAAATAAGTGTCTGCTGGATATACTCTATTCCATCGATACAATACAATTTCTTGAATATTATTTTGATAATTTGATAACTCTGTATTTTCTACAAAACAATAGTCATTTTCTGATGCAATTTCTAAAAAATCACTCTGTACTATAATATGTTCTTTTTGTTCGTCTGAAAACAGTTTTGCAGAATAGTCATTCATAAACAATTTTTTTCCCTTTGTCATTTCTATAATATGTTTGTATAAAACGCTATCTCTGCTCTGTCTTCTATTATGAAACAACATACCATTGTTATCATCAACACACACTATAATTGTCACAATAACGCCTCCTTTCTTTTTTAAAATAATTTATATCATTTTTATTATCATAACATAAAAATATTATTTTAGACACGCACATTTTCAAAAATTTATTCATAAAATAAATCAATGACTCCTTTAGGAGGTGTGGCTGTGCTTACAGTAATATTCAGCACGTTTTTTATGTTTTCTTTTGTATCAGGAAGTAGTTCTTTTCCAAAACCCCTATCAGCAGAAGAAGAAAAAAAATACATCTCGCAATTTGAAACAGGTACAGAGGAGGAAAAACAACAAGCAAAAAATATACTAATAGAGCATAATTTAAGATTAGTAGCACACATTGCTAAAAAATATAATGGTTTTCAAAAAGACCAAGAAGATTTTATTTCAATAGGTACAATCGGTTTAATCAAAGCAGTTTCTTCTTATCATTCTGAAAAAGGTATTCGCTTAGCAACATATGCTTCTCGTTGCATTGAAAACGAAATTTTAATGGCACTGCGAGCCTCCAAAAAATATAGTCAAGATATTTCGCTGCAAGACCCTATCGGAACAGACAGAGACGGCAATGAAATTGTTATGCTAGATATTATCAGTGCTGAAAATGACAATATTGCAGAGCAAATTGACTTGAAAATACAGACAAAACAACTTTATAAAAATTTAAAGTCTATTCTCAAAGACAGAGAACAGCTTGTAATTGAACTGCGGTATGGCTTATATGGCGGAAAAGAAGTTACACAGCAAGAAATTGCCAAAATGTTAGGGATTTCTCGTTCTTATGTTTCTCGTATTGAAAAAAAAGCATTAAAAAAATTATATGCAGAAATGAAACAGTAATGATAATGGGCATTTTGCCCTTACATAGATTTTTTTGAAATAAAAAAAGCAGTAAAAATATACTGCCCTTTTATCACATATTTTATAAACTACTCCAAAACAGCTTTTCTCATCATATCAAATTCTTTTACTGGTCTATCAAACTGTACTTTTAATATTTGTTGAGGGTGTGGTGCAGATAATATTTTCTCCCCTTGCTCATTCCACATATTTTCTACTTTCATAGAAAAAGAATTTCCTTTCGCTGGCATTACTTCAATTATTTCTCCAACAGAAAATTTGTTTCTTTGCTCTACAACAGCACAGTTCTGTTCATCAGAATTTTGTTTTATCATGCCTATAAAATCGTATTCTCTAATATAACTGTTATTAGTATAAACCTGCTGATTGCCGTCAGGCTTTCCATAATAAAATGCCGTTGTATAATCTCTATGGCTCGCTTTGGAAACCTCCTGCATATACAATGGAATATTTTGCTGATATTTCTTGACACTTTCAAAATAATCATCAATCGCCATACGATATGCTTTTATTACAGTTCCTACATAAAAAGGTGTTTTCATTCGTCCTTCAATTTTTAAACTGACAACGCCTGCATCTATTAAATCGGGAATATGCTCTAACATACAAAGGTCTTTTGAATTATAAATATAAGTACCTCTTTCGTTTTCTTCTATAGGCATATATTCTCCTGGTCTTGTTTCTTCCACCAAATGATATTTCCATCTGCAAGGGTGAGCACAAGCTCCTTTATTGGCATCACGTCCACTTAAATAATTGCTCAAAAGACATCTTCCTGAATAAGAAATACACATAGCACCATGTACAAAAGCCTCTATCTCCATATCTTCAGGTATATTTTGGCGAATTTGTTTGATTTCTTTTAATGAAAGTTCTCTTGCTACTACAACTCTTTTTGCTCCTAATTGATACCACATTTGTGCACTTTTATAATTTGTATTATTTGCTTGTGTAGAAACGTGTATTTCTAAATTGGGAGCTGCTTCTTTTGCTACAGAAAATACGCCTAAATCTGAAATTAACACGGCATCTGCACCTATTTTTTCTACTTGTTTAAAATATTCAGCCATACCTTCAAAATCTGCATTATGAGCATAAATATTGGCTGTTACATATACTTTAACTCCGTGAGCGTGAGCAAAATCGATACCCTCTTTCATTTTATCCATATCAAAATTTTTTGCTTTTGCCCTCAAGCCATAGGCTTCTCCTCCAATATATACTGCATCTGCACCATAAAGTACAGCTATTTTTAATTTTTCCAAATCACCTGCTGGTGCTAACAATTCTGGCTTTTGTATCATTTTTTTCTCCTTATATTTATTTTTTTCAGTCTGTCAATGTCAAAACTTTGGGCGTTGCCCAAACCTACCAACTTTTTTGAAAAAAAGTTGAACAAAAAACTTTATTGGAAAAACTAACGTTTTTCCTTATAAAATCAATGTTTTTGAGGGTGCTGAACGTTCAGTGGACGATAGCATAACGCCAATCGAAGCAAAGCGTAGACATAGCCCTCAAGTTTTTTTGATAAGCTGATTTTTTAAATCTATTTTTTCAGTATTGTCATTCATCACTTTTTTTATAACAAACTGCTACACCATCTCCCACTGGCAATATGCAAGACTCTAATGCAGCATTATGAGAAATATCCCATAAAAAGTTTCTCATTCTTTTGTGTATCGTTCTTTGTCTTCTTGGTACACTAAAACGTGTTTTAGCAATACTGCCTCCTTGCAAAACATCATCTACAATCAATATGCCTCCTACTGGCAAAAGGCGTATACAGTGTGGCAAAAAATTGCCATACTGTCCTTTTGCTGCATCTAAAAATATAACATCATATTTTTCTTGTAATGTAGGCAGTATATCCGCTGCATCTCCCTCCAATATTGTAATCACATTTTCTAAATTCATTTTTTTAATATTTTCTCTTGCATCTTTAAGCATTACCTCAAAACGGTCTATTGTTGTAATAGTACCTCCTTGTTGCAAATATCGGCTCATAAGCCCAGCAGAAAAAGCAACTGCTGTACCAATTTCAAGTATTTTTTTAGGTTTTTTGATAGAAAGCAGTACACTTAAAAGCCTTGCTGTTTCATGAGGTACAATAGGAACATCTTCCTCAATAGACTTTTTTTGTATTTCTCCTAATACACCATCATACATTGGTTGCACTGTTCTTAAATACAAATTCATTTCTTCATCTGTTACATAATTCATACTATCATTCCCTGCTTGCTAAATAGTTTTCTCTTGCTTTCATAAAATCTTCATAGGTTTCTGTAAATACATGGTTACTACTTCCATATTTTTCTACAACATAATAAATATAATTGTTGTCTTCTGGGTGCAATGCTGCCTCTAATGCCGCAGAACCAGGATTTGAAATAGGGCCAATAGGAAGACCTTCCACTTGATACGTATTATAAGGAGAACTATATTCTAAGTCAGACTCCATAACACGGTCTTTTGTAGTACCTTGTGCATATAATACAGTAGCATCTATTTGCAGTTTCATACCTTGTTCCAAACGGTTTTTAATAACACCTGCTGCTCTTGCTCTTTCCTCTGGTACTTGTATTTCTGCCTCTATAATAGAAGCCATTATTACAATTTCATCAAGTGTATGCTCTGATTGTTCCAAGCTATCTTTTATATTTTGTGTGTACTCTATTTCAAAACGTTGTAACATTTTGTCAATTAATTCGTGTGCTGTAACACCATCATAAAGCGTATAGGTTGCTGGGAACAAATATCCCTCTAATTTGTATCTTCTTTCTGTTGAAGTCGGTAAATCTTTTAAAAATTCATAGTCAAATTCTCCTGTATTGACTTCATTGATAAATTCTTCTGCTGTCATAATATCTTGTTCCTGCAATCTTTGTGCAATTTTGTCTACTGTAAATCCTTCTGGTATTACTAATTGATATGTTTCTTCTGCCTCTCCGCCTTTTTGAAGCAATTCCATAATTTGCTGATGTGTCATACTTGTGTTTAAAGTATAATTTCCTTGTTGGAATGTACCATCATAATTATTTAATTTACTTTCTAATTTAAAACGGAATACACTTTTAATTAAATCTTTTTCTTTTAATATTTCTGCAATGTCTGATGTACTTGCTCCTTTTGGTATGGTAACAGCAACATCTTCTCCCACATCTGTTGCTACACCTGGATTAGAAGGCATCATCAAACTTCTAAAAAATTGAAATGCTCCTAAGCAAAGTCCAATACAAATCAAAAGCAAAAGCAATGTAGAAATCATTTTTTTTCTTCGTTGTTTCTTTTTCTGTTTTCTTTTTCTTTCTAAATTTTTTCTGCCTTCTTCTCTGTATTGCCTTTCTGATGCCCTTGCAGACTGTGTTCTGCTGCTGTGGCGTGTTTGTTTTGTTTGTCTTTGTCTCGTTTGATTTTGTCTTGTTTGTCTTTGTTGTGTTCTTTCCCCTCTAGAAACTCTATTTTGTTGCTGTAATGTTTGCTGTTGATATGTTTTATTTAATTGCTGTTCTTCCGAAAACATTTCACGTAAAAAACGTGTTTTTTCTTCCTCATTGTCTAATGAATTATAATTATGTCCTTCTTTTTCCTCCACTATGACACCTCCAAATTACTTCAAAATACTTACAAAACTAATTTATTATACAATAGTTCCTACCTAAATGACAATAAAAAATAATAAATCATAACATAAAATTATTCTATACTACAAATTCACAAATAGTATTGACATTTTTGTTTTGTGGTATTTTACTATTTTCTGGCTGATATTGCTTATAATTGATATGAAATTCTTAAAAAACTCTTATATCTTTTGCAATATTATTGCACTTTTTCCAATTACTGATTATAATTATATTTCAGATAGTAATGTTAGTATGGTGATAGTGCAGCCGTTTCTAAAGTAAAAGAATTTAGTGGGAGCTTTGCTCCCACTAAGGTTCTTTACCAAGTAAAGAACCTTATACTACACTATGCAAGTACAAAAGCGAAACAAATTTAAGGGGGTAATTATGAACTATCAGCAAGCCTTAGCATATATCAATCAAATTTCTTCATTTCGTTCTACAACAACACTTGGACTGTCAAGAATACAACAACTTTTAAAAAAAATGGGAAATCCTCAAAAACAACTAAAATGTATTCATATTGCAGGTACAAATGGCAAAGGTTCTGCTTGTGCTATGTTGCAAAGCATACTTATACAAAGTGGTTATAAAACAGCTTTGTATACCTCTCCTCATTTAATAAAATATAATGAACGCTATCAAATTGATGGTATTTGTATATCTGATGAGAAATTTGCACAAGAAGTTGATTTTGTTAAAAAATATTACACACAAATGATTGATGAAGGCTTTGAAACTCCTACATTATTTGAATTTTTAACTGCAATTTGTTTTCACTATTTTGCACAACAATCTGTAGATATTGTATTATTAGAAACGGGCTTAGGCGGTTTGTCTGATGCCACTAATGTAATCGAAAATCCCCTTCTTTGTTTGATTATGTCTATTGGTATGGACCATATGGAATTTTTAGGAGATACCATTGAAAAAATTGCGGAAGAAAAAGCAGGAATTATAAAACAAAATTGTGCTGTGGCATTGTATCCTCAAAAGAATTTAGTATATAATAAAATAGCAGATATTTGTAAACAAAAACAGTCTCCTCTTTATGACTTGCAACATAATGTTAAAACAAAAATACTCTTACAAAATTTAGAAAAAACAATATTTTCTGTATCTACAAAGTATTTTCACTATGATATGGTAAACTTGTCATTATTAGGAGATTATCAAATACAAAACTGTATTACAGTGCTAACGGCTTGTCACGTATTAAAACAATATGGTTTGCATATCACAAAACAATCCATATTAAATGGTATTCAAAAAACAAATTGGCAAGGCAGAATGGAAATCATACAACATAATCCTATTGTAATATTAGATGGAGCACACAATGTAGATGGTATTACTATGCTTTCTCGCTCTATTAAAAAATATTTTAAACATAAAAAAATAACATTGCTTATTGGTGTATTGAGAGATAAGGAATATCAAAAAATGATTGATGTCATACTTCCTATAGTAGACACTGTAGTATTGACAGAACCTATGAGTAACAGAAAATTAAACATTGAAAAATTAGAAAAAACAACACTTTATTATCATAAAAAAGTGCTAAAAAATACTCATATAATAGAAGCCTATCAAACAGCATTGTCTGTTACAGCAAAAAAAGATGTATTACTTTGTTGTGGTTCCCTTTATATGATTGGAGAAATTAAAGCAGCACAATACAAATAGAGATTTATAATATTTTTCTCTCTTTTTGTAAATTACATTGTTCATAACTAATAAAAACGACATCTCTTATATGGAGGTTTTATATATGATAGATTTTAAACAAGAACTTTCTAAATATCAGCCTATATTAGAATTAGAACGAATAGAAGACTCTATTCATACCAGTGAAGTACAAGACATTCTTGACATATTACAGCACCTTTCAAAAGGTGCTTATACTCAAACAACACAAAATCAAACCGTACACAGTCGTCCAAAACAAAATTCTTAAGGAGAATGTCTAATGAAATGTCCAAATTGTGGTTATTTTATACGTCAAGGGGTAGTCTGCCCAAATTGTGGCGTAGACGCTTTTATATTCAGAAAAACACGTAATACTTCTATTCGTTTATATAATAAAGGACTAGAACAAGCAAAATCACGTGATTTAACAGGTGCAATTAAATCACTGGAACAAAGTATACTTTTTGATAAAAATAATTATATTGCACGCAATTTATTGGGATTAGTGTATCATGAAAAAGGACAAATTGCAGATGCTCTAAAACAATGGATTGTAAGTGCTTCTATAGAACATAAAAATAATCCTGCTTCTCGTTATATGGATATATTGCAAAAAGATGGTAGGAAAATGGAGAAAAAAAATGATGCTGTACAATTTTATAATCAAGCAATTGCTTATTTGCAGCAAGGAAGTGATGATTTAGCATTAATACAATTAAAACGTGCTTTAGACTATAATAGTAATTTTGTAGAAGCTTGTAATTTAATGACGCTTTGTTGTCTTCAAGAAAAAAATTTTAATAGAGCTTCTTATTTTGTGCAAAAAGTGCTTAAAATTGACCAATATAACCCTATTGCTTTACACTATGCCAGAGAATTGGATATTGCAACAAACAAAAAATCAGCAAAAAATAATACTGACAGCAATGCTGTAAAAAGAACAGATGCTGCACCTCCTGCTCCCACATACCGCAAACAAATTCGTCAAAATAGCCTTAAAAATGAAATTATTTCTTTTTTAATTGGTGGTGTTAGTGTTGCAATTGTATTACTTTCTCTTGTTATGCCTGCTTTATCTGAACAAAAAGATAAAACCATTGATGACTTACGTTCTAAAGTATCATCTGCTACAGCAAATGGCAATATTACTCCTGAGGAACTGACAGAGTTGCGTGAAAGAGCAGAAAAATTGGAAAAAGAAAATAAAAAATATAAAGCAGAAGCTACAAAACAACAAAATGTTACACTTCTACAAGAAGCATCTTCTTTAGCAGAAAGCAGTAATTTTATTGATGCTGCTGCTAAAATTATTTTAATTGATGCCTCCAATTTTTCAGAAGAAGAAAATGCTGCACTAAATGCACTAAAATCATCTGTTTTGCCAGAGGCAACTTCTATATTATATACACAAGGGCGAAATGAGTTTTTAAATAAAAATTATGATGCTGCAAAAGAAAATCTTGAAAACTGTTTAAAATACGCTTCTTCAGAAGATTTTATTGACGATGCTTTTTATTATTTAGGACAAATTGCACAGGAAAAAAATGATGTTACAGCAGCAATAGAATATTATCAAAGAATTATAGAAAAATATCCAGACTCCAATAATGTCGCTAATGCTCAAAATGCTTTAGAACAATTAAATGCAACAGCACCTGAAACAGAAGCAGAGCCTCAACCTGAAGAAAATACAGAACAAAATACAAATTGAATTATTTACAAAACACTAGCAATGCCCTCTCATTTTTATGAAATGGGTATTTGTTAGTGTTATTACAACATTCGGTATTTATAAGCATAAAGAAGGGAAATGACTATGCTGCATTGTATTTTTATTGCCATTTTTACATTGTTTATTGCATTTCAAAATATAATACCTATGGCAATGGAAAAGAAAGCTAACTTTTTATGCTTTATACTATTTATTGTGTATTTATATTGCTGGTATAAAGTATTAAAAAATTTTCGTATAGAAAAAAATATTTCTTTATTAAAATTTTCAGCTATATTTTGGTTTGTTGTACCATTATTTCATATTCTATTGATTATTTGGCAGTTATATGGAGTACATTTTCCTTTGTTTTCTCCATTGATACTACTTGTATATAGTCTATTTTGGGGAATTAGCTTTTTATCAAAACAATACTTTTTTTTGCTATCTTTTGGTGTATGTTTATTTTATTTCTGTATTTCATTAAATCAATTTAAAAAAATAATCCCCTAGCTTTACCAGAGGATTATTTTTGTACCAAATATTGGCAAAATAACAATATACCATTTCTTTTATTTAACGACTGATTTACATAATATTCTGAATTGATAAACTGTATATTTTCTTTTTCTACTATTGCGAAAGGGCTTATATTAGGATATTCTCCTTTTTCTATATCTGTTATTGCTATGGTGTCATCATCAAATTCCAAACCTGTTTGTATTGCTTTAACATATGGAAACTGCCATATTTTTTTTGATAATTCTAATAGTTCATCTATTTTCTGTTGCTGAAATATAGTGTCACATTCTGAAGTTAAAACATCACTTTCTGGTATAATGATTTCATAACAAAACATATCATATTCTGGATAATTATTTAACCAAAATCCTCTTACTTCTGTATATTCTCCAAAATCAAAATAACTTTGTTTATAGTCATGAGAGCAATGTTCTGTAAAACCTAATGCAAAATTTTGTTCTATTTTATGTTGGTTCCACTCTACAATTTGTTGTTGAGAAATCTCATTATCACACCCACACTCATGCAAAAATTTTAAACCAGCAATATTCAGTGCTGTATAAAAATCATTCATAAAATTGTCGTAAATGTCTTCTCTTTTAAATTGTAGTGAAATATTAAAATAAGCAGGCATTGTATAACACCTCCATATTATATTTCTATCATAGTATCATGTATTATTTGCAACATCTGTTTTAATTTTTTTGCTTCTAATTGTCCTGGTGCCGAGCTTTTTTGTACTGCTCCAAATGTAATAGCAGAGCCAAATATTTCTCCTGCTATACGTGAAATACTGCCCATACTTCCCATAGATATCGTAACAAAAGGTCTATCTGCATATTGACATTGCATTTGTTCTGTAGCACAAATAAGTGTTAAAACATCTTTTTTATTTTGAGGCATTACTGCAATTTTAGTAATATCTGCTCCTAATTGCTGCATACTACAAAGTCGTGATACAATTTCACTTTGTTCTGGTGTTTTTTCAAAATCGTGATTAGATAATATTGTTTTAACACAATACTGTTTTGCTTTTTGCAATAGTGAAGTTAAAACAGCATTTTCTGTAAACAGTTCTATGTCTACCATATCAGCATATTTACATTGTATTACTGCTGAAAGAAGTGTTTCATATTCCTTTGCAGAAATTTCTTTTTGTCCTCCTTCTTTTGTTGTACGAAATGTAAATAATATTGGAATTGATTTGACTGTACTTTTTATTTTATTAAGTACTTGCAGCACTTTAGATATGTCAAAACAATGCTCATACCAATCTGAACGCCATTCTATCAAATCTATATCTTCTGTATTTATTTGATTAATTTGCTGAAATATGTTTTGTTCTGTAATACCTACAATAGGAACACAAATTTTAGGTATTCCCTCCCCTATTGTCATATTACCAATAGTAACACTTTTCATAGTATTAATTCTCCTTATGCCCTTTTTGTGATATTTCTTTTTGTTTCTGTCGTTTCGCTTATTGACTGATAGTTATTGTATGCTTGTTTAAATGTTGCAGAAGAAGTATCATCAATTGTTGTATCTGTTTTTTGTTCTGTAGAACTACTATATTGCTCTTTTTTGTATGCTGTACCATCTTCTGAAATATCATACTCTGCTGTTATTTGCTCTGCTCTTTTTAAAACAGATTGATACACTCCTTCAACAGTGTTTGTTTTGGTACTTTTTTTGCTTTTTGATGTCTTTTCTGTCTTTTCTGTTGTCAATTCATTTTCCCATTTCATATTTTTGTAATTATCCGTTTTAGTAAAATGGGTGTGTTCATCTTGTAGTGCAGATGTGAGATATTCCGCCATTTCTTGGTCTTGTTTTGCCATAGACATAGAAAACTGCATTTTTTGAGAAAATAGTCTTTGTACATCATCTTTTGTTTTACAGTTTTTTAGTGCTTCTTTAAAATTTTTTCTTTCCTGTTGTACCGCTTCTGCTTTTTTATATAATTCTGGAGCGTGTTCTCTTAAAAGTCTTAATTCTTTATCCGTTAATTTTTTTCCAAATTTTAATTTTGTACGAATATCTGATATTTTTTGAGAAATCTGTTTTTGTTTTTGTTCTTTTTCAATTCTAGCTCTTTCTGGGTCTTGTTTTCTCATTTCCCATAAATGCTGCATTTTCATTGTATTTAAAAGACTATTAATATTTGTGATGCTTGTTATATTTTTCATACTATTTCCACCTTTCCAATATTGCCCTTTTATTATTTTTCGGCAGAAAAATAGTTTTTCTTAATACTTGTATATTATCTTTTATGTTGCATTGCTTTTGACAATAGTTTATCAAATCCAACATAAACATACCCTGCTGCAATATAACAAGCACTTAATGCAATTACATTTACAAGCACTCTTTCCCAGCCTAATAAATCTACTGCAATAAATTTATAAGGATAATTTGTATTCTGGTTTGGTATAAAACTTCCCTTAGATGCTACCCAAAATATCAATATCATATAAATATAAGGTATCGCTGACCAAAAAAGTGCCGCTTTTTGAAAAAACATTCCTTTTTTATCCCACAAAAGCCAATCTAAAAAAACCAAAAAAGGTGTATAATAATGTAGTAAAAAACTGCCTAATCCCTCTGCTGTTGTAATTGGCTGCATATCAAAATCTTTTCCATTTAACAAAAAATGATATATAAATCCTGTAAGCAGTATCATCATTGTGACACCTCCTTTTATATTGAGTAGCTTTTTACTTTTATCATATTCTGGAAATAACAGCAGAAACAAAAATAACACAAATACAAAAAAATTACTCCAATTTGTATAATACATTAATGTGTACCATTTTATTTTGCCACGATATAATCCTAGTTTTATAAAAAGCCCTATGCCACACCCTGTTACTAAAAAAAGTCTATACAATGTTTTTTTAACGCTTTTATATGGCTTGTCCATTTAAAAAACCTCCCTTTTTATTTCTTTATATCATACCAAATTATAGTAAAAAATACTATAAACTTTGTACTACAAAAATACCTTCTTAATGAATAATTATTTGTTTTTACGACAAAAAAGCTACTGACAGTATCGTCAATAGCTTTTTATAAAAAGGGGGATTATTTATTCATCTACACTTTTTACACGTTCAATGTGTATTGCAAAATAACTTATCTCTATATCAGGAAAAGGTTTTTTTGTAATATTTTCAAATTCTTTGCAAATTCTTTTTGCCAAATCAAATGAATTTGGAAAATTGTCTAAAACATAAGATGTCATATCTAAATGCAATTTTTCATCATTGATTACACGCAATATCATAAATTTCATATGGGTCAATAGCCTTGTATAAGAAATCGTTTCATCATCTAACATTGTACCCAATTCCATTTCAATTTTTTGTATGCCTTCTTGTATCATACGAGCAATATCCATACTTTGTACAACGTGTTCTCTTGTCAAGGCAGTATGGACATGGAGTGTAATATAACCAACTTCATCATCATTAATTTCTACGCCGATTTTTTCTTTTATAAACTCCTTGCCCATTTTTGCCACACTATATTCTTCTTCAAAAAGCACTTTAATTTCTTTTGCAAAAGGATTTTTTAATTCTACACCTTCCTGCATACGTCTTATAGCAAAAGCAATATGGTCTGCTAAAGCCAGCAATATATTATTATCTACAGCACCAAATTTCTTTTCTGCTTCTTCTATGATATTTCCTGCAATTTCAATAAAAACAGGGGAAATACTTTTTATGGTATGAATTGAATCCTGCCTTGATTGTTCTTCTGTAAAACGGTATGCTTTTGCATTTTCAATATTATTTACATTTTGATTTACTTTTTTACCAAAACCTACCCCTTTACCAAGAAATATATATTCTTGTTTGCTGTCTAAATCCATTACTAATAAACCATTATTATTTAAAACTTTTAAAATTTTAAACATACTCCCCCTGCTTCCTATTGTTTGTTATTGCACTATAATCATATCTTCATTTGCCTGATATTCTGTTTTATTTTGGTCTTTCCAAACAATTTTTTGTCCTTCTTCTAAATTTGTAAACACCATAGGAATTGCTGTAGATGCTGCATTTTCTGCAATATAGTTTAAATCTACTTCCATAAGCTTATCGCCTTTTTTCACAGTATCTCCATCATTTACAAATACAGTAAATCCTTTACCATCTAATTTTACAGTATCAATACCAACATGAAGTAATATCTCTGTGCCCTCTTTTGTTTTTAACCCTATTGCGTGTTTTGTAGGAAATACAGTTTCTATTGTAGCATCGGCTGGAGCATATACAATATTTCCTTTTGGGAACATTACAATACCATCTCCCATAAGTTTTCCTGCAAAAGCTTCATCTGGTGCTTCACTAATGTCTGCCATACGTCCTTCTACATAACTACTAAATACTTCTTCCTTTTTATTTGTTGTTTGTGCTTTACTTTCTGTTTTTTGTTGTTCTGGTTCTGGTGCAGGTGGTGTTGGAACTGGTGCTTCCACATCACTTGCTGGACTTGCTAAATAATCTTCTAAATTAGATTTAATTACAGTAACTTTTGGACCATAAATAACCTGTACGCCTAATCCTTTATGAATAACGCCTGCTGCTCCAGATTGTTTTAAAAGTGCATCTTGTACTTTTGAGGAGTCAATAACTGTACATCTTAATCTTGTTGCACAACAGTCTACGTCAGAAATATTTTTCTTTCCTCCAAGACCTTGACAAATCAACTGAGAAACTGCATCTACACCGCCCGTTGCTGCTCCTGCTGCACCGCCTGCTTTTGCTGCATTTACATCTGCTCTTGTATACAGTTTTGTTTCAACATCATCGTCTTCTCTACCAGGTGTTTTAAAATTAAACTTTTTAATCAGTACAGTAAATACTAAGAAATATACTACAAAATAAGCAATACCTATTATTACAACCCATATCCAGTTTGTTTTTGCATTGCCTTGCATAATACCAAATAATGTCAAGTCAATCAAACCGCCAGAGAATGTCATACCAACGCCAACTTTAAAAATGTGCATAAGCATATAAGCACAACCTGCAAAGAAACAGTGAATTGCATATAATATAGGTGCAATAAACAAGAATGTAAATTCTAATGGTTCTGTAATACCTGTCAACATAGATGTCAATGCTGCGGAAAGTAATAAACCTCCTGCAATTTGTTTCTTTTCTGGTTTTGCTGTTTTATACATAGCAAGTGCTGCTCCAGGTAAACCAAATATCATAAGTGGGAATTTACCAGCCATAAATCTTGTTGCTTCTACATCAAATATTGTTGTGTTAGAGCTTGCTAATTGTGCAAAGAATATATTTTGTGCACCTTCAATCAAATTGCCATCTATTGTTGCTGTACCACCAACTGCTGTCTGCCAGAAAGGCAAATAAAATACATGGTGTAAACCGAAAGGTATTAATGCTCTTTCCATAATACCATAGATTAATGTACCTGCATAGCCTGAACTTCTTACTACATCACCTACAGCATAAATACCTTGCTGTATTACAGGCCATATGTAGAACATAACAATACCAACAATTAAATAAACAATAGAACAAATAATTGGTACAAATCTTGTACCGCCAAAAAATGATAATACTTGTGGCAATTCTATTTTATAAAAACGGTTGTGCAATGCTGCAACGCCCAGTCCTACTATGATACCACCAAACACACCCATTTGCAATGACTCAATACCAACAACAGAACTAATAGAACCATTTGGTAATGTTGCTGCTGCATTTGTTACAGTAAGCATAGCTCCAATAGCAGAGTGCATAATAAAAAATGCAATCGCTGCTGCTAATGCTGCAACTTCTTTTTCTTTTTTTGCCATACCAATGGCAACACCCATTGCAAACAATATTGGTAAATTTCCAAATACAATATCACCACATTTGTTTAATACAGAAAGTATAGCGTACAAAAATGTACCCTC
>CAJUJJ010000023.1 GCA_910586765.1 uncultured Clostridia bacterium
CCAGTAGGCTTTCTGGAACCACGCGACTATCGCGTGGTTTTCTCCACACAATAAAGCCTCTAGTTTTCCTAGAGGCTAATTAAATTATTTGTTATTTTAATTTATTTCAAATTTTACTGTTCTACTATAGAAGCTGCACCAATAATACCAGCATCATTTCCTAATGTAGCACGAATAATAGGAGGAATAAAAGCTCTTTCTCCAGCAAAACAATATTTTCTGATATATTCATTTAAAGGGTCTGTTAAATAAGTGCCTTGATTACAAACACCTCCACTTAACAATACAACATCAGGACGGAATATATTTACCATATTCACAATGCCCTCTCCTAAATATTTTATGTAATTTTGTACAACTTCTTTGCCAGCAGCATCTCCCTTTTTAGCAGCATCAAAAGGAGTAATGCCATTGATTTCATCTAAATTTCCATTACAAAGAGTATTTAAAAGAGAATCAGGATATTTTTGTGCAGCACGTTTTGTATCACGAATAAGTGCTGTAGCAGAAGAATATGCCTCAAAACAACCATGTCTACCACAAGTACAATATTCACCACCAGAAACAATCGTAATATGACCTAATTCTGTACCGCCAGCATGACCGCCTTCAAATATTTTTCTGTTCATAACAATTCCGCCGCCAACACCAGTACCTAATGTAATCATAACAGCATTTTCATATTCCATAGCAGCACCGCCTACAACTTCACCTAATGCAGCACAATTTGCATCATTGGATAATCCCATAGGTAAATCAATATATTTTTTTAATTCTTCTAATATAGGAATGTGCTCCCAATGTAAATTTCCTGCAAATACAACAACACCATTTTTAGAGTCAATACAACCAGGACTGCCAATACCTAATGCACTACATTCTG
Organism: uncultured Clostridia bacterium; assembly: GCA_910586765.1. GTDB lineage: Bacteria > Bacillota > Clostridia > Lachnospirales > Anaerotignaceae > Coprocola. Next base: position 884 of record CAJUJJ010000023.1, read on the forward strand.
AAATAGAAATACCTGTTTTTTCCAATACAAACAATACTGCATCTGCCATATCTTTCACAATTTCTTTGTAATCACGTTCTGCTAATGTTCTGACAGAATGATTTGCAATAATTTTATGACTTTGGTCTACAATACCTACTTTTATATTTGTACCACCTAAGTCAATACCAATACGATATTTTTTTTCATTTGCCATATTTTTTTACTCCTTCCCTGTTAATACATAATATAGTAATAATGTAAAATTGTATCTCCTCTTGTTTTTATTATAAAATATATTATAAAAAAAATCAATATAAACACAGTTAGGCTTTGTATTGGCTTTTTTGAGAATATGTTGTAAAATAAATATAGACAGTGACGACGAAAATAAAAGAACAAATTTTCGCCATGGAGGTGCTTTATATATGGAAGTAATAAATTGGAAAGAATTGCTTTATCCTTATCAGCAAACGGTAGAAGAATTGCTTGTAAAATTTCATAGTATACAAAAAGAATGTAAAAATTTAGGCGTTTATTGTCCTATAGAAAGTGTTTCAGGCAGAGTAAAAAAAGCAGCAAGTATTATGGATAAAATTGCAAGAAAACAAGTTTCTTATGAAAAAATGGAACAGGAAATTGAAGACATTGCAGGTATTAGAATATTATGTCAATTTGTAGAAGATATTTACAAAGTAATTGATATGATAAAAATGAGAAATGGGCGAGATATGGAAATTGTAGAAGAAAAGGACTATGTAAAAAATAAAAAGCCTAGTGGATATCAAAGTTATCATATTATTATAAAATATCCTTTGAATACTGCTTTTGGTTATAGAGAAGTTATGGCAGAAATACAAATTAGAACACTTGCTATGAACTTTTGGGCAACAGCAGAACATTCTCTAAGGTATAAATATAGTGGAAATATACCAGACTCTATACAGGAAAGATTAACAAACTGTGCAGATGCAGCGTTTCATTTAGATACAGAAATGTCTACTATAAGAGGAGAAATTATTAATGCTCAACAATTAAATGAAATCAAACAAAATTTAGTAAATAATATATTAGAGAATATACAAAATTTATATTTTGTGGCAAAATTAGATGATATGAATAAAATCAATAAGGAATTTATAGATTTATGGGAGGCAGATGATGTAGATAAATTAAGAGAATTTAACGAAAAATTAAATATTATGGCAGAATTATATCGTATTTAGAAAGACAGAAAGGAATTTTTATGAAAAGGGTAAGTGTATTATTAATAACAGCTTGTGTGGTTATGCCATTTAGCATAACAGGGTGCAATTCACAACAACAACAAAATGTAATAGAAAGCGAAATACAAAATGACAATCCATTAGATACTTTAAATATGCCTTATTTTTCACAAACAGAAAGTAAAGCTGTGTCAACAGAAAATTTGAATTACAATATTCAAAAAGGATATTATTTAGTAGGAGCAGATGGAAACAATACAACAGAAGTATATTATCCTCAAATTGATAGTGTCAGTATTTTACCAGAAGATACACAACAAGAGATTTTATTAGAACAAATAAATAGTGATATTGCAAAAACAGTGCTTTTGAGAGAAGGCTCTACCAATTTTTTTGCAGAACAAAACGCTGTTTCTACTGCAACAGAAGGAGAAAGCAAAAGAGAACCTAAAGTAATTACTAGTTATTATAGAGTACAAACAGCAAATCAAAAAATAGTAAGTGTATTATATGAAGAAAGTATTTCAACATTAGGCAGTGCTTTAAATTATGGTGCAGTAGGAACAACAATTAGCTTAGCAGAAAATAGATTGCTTCAACTAAATGAAATGATTACAGATTTTGATGCACTTTTGACATTGTTGGAAACAGACCAGTTTACACCAATACCATATTATGAAAAAGAAACGCCTTATTTTAGTGAAGTATTAGAAAATACAAATTATATGAGAGATGAAATACTCGAAATATTAAAAAATAATAACAGAAGAACTTTTTTCACAGAGGGAGAAGAAGAAGCAGAAATATTATGGGAAAAACGTGTGTTTGACTGGTATTTATGGGATAATAAATTAGTAATGCTATATATTGATGATAAAGGTTATTATCAATACAGCATTGAATTAGAAAAAATAAAAAATATTATAGATGACACATTTTATCAAAATTATATTGAACAAACAGAATAAAGAGAGGGGGAGAAATATGGCATTATTTGCCATAGGAGATTTACATTTAGGTTTTGGAGTAAATAAAACAATGGATAAATTTGGAGGGGAATGGAAAAATCATGTCCAGAAAATAGAAAAAAATTGGAGAGAACAAATACAGCAAGAGGATACTATATTGCTTTTAGGTGATATTTCTTGGGGAATGACAATAGAACAAACCAAACCAGATTTTGATTTTATAGAAACATTGCCAGGAAAAAAAATTTGTATTTGTGGAAATCATGACTATTGGTGGAGCAATGTCTCTAAAATACAAAAGATATATCATAACATTATATTTTTACGTAACAATAGTGTACAATATCACAATATTTTTATTTGTGGCACAAGAGGTTGGGTTTGTCCTAATGATACTTTTTTTACACCACAATATGAAAAAATATATCGTAGAGAAGTAATAAGATTAAAATTATCTTTAGATGATGCTATGAAAAAAGGAGCAGAACAAATTATTGTACTGCTCCATTTTCCGCCTACGAATGATAAAAAAGAGAATTCAGATTTTTTAGAAATAATAAAAAAATATCCTGTAACACATTTATATTATGCCCATTTGCATGGAGAACAATATTATAAAAATAGTTTGTTAGGAAAACAGTATACTATTTTTTATGATTTAGTATCTTGTGATAGTATTCATTTTTGTCCCAAAAAAATACTGTTGTAATAAAAATTTTAAAAAAGTTTTATTTTTTTGAAGTTTTTTTACTCTTTCTGTCGTTTTACTTTATAAGGGTGCATATAAAAATAGCGTTTTAATATTTGGCAGAAAGGGGGAATGCAGAAAGATGACAACAGAACAATGGCAAAAAAGCATAGAACAATATGAAAAGCTAATATTTACCATCTGTTATCAAATGGTGCATGACTATCATGAAGCACAAAATTTAACACAAGAAACATTTCTTTCTGCCTACACCCACAAAGAAAGCTGTCAAATAGAAACTGTAAAACCTTGGCTGGCTCGTATTGCAACAAATAAAGCAAAAGATTATTTAAAAAGTGCATATTTTCGTAAAGAACGTATTGAAATTAGTGAGGGAGAAAAGGATCCAGCTCCCTTACCTGAAATACTCTATTTACAAAAAGAGGGTATGCAAAAAATCAAAAAATACATTTTAAATTTGCAAGAACCCTATAAAATAGTCAGTCGTATGTATTTTTTGGAAGGAAAATCTATTTGTGAAATTGCAAAAATACTGCAACGTCCTCAAAAAACAGTACAAACACAAATTTATCGTGGCAGAAAAATATTGCAACAAAAAATGAAGAAAGGGGAGGAAAATGAATGACTATTTTTAATCAAAATGGACATATCACAGCAGAAGGCTTTTTTCTATTAGTAACAGAAAAAGCAGATGAAATGCAAAGGCTGGAATTATCCGAACATCTTTCTTTTTGTGATAGATGCTTAGAACAATATTTAATAGAAATGGAAAAAATAACGTTGTTAGAAACAGAAGAAAGCATTGCAAAACGTGTGATAAAAAAAGTGAAGCATAAAACAGCTTTTTTAGTACAAAAGAGATTTGGCACAGCTGTTGCCGCAGCTTGTATTGCAATGATACTCTGGACATCTGGAGCATTCTCTTGGACTACAATGGCACAACAATATGATACAGTAGAACGTTTTGAGGAAGAATTAGAAAGATTTAGCTGGCAAAATCAAAATGCACTGCATCATATATCTCAAAAATATCAACAAATTTTAGATAAATTAGATAGGAGGGAGAAGATACCTTATGGAGAAAAATAAATTGTTTATGTTTTTATTTGCTATGGTACCTGGTATGAGTCATATGTATTTAGGTATGTTAAAAAAGGGTGTATTTTTAATGTCGTTGTTTTTAGCTCCTATAGGTTTGATTTTTTTGACAAGGGGAGGATTTGAAATTATTAGCTGTATACTACCTGTAGTATGGTGTTATAGTTTTTTTGATGTATTTCGTTATAAAGGCGATACAAAAGAAGAAAGATACCAAACAGATACAGAATTTTATGAAAAATTAAAATTTTTTTGGCAGGAAGAAGCAGAACCAATGTTTATAAAAAGAAGAAAATTAGTAGGACTGTTTTGTATCTTTTTAGCTGTGTATACTTTTATATACAATATTATAGGTTATTTTACAAATTGGTTTGGTAGAGTGTTTTGGTTTTGCTATATTGTACTGAGCAAAGTACCTACATTGCTTGTCGTTATTGTTTTACTAAAATTAGGCATTGATTTGTTGAGGGCAGAAGATGACAATTTTGTTGCTTATAAAAAGGAAAACAAAAAGCAAAAATATTATGAAGCAGAATTAAAAAATAATATTAATCAAGAAGAAAAAGAACAAAAACAATCAGAAACAGAACAGTATGAAACTATTTATCATACAGAAGTTAAAAATGATACAGAAAAAACAGAAATACAGCAGTATGATTTACAAGTACAAGAAGAAAAGATAAATTTAGAAAAAGGAGAAAAAATAGTGGAACCTATTTTTTTGGATAAAAGAATAGAAGAATAAAATAAACCCAAGCTTTTGCTTGGGCTTTCAGTTTGTCTAAAAACCTTAAAATTGAGTAACTCCCAATATTGGGGCTTTATTTTATTGGCGTAATTCTTTTCTCTTGATATGTGTTTCTAAATCTGCATATCTTGTAGGGATAGGAATATGGCTTTGTTTATCTATCATCATCATTATTAACTCTGTTGTTGTATCTATATCAATATAATTTCCTACAGATATAAATACTGGCTTTACATCTTTTTGTGTTATAATAGCTCTGCCTATTATTTCATTATTCTTTATGATATTAGAATATTTTCCAATACAATTTTCTGGCTTAATAAATTTTGCACCTTCTACATTGAAATACTTTTTTGCAATCCCTATAGTAGGCTTTTCTAAATAAAATGATGCGTGTGTTGCTAATCCCATACCTCTTGTATGTAATATTCCATTTCCATCAAATAAAAATATATCTGGATTACATTTTAATTTTACTGCTGTTTGCATAATAAGAGGCAATTCTCTAAATGCTAAACAACCTGAAATATATGGAAATTTTATTTCTCCCACTGAATATTGTTTTTCTACTATTCGTTTTGTTTTAAAATCTATTACTACAATACAACATACTGCCATTTCTTTATTATTTTCTTTCCAATATGCAGTATCTACACCTGCTACTGTTTTTATACTTTTTAATGAAACAGTATTACTTTGTATCACATTATAAGACAGTTTATATTGTATTTGAATACAGTCTTGTTCTGATAAATTTAAAAATTCTTCTGCATTAAATTGTTTCATATGTTATTGCTCCTTATCATTTTTGTTCATTATCTCTATGATGAAGCAATGCCAAAAGTATTGCATTTGAAAAACTTAAAATTGCCATAACAATATGATACTTCTTTTTTTCTTCTTTATATTTAATAATATAATCTATTCCACTATATGCCCAAAAAACAGAAAATACTTGTTTTGTATCTAATCCTTTTTTGATACGATAAATAGAAACACCTAAAAGTGCTCCTAAAAATGTCAATATACCTAAATGTATTACTAATCCTTTTTCTTCTTTCATACTATAAATCCCCTTTCTTTTTTATTCTCTTGGTATCAGCTCATATAATAAAGCATTACATATTGCTGCGGCTACATTACTGCCACCTTTTCGTCCTTTTGCTACAATAGCAGGCACTGGTAAAGACAGTATCAATTCTTTTGCTTGTACAACATTTACAAATCCTACAGGAACTGCAATAATCAATTCGGGTTTTATTTTGTTTTGTTTTATTAATTCATATAGTTTCATCAATGCAGTAGGAGCATTTCCTATTGCAAATATTGTTGGTTTTTGTAATTGTGTTGCTTTTTCCATACTAGCGACGGCTCTTGTAATATTTTGTTTTTTTGCCATTTCTGAAACATCTTCATCAGACATAAAACAATATACTTCCCCCCCTAAACGTTTTACAAATTTTTTATTTATTCCAGATTTTACCATTTGCGTATCTGTTACAATACAAGCTCCCTTTTGAAGTGCTTGCTTGCCCCTTTGTATGGCATCATTACAAAAACATAGTGTATTCAAATATTCAAAATCTGCAGTAGTATGTATTACTCTTTTCATAATTGCTTGCTGTTCTTTTGGTATGACTTTATCTGGATATTCCTTTTTTATGATTTCTGTAATGATTTCAAAACTTCTCTTTTCAATATCCTGAGGATTGATGTGTTCTATATCCATTTATTCATCTCCATTTAATATATTATAAAATGCTTTCATATCCAAACTATTTCTAATTGTTTCAGCCAATATATCATACTGTTTTTGTTTATATTGCTGCCAATTTACAGTGTTTTGAAGCAGTTGTTCACTTTCTATACCCTTTTTATCACACAATGCTTTTAACAATGCTTTTGCTGTTTGTTGTTCATCAAAAATGCCGTGCACATAGCTTCCATAACAATTTTGATTGACTGCACCATCTTTTTGAATTGTTTTATTATTTTGTATAATTTCACAAATACAATTTTCTTCTTTTATCTGCGTTTCTCCCATATGAATTTCATAACCACAAAAATGCTTTCCAGAAAGTGCCTTTAAATCACCAGAAATATTTAAAAACTTTCCCTCTACTCTTGTCATCGTTTTATGTTTCTGAAAATTAGTGCGTATAGGAAGCAATCCCATTCCTTTTATACTTCCTTTTTTTTCTGCACCATATTCATCAACAATAATTTCTCCCATCATTTGATAACCGCCACATATACCAAATACTATAGTACCTTTTGCTGCCAACTTTTTTACAGCACTTTCTAATCCCTGTTGTCTAATATAAAGCAAATCTTCTATTGTATTTTTTGTTCCAGGTAATACTATCATATCTGCTTTTTCCAGTTGTTCTGCTTTTTTAACATAATAAACACAAACACCTTGTATTGCTTCTAATCTATTAAAATCAGTAAAATTGGATATATGAGGCAAATGGATAACAGCAATATTTATCATTGCATTTTGTTTTTTCTGTTCAAAACGTTCTGTCAAACTATCTTCTTCCTCAATATCTACTGTCATATAAGGCACAACACCTAATACTTTTTTACAACACTTTTGCTCCAAAAAATCAATACCAGATTGCAAAAGTGTAACATCTCCTCTAAATTTATTGATAATAAATCCCTTTATTCTATTTTGTTCTTTTTGTTCCAATAGCATTATAGTGCCTACAAGCTGGGCAAATACACCTCCTCTGTCAATATCTCCTACTAGCAACACTGGTGCATTGAAAAGTTCTGCAATGCCCATATTTACAATATCATTTTGTTTTAAATTGATTTCTGCTGGACTGCCTGCTCCTTCTATTACAATTACATCATACTGTTTTTGTAATATTTCATATGCCTTTTGAATTTCTGGCAAAAATTCTTTTCTTTTTTTGAAATATTCTTTTGCATTATAATTGCCTATTGCTTTTCCGTTTAATATCACTTGAGAACCTGTTTCATTTGTTGGCTTTAACAATATAGGGTTCATCAATACAGAAGGCTCTATTCCTGCTGATTCACATTGCATTACTTGAGCCCTGCCCATTTCAAGTCCTTCTTTTGTAATAAAAGAATTTAAAGCCATATTTTGCGATTTAAAAGGTGCTACAGAATATCCATCTTGTTTTAATATACGACAAAGCCCTGCCACAATCAAACTTTTTCCTACATTGGACATTGTTCCTTGTATCATAATTACTTTTGACATTTTTTTACCTCTTTCAATGCTTCTATCAATATTTTATTTTGTTCATGTGTTTTTATTGCAATTCTATAATAACCATGACACAAACCTTTATAATTGTGGCAACTCCTAATGAGTATTCCCTTTTTCAATAACATTTCATAGTACCCTCTTTCTGCTTTGAAAAAAATATAATTTGCAGAAGGAGTATAACAATAAATGCCTATATTTTTTAATTCCGAAAGCAAATATTGTTTTTCTTGTTGTATCAATTCTATTGTTTTTTTTACAAATTCTGTTTCATTTAATGCCGCTACGCCTGCTGCTTGTGCGGGTATAGAAACTGCCCAACTTTGACTGACAAAACGCATTTTTTGTATTAATGTTGTATCACTACAAATACAATACCCTAAACGCAACCCTGCCATGCCATACATTTTTGTAAATGCTTTTAATATCATTATATTTTTATTGTAATGGATTTGTTGTTTCAAACTAATTTCTTTTTCGTTTGCCATAAAATCTAAAAAACACTCATCTAAAAATAAAAATGTATTTGTCTTATGACATTGACATACTATTTTATATAATAACTCTTTTTCTATCAATATGCCTGTGGGATTATTAGGATTACAAAGTATTACAACATCTGTTTGTTGTGTAATTTCATTTAAAAACTGCTCTGTCAAACAATATCCATATTCTTCCTGTAATATGTGATAATGAATATGGCAATTTATTGTATGAAGTGCTGCTTCATATTCTGAAAAACTAGGTGCAAGTAATAATGCTTTTTTAGGAGATTTTGCTAATACAAAACGAAATATTAAATCTGCTGCACCATTACCACATAATATATGTTCTTCTTTTATTTCTTCTTTTATAGAAATCCCTTTTGTTAATTCTCTACAATAGGTATCTGGATAATGTATGCAATTTGCAATAGCACATTCTGCTGCCTTTTTTACAGCATAAGGCATACCAAAAGGATTGATATTTGCTGAAAAATCTAATTTTACATTATTACTATAAATATCTCCGCCGTGTTGATACATCAAATTTTTCTCTCCTTTTTACAGTTGTTTGCTATAAATACTGCAAATGCAGAAAATACTGTAATTGCTATAATACTTGTGCCATAAAGCAATTTATTTGCTCTTTTAATATCTTCTACTTCAATATTTCTTTTTTTATCCCCTATAAAAGGCTTTTGATATTTCTTGCCAAAATACCAAGCATCACCAGCTAATTGTATTCCCAATGCTCCAGCACAAGCGGCTTCTGTTTGTGCTGAATTAGGGCTTGCGTGTTTTCTTTTATCTCTTATCCATATTTTAAAACTATTTTTACCATCATATTTTAATAATGTTGCTGCACAACACATAAATATTGCAGAAAGTCTAGCAGGAATATAATTTACAATATCGTCTAACAGTGCCGCATATTTTCCAAAATGAATATATTTTTCATTTTTGTAGCCAACCATAGAGTCCATTGTATTTACTGTTTTATAAAATACTCCTCCCAATGCTCCAAAAAATGTCATATAAAACAAAGGTGCTACTACACCATCAGAAGTATTTTCTGCTATAGTTTCTACTGTTGCCTTTATTACGCCTTCTTTTGTTAAATTTTGTGTATCTCTGCCTACAATACGTGACACTGCTTTTCTAGCACTTTTTAAGTCATTTTTATTTAATTCTGCATATACTGCCATACTTTCCTTTTTCAATGATTTCATAGCAAGCATATACCAACAAAGTATTATTTCAGTGAAAAAAACAGCCCATTTTGCTAAAAATCTCACAAAAAGTAATAGCAATGCTGTAATAGATAATGTAATTGTTAGTACAAAAATAACTAAAAACATTCCTGCTCTTTTTTCTTGTTTTTCTGTTTTGTCAAAATAATTTCTTAATATATGCTCTGCTTTAGAAATCAAAAATCCTATACCACAAATAGGGTGAACATTGCCAGAAGGGTCGCCAAAAAGCACATCTAAACAAAAACCTGACAACATTACAATGACATTTTTTTTCATACTTTTTTATTTTCACTCCTTTCTACACATTTTTTTATCCAGTTATCTGCAAAATTTGTATTGGCATAAAAATGAATGTGAGCAAAACCTGCAAAAATATTGTTATCACAATGTATACATTGCCAGCTTTTTTCAGACAAAGGCTTTTTTGCCATAAAAGCATTTCCTTGTTGTGTACTTTGCCAATAATGAAATTCATGAGCATTTATCTGTTCTCCCTTTTTACATAAAAATGTATCTTTTTGTGCATATAATGTAATATAACCAAATTGTTTTAATTTTTCTTGTTTATATGCTTTGGCTTTTATAATTCCTAACATAGCATACTCTTTTCCTTCTGCACTTTGTAATGTTTCATGCAGATACAAAAAACCACCACACTCTGCAAATACAGGTAATCCTTTTTTAACTTCACATTGTATACTTTTTATCATAGAAGTATTTTGAGAAAGTGCTTGTGTGTACAACTCAGGATAACCTCCCCCCAATATCAAACCATCTATATTTTGAGGAAGCATTTTATCATTTAAAGGGCTAAAAAATGTAATATGACAGCCTTTTTGTTTGAGGTACTGTATATTATCTTGATAATAAAAACAAAAAGCATTATCTTTTGCTATTGCAATATGACATTTTTGTTTTTCTATTGTATCATTTAACATATCAAAATAGAGTTCTTCTGTATTTTCTGCCAATGACAATATATCATCTATATTTACTGTTTTTTCCATACATTCTGCTAAATCATTCATTTTTTGCTGCAAATGTTCTATTTCTGAAGGCATTACTAAACCTAAATGCCTGCTTTGCAATGAAAACTCTTGTTTTTTAGGCAAATAGCCATATACTTTTATACCTAATCCTTTTTCAATGATTTCTTTATATTTTTTATAAAGCATTTCCGAAACACCATTCAACAATATGCCTTTTATATTGCTATCTTTTTGATATTCCAAAAATCCTTTTAACAATGCTACAACTGATAAACTCATTCCCTTTGGTTGTATCACAAATATTACAGGTGTTTTTGTCAGCTTTGCAATATCATATGTACTTGCTTTTGTACTAATGCCTGCTAAGCCATCATAATATCCCATAACGCCCTCTAATACTGCAATTTGCTTTTCAAAAGCATTTTGACAAAACAACTGTAATGCACATTTTTCTGATGTCAAAAAAGTATCTATATTATAACAAGGTACTTCTAATATATGACTATGAAAAAGTGGGTCTATATAATCAGGACCACATTTAAAACTAACAATGTTTTTTTGCCTTTTTTTTAATGCTGCTAAAAAGCCACAAGTAATTGTTGTTTTTCCTGTACCACTTGCTGGTGCAGCAAAAAGTATTCTGGGAATTTTCATATTTGTGTTCTCCTTCCACAAAATATAAAAACAGTATTTTGTGCTTTCATAATATGATAGTTCTTTACTGTCTCACTTTTTGATATGCTTATTTGTGTACATTGATATTCTATACCCAAATCACAAAAACATTGTTGTAAATCTTTTACTGTTTCTAGCGATATCGCCGTTGCTACAATTTCTACAGAAGCATTTTTTTGCAATGCTATTTTAATGCTTTGTTTTGCTGTGCCACTGCTTCCCCCTATAAATATTTTATCTGGTGCTGGTAATGTCTGTAATATATCGGGAGCTTGTCCAAAAACAATATCCATATTATAGATATTCCATTTCTTTTTATTCTTTTCAAGCAATGTAATTGCCTGTTGTTTTTTTTCTATGGCATACACCATACCAAAAGGACACTGTAATGCTATCTCTACAGAAACAGAACCTGTTCCTGCTCCTATATCCCACACAACATCATTCTGTTTTAAATTCATATAGCTTATGACAATGGTACGCACTTCTCTTTTTGTCATAGGTACGGCATCTCTTATAAAACATTCATCTTTGATACCTACATTTTGTATTTTTTGTAATGTATTATTATTTTCAATATACAATATTGTCAATGATGATGTTTCTATATTTTGAAATTGTTCTGCTGTTCCTTCTGTCATTTTTTCTGTATCATAACTTAAATTTTCACCAATAACAACTTTTACATTTGACAATCCTCTGCTACAAATTTCTTTACAAATATTTGCTGCATCATAAGTATTGCCCAAAAGTACAATTATTTTGTTATATTGTAATACATACCCTGCCACATTTTCATACTGACCATGTGCACTAATTAATTTGGCATCTTCCCAAGAAGTATGTATTTTAGCCATAAAATAACATATAGAAGGAACACCACTTACTGTTTTGATTGTCACATTTTGAAGTAAATCATATAATTTTTTTGCTCCACTATAATAGCCAATGTCCCCTGAAAAAACTACCACAACATTGTTATAATTTGTATTCTTTTTTATAAATTCTGCAATTTCATCACTTTTATAACAAACAAATGTATCTTTTTCTATATCTCCTATTGTTTCTATCATACGTTTTGCACCAATAATACAATCTGCCTTATTTAAAATTTGCTGTGCTTGTTGTGTTAATGTGTTTTTTCCTGCACCTATTCCCAATAATGTTACTTGTCTTTTTGCTGAAATAGCATATTCTTTTTTTAAATGCTCTATCAAATCATAATATAAATAACCTTTTTGTTTTTCTTTTCTTCCTATAATTACAGCAACTGCACCAACTTCTTTTGCTGCATCAATTTTTTGCTGAAATCCACCTACATTTCCAGACTCCTTTGTAACAATATATTTTGCATTAATATGTTTCATTTGTGCTACATTCATTTCCTTTGAAAAGGCTCCCTGCATACAAATAATATGTTTTGCACTTAATCCATCGTTTTGACATTGTGTTATAACTTCCGCAGAAGGCAACACTCTCACATACACTCTTTGAGAAAAATCATTCAAAATTTTAAATTTTTGTATTTCTTTACTTCCTGTTGTTACAAATATATTCCCTTGTGTATTCTGTAAAAAATCAACAGCCTGTTCTATACTCTCTACCCAAACACCATAATCTGTTTGGCAGCTTTCTCTTAATAATCTGTAATATGTTACATTTTCACATTGGCAGGCTAATTGTATATTTTTTGTAACTTCTATAGCATAAGGGTGTGTAGCATCTATTACACAAATATATTTTTTTTGTTTTAGAAGTTGTATTATTTGCTGTAAATCTTTTCTACCTTGCAATATATTCACATTTTCTTTTTTTTGCAATAACTGCTGTCCATATTCTGTTGCAACACAAACATCTATACTTACATTTGTATCACACAAATATTCAAGCAATTTTCTTCCTTCTGTCGTTCCTCCAAAAAGCAATATGTTATTTTCCATATGTATACCCTCTTGGTGTTACCATTTTTCCTTTGATTATTTTTGTTTGGCTATTTCCTACAAAAACAGTTGTAAACATATCTGTTTGTACTTCTCTTAATTCTTTCAGTGTCATAATATAACTTTGTTGACCTTCTCTTGCAATATTTTTTACAATACCGCAAATCGTTTCTGGTTTTTGGTACTGTAATATAATATCACAAGCCCTTTTTAAATAGTCTTTTCTTTTTTTGCTAGAAGGATTATAAAAACAAATTACAAAATCTCCTTGAGCTGCAAATGAAATCCTTTTTTGTATCAATTCCCATGATGTCATCAAGTCACTTAAACTAATTATTGCAAAATCATGAGAAAGTACTGCACCTAGTACAGCACTTCCACTCAAACAAGCTGTTACACCTGCAACAACTTGTATTTCTATATCTGTATTTTCTGCTAATTCATAGGCTAGCGATGCCATACCATATACTCCACTATCTCCACTAGATATTACAGCTGTTTTAATACCTTTTTGACATTGTTGTATAGCATAAATAACTCTTTGTCTTTCTTGTGTCATACCGCTTGTATAATATTGTTTTTGGGGAAACTGCTGTTTTATTAAATCAACATATACGCCATATCCTACAATGAAATCACATTCTGAAAGAATATAAGCAGCTTCTGCTGTCAATGTTTGTCCTCCTGCTGCCCCAATTCCTACAATATATAATGTATTCAAAATCATTCCTCCTTGTATTACTTACGAAAAGGAAAGCATCATTGTTTTCATAGCTAAGGCAACTGTCACACCATTTTTTGCTTTTTTAGAAACAATTATTTTTCCATTTTGAGCAGAACACATTGCCGCTCTTTCACAAATATTATCTACTCCTGTTTTTTCCAACACAAATTCAGAAGCTGTAAAATCTCCTTCTACATTTGACAATTCTTCTGCCGAAAAAATATTCAAATGTTTTTGATAACTTTGGCAAAATGTAAGTAAACCTTTTTCATTTTGTTTCAAATTAATGGTAGCAACTGCTGCAACTGCCTCTATCGCAATATTTTCTTCTTCTAATACAGAAAAAACAGATTGCTCTATTTCTTCAAAAGAAGTATCCTTTTTGCACCCTATTCCTATATGTACCACTGGTGCTATGAGTGCAAGTGTTCTCTGAAATATTTTATTTTGTTTGTATATTGAAACAGATATACCAATTTCACAGTCTTTTGTTGCTACTAAGCCTTTTGGTAATTTATTACAATAAAACATACTATCAAATCCTACTGTTTTTTCTCCTAACAATGCTGCTGAAATTTCTTTCATTACTTTTTTTGCTTTTTCCTGTTCCAAATATAAAAATCCATTTTCTTTTGCCCATACATCTACGGCAAAAACACCATTTACATCTGTTGCTGTTGTAATCACTGGTGTTCCATTTGTGATATTTGCTACTTTTTCTGCTAGTACATTACCATTTCCTATATGTCCAGATAAAACAGAAATACAATATTGTCCTTTTTCGTCTGCTACAACAACGGCAGGGTCTTGATATTTATTTTTTAAATAGGGTGCGATTGCTCTTACTGCAATACCACAAGCTCCTACAAATACAATACCATCTGCTTCTTCAAATGCTCTTTGTGTCCAATTATCCAGAGAAGTCACTATTTCAATGTCATCTTGTGCTACTTTCATAGAAAAGCACATTGCTTTTTCTAACTTTTGGCAAATTTTTTCTGCCAATATTGTTCCTTTTTTCGTAAATGCAATAACATATACCTTCATAATTCCTCTGCCTTTCTAAATTCTGTAGAAAATTTGGGGTGATAAAGCAAAGACCTTTTATAATATTTCCCCAATACATTTCCCACTATAATCAATGCTGTTTTTGTAATATTGTTTTGTTTTGCAGACTGTGCTAATGTGGAAACCGTACAATATACAATTTTTTCATCTTTCCAAGTTGCTTTTTGTACAATAGCAGCTGGCATGTCGGCATTGCAGCCCCCTTGCTGTAATTTTTGCTCTAATCCCTCCAAAAGTCCCGCACTTAAAAAAATTACCATTGTCGCTTGATGTTGTGCTAATTTTGAAATATCTTCCTTTTCAGGAACAGGTGTTTTTCCTTCCATTCTTGTAATAATTACTGTTTGAGACACATCAGGTAATGTATATTCCATCTGTAATGCTGCCGCTGCTCCACAAAAAGAACTTACTCCTGGACAAATGTCATATGCTATACCTTCTTTTGAAAGTATATCCATTTGCTCTCTTATTGCTCCATATAAACAAGTATCTCCTGTATGAAGACGCACAATTTCCTTTTGTTTATTTTCCACAAATACCTGCGAAATTTGCTCTAATGTCATTTTAGCACTATTATATATTTGGCAATCCTTTTTTGTTTCCGAAAGCAGTTCTTCATTGACCAGAGAACCTGCATATATTACAACATCTGCTTTTTGAAGTAATTTTTGCCCTCTTATGGTAATTAAGTCTGCTGCTCCACTCCCTGCCCCTACAAAATGTACCATCATTTACCCTCCCTTTGTTGATATTTTTTAGCTATAATTAACATAATTCAATAGCAGTATGGTGGAATAATTTCATAATTAACATCATATTGTAATAATTTTTTTAAAATATCTTTTATACAATATGCGTTTCCTTCTCCTATCAAAACTCTTTTATTATTTAACTTTTTACTTGCCTCAATGTAGTTTACATTACATACTTTAGAAAATGCTTTTATTTCTATTTTATTATACTTATTTCCTTTTAAAATAATATATATTTTATATATGTTTTCATCATATAACATAGGACTATAAGATGTTGCTGGAATACCTTCATATAATTCCACAAAATTCACTTCCTTGCTGTATTTAATAGCTAAGGCAAAACTTTTATTTTAAATCAATATGTTTTACTTTTATTTTAAATATTTTTTTAAAAATACTTCTACTCCTTGTGACTGTGCTAAAATACCCATTTTTTCAGAAAATAAAATTACATTTACTTCTATATCTTTTTGCAGTCTATACTGTATATGTTCTATTATTTTTTGCAATATTGTCTCCATTGTATTTTGAAAAATAATTTCACTATGTTTTTTTAGCAAATATAATGCTTGTTCTGTTGTAACAGTTTCCATAATATTTCTAATAATTTCACAGTCTGCCCCTGCCATAGCAGCATGAACTCCTATAATTTCTCTCCTACAGTCTGCATATTTTGAATGTGTTTGCATAACACCTCCTGCAATTTTTACCATTTTTCCAATATGCCCTACTAGCAACAGCGATTGTATAGGTAATGTATTTATAAAGTCAATACATTCTCCTACAAAATTACTTATTTTTACAGCATTATCTATATCAATGGCAAAATGTTCTTTTAAAAAATTACTTCCGTAATTTCCAAATGTCAATATAATATTTCCATTACTGTTTACTGCTTTCATATTTAATTCTACTTTAATGCTGTCTAACAATGCTCGTTCACTCATAGGCTCTACAATACCGGTTGTTCCTAATATAGATATGCCGCCTACAATGCCTAATTTTTCATTATATGTTTTTTTTGCAATTTCAGCACCCTCTGGTGCAAATATAGTAATAGCAATTCCTTTTTTATAATCTGCTAATGCACAAACCTCTTTTACACATTGTTGTATCATATTGCGAGGCACATTATTAATTGCAGCTTCTCCTATTTCTCTTTGTAGCCCCTTTTTCGTAACACGACCTATCCCTTCTCCTCCATCTATTACAATGCCATTTTCTATTTTTTCCGCCATAGCATACAACAACATACCATTTGTTACATCAGGGTCATCTCCACTATATTTTTTGACAGCACAAATTGTTTTTTGTCCTTGCCAATAACAGCATTGTAGTTGTAACTGTAATGGTATTCCCTTTGGCGTTTGTAATGACACTTGAGAAAGTTTTTTATATAAAAGAAGCAATGTTACAGCACCTTTTGCTGCTGCTGCTGCACAGCTTCCTGTTGTATAACCTATTTTCAAATTTTTCTCTATCATTCTATTTCCTTTTTATAGCAGTCAAACAATTCTTCCGCTGTTTTATTGTAATATCCTGTATCATCTTGTGCAAAATTTTGTCCTGTTTTAGAAGCATAAAATGCTCTGATAGTTTCTATTTTTGTCATATGATATTGTTTTGAAATTTCTTTCAACACTTTAGGTAATATAGACTGTCTTTCCCTATGTTTATTATAATCATTTTGTTCTGCATCTGTTGTATTTTCTACATAACCATCTATCATACCTATAAAAAAGCCTTCGTCCATATCACAATATACCTCATATCCTTCCAGCAAAAGCTGAAAAATTCCTTTTTCATAAAAAGAACGTGCTACTTTGTCACTAGACACATTTTTGACATGACTATAATTTTCTACACAATTTACTAATAATTCAAATTGGTTCATAATTAATATTCTCCTTATATCAAATAAAATTTTGTTTTATAAAAGTATACCATATATTACAAAAAAGAAATAGCTTGTTTTTGTATGAAATAATTTTATTTTATTATACTAATAAAAATAAAATAGCATTTATTTTTTAATATAGAGGAAGTGTATTTATGACAGATTTAATTATTATTGGTGCTGGCCCTGCTGGTATTACCGCTGCTATTTATGCTTTAAGAGCAGGCATTTCTGTTATGATATTTGATGGTAATTTATATGGCGGACAAGCTGCAATTACTTCTCAAATTGAAAACTATCCTGCTATCAAATCCATTTCTGGTGCAGTATTTGCTCAAAAATTGTATCATCAAGCTATTGATTTAAAAGCAAATATACTATTCGAAAAAGTGACTTCTGTTCATTTTTCGGGTAAAATAAAAACTGTCACTACATCAAAAAATACTTATGATGCAAAAACAGTTATTGTTGCAACAGGAGTAAAAAGACGTGTTTTAAATTGTGAAGGGGAAAAAGAATTTACTGGTAAAGGTGTGTCTTATTGTGCTACTTGTGATGGTGCATTTTTTCGCAATAAAAAAGTTGTAATAGTAGGTGGAGGCAATACTGCATTAGAAGATGCCCTTTTTTTGTCCAATCAATGTCAAAAAGTAACTATCATTCATCGTAGAGATAGTTTTAGAGCAGAAAAGGCATTAGTTGACGCAGTTTTGTCACGAAATAATATCAATATACTATACAACAGTAGTGTTGTAAAAATAAATGGCGAGCAAGTTATTACTTCTGTAGATATTTATAATAATATAGAAAGTAGTATAAATAATGTGGAAACTTCAGGAGTATTTATTGCGATAGGATATGAACCAGATAACGCTTTTTTATCTGAATTTTTGCAATTAAACTCAGAAGGTTATATTATTTCAAATGAATATTGTACTACCAATATAGGTGGTGTTTTTGTAGCAGGTGATACTAGAACAAAACCACTTAGACAAATTGTAACAGCTTGTGCAGATGGTGCTGTAGCAGGTGTTTCTGCTGTTTCTTATATTGCAAAATACTCTGACAAATAACAGTCAGAGTATTTCTTTTTTAATGTGTTGTATTTGTTTTGTATTTAAGTGGTAACTTTCAAATATTATATTTTGCAATGTTGTTTCTCTTTTATTGTTGCCTTTTAATAATTCATTTATAATTTCTAATATCTCATTGTTTTGTTTTTGCGTAATTTTAGGAAAAGGCAAAAGCATTAAATTTCCTTTTAATATTTTTACTTGTCCAAACATTTTACTATATAAATATTGAAATAATTCAGAATTCAAATATGCCATAACTGTTTTCATTGACATAGTATCTACAGAAGGAATAAGTATATTAGCACTATTCAAAAAAAGACTTTTTGTATTATCATAAGCAAATACTAACTTTTTAGATATAAATTTATATACTAATTTTTCATCTGCTCTATAATATTTTTCTGGTGCAACTTGCTGCAATTTTGTCCTGTCATATAAAATATACTTTTTTGCTGGTTTTAAAACATAACGACAAATTTCTTTTCCTGTATAAATTATCTCGCTTCCTTCAAAATACTCCTCTTTTAATTTATTTTTGTTGTCTCCAGTTACAATTCCCAATGCCCAAATACTTTTATTTAAGTTATATTTTTCATAACTCTTTAATTGCTCTATTATTTCAATATCTATATTATTCATAATACGAAATATTTTATTTTCTGTATTGTAAAAAGAAGCAACAGGAACTTTTTTTTGTTTTTTTCCCTCATATACAAATACATTTTTATTTTGTTCTGCTTTTTGAAAGTCAATATCAATATATTTTGTTGTAACACCTGTAAATAATGCTCTATAAAATGTAATTGCATTAAAACGACCTTTTTCTAGTAAAAATGTTCTAATATCTTTGTGTTTTTTCACATTTAATATTGCCTCTGGAAATAAAAATCTTATATTTCCATATGGCTTTAATTGCTGAAAAGACTGCACAAAAAAATAAGAGAATGTCTCTTTTGATGTAATTTCTGTTATATCACTAAAATGCTTTGCAACTGCTCCCCAGGGAGGATTTGTCACAATATAATCAAATTCTATATCAAATATAGTATTGTTTGGTAAAGCACATTTTTTTAAATAATCTCCACAATATATTTGAGGTTCAAATTCATAGTTATAAAATTTTAATAATAAATTGATTTTTGTAATCATTACTGCAATAGCATCTCTGTCCATACCATATAGTTGCTTTGGGTGCACATTTTTTAAACTTAACAAAAATGCTCCACTTCCACAGCAAGGGTCAAAAAAAGTTTGTCCATTATAAAAATCTAATTTTTTTGTCATATTTTCTGCTATAGTATGAGGAGTATAATAAGAACCTGCTATATTTTTCTGTCCTTCTGTCAACAAACATTGATATATTATTCCTAATATATCTATTTCATCATTAGGTAAATTATAATTTAAAAGTTCTGTTATAATATCATAGTGATATTGATTTAATATATTTTGAACATATTCTTTATGATATAAATTTGCCTTTTTTAACAAATTAACTCCTAATGACAATACTATAGATGTAATATTCCATTTTCCTTTTTGAATAATATGTAATAAATCTTGTATGTATTTTATATTATTCGTATTACAAAAATATTCTATTGGTATAATATTTTTTTGAGACAAACATTTATTTGCACGTGTAGTTAATTTTTTATTTTTTTCTGTTTGCAATTTATTCCAGTTTCTTTTTGTTGCATTTGATATGATATGCAATATATTTTCCTCCAAACAACAGTAAAACATTGAGAACAATGTCTCAATGTTTTTATTTTTATTATGGGTTTTCTGCTTCTCTAAATATTCCTTTCTCATCTCTATAATATGCTTTTCCATATTCTGCATTTAAAAATGGTATAATATCAGGGTCATAATTACACAGCAAATTCAAATCATATAATCCGAAATTTTTTTCATCTGCCATATATTCGCTGCTTTCATCTCCTGCTATAAAACGCCAGCCACTGTCTTCTTTATCCTTTTTCGGAATATCTCTATACATAAAACCAATTTTTTTACCTTCTACAATAATACGGTTTGTAGCAAAACAGTTTCTTGAACCTTTCCAATCCTTTAATAAATTTTCTTCAATATGAAATACAATACTATTATCTTTTAATACCCTTAATAATGTATGTGTATTTAATATATCTTTATCTTCAGGAAGTTTTTTTATCATTTCTTTTATATCTTGTATCATATCAATACTTTCTGTCTCTTTTCCTACTTTTTTTAATTTTTCTATCATATTATTGATATAATCATGTACATTTTCCTGCTTTTCTGCACTTTTTGTTACTGCCAAAAATAAAAGCACTTCTTGATTATTGGGTTGCAATTTCAATGCTTTTTGAAACATTTCTGTAGCATCTCTATATTTTTTTTGTAAAAAATAAGTATATCCTATTCTCATATACCACATATAATCTTTTCTTCCTTGATTTGCTACCTTTAAAAGATACCCCATAGCATCATCATATTCCCCTATTTCATTTAATGCTCTAGCAAAAAGGCAAGTCAAATCATATCCCCATTGTTCAGGTTCTATTTCCAGCAACTCATTTATAATTTCTTGATACTTTTTTTCATCATAAAGTTTTTGTAAATTTTCTAATAGAGATTGTTTCATAATAGGCTCATCTCTTTTCCATTATTTATTAGAATATTCTACCATATTTTATATGGCATTATTTTAGCAACTTTATGTCCTTTTTTCAAGAGAATAAGCCTATAATTTTAAAATGTTGTAATTGTTTTTCCATCAATACAATAATATTGCACATCAATTTGATTGATTGAAACATAATCTCTTAAATTTTGCTCCAAATTTCCATCAAAAATAGAAGTATCGTCATATTGATTTTCAGATGACAAAAGTGGTATCATTTGTTTATCTTCTGCACAAAATGTTTCTAATGCTTCATTAGATTGCAATTTCACCTCTTTCAGTAATATAGTATCTCCTGTTTGCTCAAATGCAATTTTTATAGGGAGTATATAACTGTTTTTTAAACAAAGTATATTTCCCCTATTCTGTTCTAATATTTTAAAATTATAACATTTTATTTTGGCATAGTAATTGATTTTTATAGCATTTTCATACTCGTGTGTGATACCCTTAGGAGGAGTATATATTAGTAATGAAGATAACACTTTTATGTTTTTACTTCCACATTCTTTTTCTATTGCCATAAATACTTGTTTTTTATGTTTTGATAATAAAAGCTCACTATCTTTTTCATCTTCTACTATACTACTATAAAGAGGATAAGTACCATCATATTCTGACTGGTATTTTTCATACCATTCTTCTGCTGGCATATTTGTCACTTTTAAATTTTCTCCCAATATATCTTGACAAGCTCTCATCATAACTTGCCCACGTAATCCCTTTGCTGTACCTTCTTCAAAACGTTCCAAAAAATAATATAATGCTTGTTCTCCTTTTTGTACAATTTTTTGATAACTGTTATTTGGTGCATTTTGTATGTAGCTTTCTACATCAGAATGGAGTGCTACTTTTTTATTATATATTATTTCATCTAAAGCAGTATCTATTTCTTTTTGCCATTGTTCATAACCAAAATGTGTTTCTGTTTTCATAGTATCCACATATTCTAAAAAATAGCGATAAGATGCTACACTATCTGTATATCCTTCTAATACACCATCAAATAAACCTACTGCTCCATCATAAGCAATTACATTTTCTTTTTTCGCAGTAAATGCCATTTTTTCATCATTTTGATAAGAAATATGATATTCTACATAACCTAAATTTTTTATTAAACTAAACAATACCATAAAACTTTTTGTAAAATGAAATTCTACATCATCATTTACTATTATCTCGCTGTTATTAAAGCCATGACCGCTACCATCATATGACTGCGTTTTATCAAAATCTTCTATTGTATAATATATTTTAATACCATAAGGCTCTGTATCGCTTTGTATTTCAAAACCATTGCCTACCATACCATCTGGTGCACCTAATTCTGTTAATATATTTCCTACTGCGGAATTATCCCCTACATAATCTGTTTTCCACTTCAAAAGCCTTTGTATTTCTTCATCACTATATTCTTTTTTATTATTTTTTGTTTGCTCTGACTGTATATCTGCATTTTGCATTGTTTCACTACACCCTACAAGTAAAGCATTTACTGACAAACACAATGCCATAATAGCACACAATGTTTTTTTCTTTTTTCCTTTTGTTTTAATAACAAAACAAATACTAAAAAATGCAAATAAATTAAACAAGTAAAATAATAATGTTAACTGTTGTTTTGCTGCAAAGTTAACTAAAGTATAGCTTAATATCCAAATCACCCCCAACAATGTGTATAACAATTTGCCCTTTTTTTTGATATTAGTATCCAGTATATTTTCAAATCTTTTTTTCATATATTCTTTCTCCCTTACAAAATCTATTGACAGTATGTTATTTTTAGAAATGTTTTCATTCATTGCTGACAATATCATAATACTATATTGTTTTCTTTGCTCTTTTGTACAATTTTTCATTACCATATCATCACAAGACAATTCAATATCTCTTTCTGCTATTTTGACAAATGCTGTTACAAAAGGATTAAAAAAGTGAATAGCTGATACAAATACACATAATAATTGATAATGTAAATCTTTTCTTTTATAATGATATAACTCATGTTTTAATATCATTTCCATATGTTGTTGTGGTATATCTTCTTTTATAATATAAATTCCCTTTTTAAATAATCCAAAACACATAGGACTATCAATAACATTACAAACAAATAAAGAAGGTATTTTTTTTATTTCCATATCATTACAAACTTTTTTATATATTTCTGTAGTATTGTTTCGTAGTGTTGTTGTTCTCCAACGCATTACTTTTTTATAAAACAACAGATACTGTAAAAATAAATACAATAATTTTGCTATTACGACAAAAAACCAAATATAAGCAAATGTTGTAATTACTGAAGTTTTATTTTGAGGAATAAAAAAATGATATTTTATTTTTTGGGTATTCTGTATTTTGGGCATTTGTAGTATTTTAATTTCTGGTATATTAGGTATTGTAATTGTTTTTATGTTTAATTCTGATTGTTCTGTTTCTGATTGTGCTATTTTTTCGGAAAGTATATCTGTTTTCGACAATTGAAAAAAATCATTTCTATTATCATATTTTTGTGTGTTTTGATTTGTTGTTTCTGTTATTTTTAGGGTAGGCAAAATATTGTTGAGTGTTAAATTCTCATTTTTTCCTGTAGGTATTGGTAATATTAAACGTAGTAGTATTAACCCAAATAAACTATATTTCCATGCTGCACTATATTGTTTTCTAAATTTATTTTCCAAAAGCATTATTATTATTAAAAACGGTATCATACATACAGATGTTTTTAATAGTGGTTGAAATATACGAAGTAATATCATTTCAAACATTTTCATCACCTTCTGTATTCTTTTCTATAAACTCTGCTAATTCTTTTAAATCCTTTTTGCTGATACAACGGCTATGATAAAGCGAAGCAACTAATTTTGTTACAGAATTTTCATTTACTTTTTTTAAAAAAGAGCCATTTTCAAATGCTAAATAGTTTTCTTGTTCTACTATAATATCATACAATTTGTTTTTTCCTTTTTTATAACTTGTCAAAAATCCTCTGTCAATTAAACGATTTAAAAGTGTTTGTAGTGCTGAAACATTCCATGTTCTTTGCTTATCTAATTCTTGTTTTATTTCAGAAGTAGAAACACCACTTCCCTTTTGCCACACTACTTTCATCACTTCTAATTCTGCATCTGGTAAACGTGTCAATTTTTTCATAATATCATCTCCTACATTTGTATGATGTTATTATATCTTACACTTGTAAGAGTTGTCAATATACTTTTTCTTAATAAAATTTTAAGATATTTTTTTATAACAAGTATTGTTTATTACAAAGTAGTATGTTATAATTGCTACATTACAATAACAAGAACTGTAGAAAGGAGGGAAATGTTATGAACACGCAATTCCGAAAGGGTATCATTGAAATGTGTGTACTTGCACTGATAGCAGAACAAGATATGTATGGTTATGAAATTGTACAGAGTATTGCCTCCTATACAGACATAAATGAAGGTACTGTTTATCCCATATTACGCCGTTTGACTACGGAAGAATATTTTGTTACATACCTTAAAGAAAGCACTATTGGGCCAGCTAGAAAATATTATCACATTACTGAAAAAGGCAAAGGATATTTAGGTTCTCTAAAAAATGATTGGAAAGAATTTTCAAAAATGGTCAATGAAATATTGCAAGGAAAACCAAAAAACAGCGAATGAAGCCATTTATTATTTGAAATCGTATTAACATTTAGAAAGGACTGATACAATATGACAAAAGAAAGTTATTTACAATCTCTTGAAAATCTTTTAAAAAAACATCTTTCAAAATCAGAAATTGATGATATTTTAAGAGATTATGGAGAATATTTTGATGATGGAAGAAGACAAAATAAAACAGATACTGAAATTTCTGCAAAATTAGGTGACCCTGAAATCATTGCACAACAATTTATAGAAGAAATTGGAAATGAAAATAATAAAGAAAGTAAAAAAGAAATGATTGACCAAGTATTGCATAATATGAAAGAAGGCACCGAAAAGGCATTTACTACATTAAAAAAAGAAACAAGCAAAACATTTCATACAGCAAGTGACAAAATGAATTCTGCTCGAAAAGCAAATTCTGAAAAACAAAATCATTTTAGCATTAGCAACAACATTACAAAAGGTACTAAAACAATTTTCTCTATTATAAAATCAATCGCCTTATTTTGTGTATTTGCATTTTTACAATTCTTTTTTACAGTATTTGTATATGGTTTTTGTATTGTTGCAGCAATTTTTTTCGTATGTTGCGGTATATTTGGTATATTATGTTTAGGTTTTTCACTTACCTTTTTACCGCTTATATTGTCGCTTTCCGTTGTATTTGCCACTATTGCCGCAATAGCATTATCGGTACTGTTGATACTACTGATACTTTATATATTAAAAAAGAACATACAATTCATCAAAAATTATATTCTGAACAAAAATAAACATTGCACAACAAAGGAGGTTGTTTAATATGTTTAAAAAAATTACAATCATTACTGCTATGGCTTTTTTAGTTTCATTTTTTGGGTTTGCGATTACACTTCCTATTGGCATCAAAACAGTTTTCGGAGATGTAGAGCATTTATTAGAAACATCTGATATTACACCACAAAAAATAGAAATTCCAAATCATATACAAACATTAGACATCAATTTCAATAACAATTATTATTACTATAATCATATATTAGTAAAACAATCTCCAGATGATACCGCTTATGTAGAAACATTTGATACAGAAACATATCCTTCTATGTATAATACTGTTACTGTTAGCTACATAACTGTAGACGACACTACAGCAAAAATTGGTATTGAACCTGTTTATGGTAAATTCAAATGGAACAAAGATACATTAAATAAAACGATTGTAAAAAAATTACAAAATTATCCAGATGCTATATTATATATTCCTACTAGAATGAATATTGTAACAGATAATCCTTATTATTTTGATAATATCTATTTTAATAATAAAGAGGAACTTTTACAGCAAGCAGATACTAAAGAAGAACAACAAAGAATATTGGAACAAGCAGATAGATTAATGGAACAAAAAAGAGAAGAAGAAGAAATGATATTACAGAGAGCAGAAGAAATCAGAGAACAAAGAAGAATAGAACAGGAGGAGCGTATATTAGAGCAAGAAATGCAACAAATTGATTATGAAGAAGAACAACAACATTTACAAGATAATTATTAATATAAAAAGAGTGTCCTTTTCATTAAGGATACTCTTTTTAGTTATCAAAATTCCATTGTTTCTGGATTACGCAATTTTTGATGTTTATAAATAGGAATGTTATATTTTTTGCCTAATTCTCTCACTAAATCTTTATAACAGCCTTTCATTTTATCATGGAATACAATAGCCTCCACACCGCCTTCTATGGCATCAATACAAGTGGAAGCTCTTTCCACTCCTGTTTCATTTTCATATTCTCCTGCAACTAGCCACTGATTTGCTATAATATGTGTAACACCAAATGCTTCATTTTGTCCCCATTGCGTAAAAACAGCTTCTGCAAAATTAGGTTCAAAATGTACTCCTCCCACACAAAGCAAATTATGTACTGTTTTGTTATCATCTGTAAATATTTTTGTTAAAGAACGTGCTAACACTCTCGCTGCCTCTTTATTTTCCCAGCTTTCTGGTTCACTTCCTACTTCAATATCCATCATAGCAACTGGAAATTCATTCAATAATGCGGGATTTCCCTCATTATGATATACCCCAGACCAATGTGTTGCTTCTGTTACAGTACGAAAATCATTTAAACCTAATTCTTCTCTATTTTTTTCTATTGCTAACATTAAATTTCTCATATATCTTGGTTTTGCTGTACCATATGTACCAGAATTTACATCTCCCAAAGAATGTACTGTCAATACTTTTTCTAAAGCATTTGTTCCTTCATGCCATGTTACCATACCCGAAATATCAAAATCAGCAAAATATTTGTTCATTTCAGGAAGTAACCTTTCATATTCCAAACAAATCGCTTTTTGTGTAGGTGCAAAATAGTATTCATTTCCTATTTCATCTACATATTTCATTACTTGTTGTCCATCAAATAAAATATTCGTTTTTTCTGTAAAATATCCCTCTTGCTCCAATATATCCCATACATGATAAGACACATAACCAAATTCCCTATTTGTATTGATAAAATAAACTGCCTTTTTACTCATTTATATCCCTCTCTTTTCTATTTTTTTACATTATATCAGCATAGAAAAGCAAGTGCAAATTAATAAGCAATATTAAATATACACTTCCGCAATAGAATATAATGCCGCTTTTCCAGCCATTTTTATTCTATCCCCTACTATACTACAATACAATGTTCCTCCTCTTTCAGATGCTTGATATGCCACAATATCATTTTTTTGAAGTTTTTTACTCCAATAAGGCACAATATGGCAATGACCAGAACCACAAACAGGGTCTTCTGCTATATTTAATTTTGGTGCAAAAGAACGAGAAATACAATCTGTATTTTCTCCTTTTGCTGTTACTTGTAAAAGCAATCCTTGTAATTGTTTTAACTTTTCCATATCAGGCTGTAAATTCTTTACAATTTCTGCCTTATCAAATATACATAATAAATCTCTTGCTACATAGGCTTCTGTTGGTGTTGCTCCTATTGCTTGTATCATCTCATTTGTAATTTCTACTTTTTTTAAATCATATGCTGGAAAATCCATTTCATATAATTCTCCTTTTTTATGTACTGATAAATCGCCACTTAATGTTGTAAATACAACATTTTCTGTTTTTTTATCATAAAAATTCATAATAACATAACCACAAGCTAATGTAGCATGGCCACAAAGGTCAATTTCTCCTCCAGGAGTAAACCAACGCAAATGATATTTTTCTCCTTTTTTTACTGCAAAAGCTGTTTCAGATAAATTATTTTCTATTGCCATTTTTATCATAATATCATCTTTTGGAAATTCTTCCATAATACAAATTGCTGCTGGATTTCCTGTAAAAATTTTGTCTGTAAAAGCATCAACAACATACTGTTTTATCATATCTATTCTCCTTTTCTAACAAATTGTTTTGTTATCATTCAAATTATTTTGCCATTTGTAGTATACGAACTTTTTGTTATAATGTCAATATTTTTTTTAGATTTTTTATTACAATACAAAAAAGGCAAATGAAAATGATATTCATTTGCCTTTTACTATTCTTTATTATTTTAATTCTCTTAAATGGAATTTACTTACTAAATCACGCAACAGCTTTGACTGTTCTGATAATTTTTCACTTGTAGAAACACTTTCTTGTACAGCACTCGTATTTGACTGCACTACTTCTGCAATCAAATCAATATTTTTTACCAATTCTTCTAACGCTCTTTTCTGATTTAGAGAAGCCATACTAATTTTGTCTACAGATGTCGCAATTTCTTTTGCTCCTTCTACTACAGAAAATAACGATTTTGCTGTTTCATCTGCAATATTTGTTCCATTTTTTACAGCTACAAAAGAGCCTTCAATCAATTCTGATGTTTGTTGTAAAGCCTCTGCACTTTTTGCTGCCAAATTACGTATTTCATCAGCTACTACAGCAAATCCTTTTCCTGCTTGACCTGCTCTTGCTGCTTCTATAGAAGCATTTAAAGATAACAAATTTGTTTGTCTTGCAATTTCTCCTATCGTATTTAATATTTGTTCTATTCCTGCAGAAGATGTTTTAATTTCAGCCATAGCTTCTACTAATTTTTTCATTTCATCGTTACTTGTTTCTATATTTTCGCCTACTTGTTTTACTGCAAAACTCATTTTTTGTGCATCATCTGCATTTGCTTTTACGTCGTCAGATAAACTTTCTATTGATACCGCTAATTCATCAATCGCTTTTTCTTGCTCCAATGCACCCTTTGATAATATTTGTGCTCCTGTAGATACACTAACAGAACCAGAAGCAACATCATCTGCTGAAACAGTAATTTGATGTAGTGTTTCATTTAATGAATTTGCTATTTTTTCAATAGATGTTTGTATTGGTATAAAATCTCCAATATATTTCTGTTTGATTTCAATATCCATATTATTTTCTGCCATTTCTGAAAGCTGTTGCGAAATATCCTGAACATAATTGTTCATTGTTTCACTAATATGGTTAATTCCACTTGCTAGACGACCTAATTCATCATTTGTATTCACATCAATATCAATTTTTAAATTTCCTTTTTCTAACTGAGAAGCACCTGCTGTAATATATGTAATAGGATATAATGATTTTTTAATAATTCTATAAATAATATACAACAGTACAATACCAAATAATGTTACTGCTAACATCAATTTAATAGTGTCTCTAATAATGGCTGTATTAAATTCAGCTTTGTCAATGGCAATATATAATGTCCATTCGTTGCCATTTCCACTATTCATTTTAAGAGGTACTGTAACAGACACACCCCTTTTCATTGTTGCAAAATTTGTTATATCTGTATTAATAACATAATTACTGTTTAAATATGCTCCCTCTGGCATTGCTTTTAATTCATCTGCATCTTTTACTAAAACTTCATATCCTACTTCTGAAGCATTTTTTCCAACGTATTCATCACTATTGGTATCTAAAAGAACTGTTTTGTCTTCTGCAAGTGCTACCATATGTGTAGAGTCATATCCTGTACTTGCATATTGTTGTGTTTTCATATCACTTAAAGCCACATCACAACCTGCTACTCCTAAAAATGCTCCTTCTGCGTCATAAACTGGTGCAATAATACTAATCATCATAATATCTTCGCCACGTAAATTATATACATAAGGTTCCATAATATATGGCTCTCCAGAAGATTTAATTTGCATATAATATTCCTTTTCAAAATTGTCAAAAGCATCTTCATGTTTTTCAAATGTTATACCTGTTCCTGTTTCATTTGGATAAGCAATCGCTTCATATGCAATTTCTCTATGATGTACACTATAAGGTTCTCCATTGGCATCTGCAATGGCATTTTGTTCAAAATATGCGAATACTGTAGTATAATTTTTATCTCCAGTTAATACTCCAGCTAAAGCATTGTCAATAGCCTGTCTTTGTTGGTCTGGAGGCAATGCAGATATATTTTTCAATGAGTTTGCAAATCCTATCGTCTGCCCATAAACATTTTCTATGTTATTTTGAATTAAAAACGCATTTTCATAAGCAGAAGAAATTAATTTACTATTTGTTACATCAACCAAAGACCTCATTGATATAACACCAGATATTGATACATTAATCAAAAATATAATTGCTATAAATATACTCATTTTTGCAATAATTTTTTTGCTCAAACTACCTGAAAATTTTCCATCAACTCTTTTTTCTCCTCTACTTTTACCTTTAAACATAAAATTCTCCCCCACTGTTGTAATGTAAAATAGTAAAATAGTAAAATTAGTTAAAAATACTACATTGTATCGTATTATAATATAACATTATAAAAAAGTCAATTCATTGTTATAAAAAATTGCACAATTATTTTCGCTATTTTAATTACAAAATAGTTTAATATTTTATTGCAATCTGCCTATCTGCACAAACAATAAATCCAACATTTTTAACATATTCTCCCTGCTTGATATTTGCATTATACTCCATATTATAAATAGAAATATTATTACCAATTACATTAAAATTTCCATTCCAAGCATTTATTAATGTGATATTTCCATCAAATTGAAGTGTTATATTCCATTGATTTTTGGGATAGTGGCCATTATTTTTTATTGTACAATCATATTGATAATATTCTTTTCCATTTTGTTGCCAATGATTAACTACATTTGCAGAAACTTCTAAATCATTTTTATTTATATCCCTATTTATATTTTGTATGCTATAATTTATATTTTGTGACTGTATTGCATCTTTATTTGTCAACATTTTATACAACCATTTTCCACTGTCACTTAAATCATCACTTATAAATCCATTGCTTTTTTTGCAGTCACTTTTTAATATTGCTGCTGTTTCTG
Organism: uncultured Clostridia bacterium; assembly: GCA_910586765.1. Classification (GTDB taxonomy): domain Bacteria; phylum Bacillota; class Clostridia; order Lachnospirales; family Anaerotignaceae; genus Coprocola. The sequence goes on from CAJUJJ010000023.1 coordinate 32,357, forward strand.
CTTTATGAGATAAATTCCATGCTACATAACTTATATGATATGTATTCATTATTTTTATCCATTCATTTGCCTGTTCTATATCTATTGTTCCATTTCCACTAGCATCACATATACCAAATTCTGAAACAAATACAGGAAGTCCCTTTTCAATAGCCCTTTTCATACTATTTCTTAAATCTTGTTTATGTGTTGCTGCATAAAAATGCAATGTATACATAATATTATTTTCATTTGTAATAGGATTTTCTGCTGCCTGTTCCACAAATTGACTCCAATTTGGTGTGCCTACCAATATTACATTATTTGCGTCATTTTTTCTTATTACAGTAATAATTTCTTGTGCATATTGTTTAATATCTTCCCAAGAAGTAGCACCATTTGGCTCATTACATATTTCATAAATAATATTTTTCTGTTTACCATATGTTTTTGACATTTCATCAAAAAATTCTTTTGCTTCTTCTTTATAGGTATTTGGATTTCCATCTGACAATATATGCCAATCAATTATGACATACATATTGCATTTTGTAGCATATTCTACTCCCTTTTTTACTAAGTTTTTCAAATGTTGTTTATCTCCATCTGTACAATATCCGCCATTTTCTGCTGTATACATCGCAATACGAATAACATTAATTCCCCATTGCTGTTTTAATTCTTTAAAACATTGCTCATTAATATATTCTGGAAACCAAGCAATACCATGTGTACTAATCCCTTTTAACTGTACTGCTTCTTCTTTTTCATTTACTAATTGATTTCCTTTTACAAACAATGCACTAACTACAGAAGTATTTTCTTTTTCTTCAGCTCCTACTTGCCCATATCCCCCAAAACAAAATAATAATATACTAATACAAAAACAAATGATATTTTTCAAATTAATTCCTCCTACTGTTTTTTTATTAGTATATCATAATATTCTTTTTATTTACACTTTAATGATTATACTCATTGACAATACTTTCATAAATAGTATATAATAATACAAAATACTATATAATAATACAAACATAAATTACGTTTTACACTATGGAGGATAAAAATTATGCAGAAAAAATTCACAAAATACCTAAGTCTTTGTATGTCAGCAGCATTCGTCGTCATTGTCTGCATTATTTTTGCTCTCCAGACGGCAGTAGCACATTCCAATCAAAAAACTGCTGCATTAGATAAAATAAAATCAATGAAAGTAACATTGATGGAAAATGACAGTGAAATTAGAAAAATTATACAAGATTTTGGAGAAGAAGCATTAGTAAAAGCAAAAGCATTGTCTTATATGATTTCAAAAGACCCTCAAATATTATATTCTACGGATACAATGCAAGACATGGCAGATTTATTAAATGTTGATGAAGTACATATTACTGATGAAAACGGTGTTTTGCTTTGGGGCAATATTCCAGAATATTATGGAGTTGATTTTCGTGACGGAGCACAAACACAGGCTTTTCTTCCTATATTGACTAATCCTTCTTTTCAATTAGCACAAGAACCTCAGCCAAATCAAGCTACTGGAAAAATGTTTCAATATATAGGTGTTTCTCGTTTAGATGCTCCTGGTATTGTGCAGGTTGGTGTAGAACCAGAAAAATTAAATACTGCTCTTGCCAATAATACCATTGAAAAAGCCTTATCAAATATTGAATATGGCACAAGCGGTTATGTATTTGCGATAGATAATAATACGGGACTTATGGCAGCAGGTACAAATGGAGAACAAATGACTTATCAACAATATGGTATTTCTGATGATATTGTTGCTAGAACAAACGATACAGGTAATACTTTTGGTATGAATAAAATTCTCAATCAAAAAGTTTATATGGTTACAGAAAAATATGAAGACTATATTATTGGTTTAGCAATGCCTGCAAAAGAGTTATACAGTTCTCGTACAAATCAAGTTATAACAATTATGCTTATTTGTCTTATTGTATTTATTATATTAATATTTGTCATCAACTTTTTTATTCAAAATTATATTGTTACAGGCATACAACAAATTATTGAAAAACTACAAAAAATCACTTCTGGAAATTTAGATGTAGAAGTGGATATTCACACAAATCAAGAATTTCATGATTTAAGTATTAATATCAATCAAATGGTAGCAAGTATAAAACAAAATATACAACAGGCTGAACTTTTGATGCAAAAGCAAGAAGGTGTTGTAAAGCAAGTAAAACAGGCTGCAATTTCTTTTTCTGACACAACAGCACAAACATTTCAGACATCACAAGCAATTGCACAAGATACTGTAACACAAACACAATATGTAAATTCCTTGCTTTCTGATATGGAAAATCTTCTTTCTAAATCAAAAGAAAGTGAAGACATTTCCAACATAGTTGCTCAAAATTCTGCTGCTATGATAGAAGGTATGAAGCAGACAAGCAAAGATATGGAACAAATGATGAATTCTATACATAGTATATTACAAACAGCTGAAAAAATTAAAAATATTATAAATGAAATTGACTCCATAGCACAATCTACAAATATGCTTTCTTTAAATGCTTCTATTGAAGCAGCAAGAGCAGGTCAAGCAGGTAGAGGTTTTGCTGTAGTAGCAACACAAATTGGTGCTTTGGCTGGTGAAAGTACAACAGCATCTAAGTCAACAAATAATTTAATTACAGCTACATTAAATGCTATAAACGATGGGGAAGAATTTGCTCGTAAAGCAAATGAAGAATTTATGCAAGTAATTGAAGATACTACAAAATCTCAAAAAGCAATTTCTCAATTAACAGATATTTTTAAGCAGCAAGCAGATATGGTACAAAATGCTACAGACGGTATTAATCGTATATCAAATTTGATACAAAATACAGTAAATATTGTGGAACAAAGTAAAACAACATCACAAAGATTATCAGAACAATCAGAAATGTTAAAAAACATTGTATCATAAAAATATTGAGAATGTTGCTTTTAAACTCTTACTTTTTTCTTGGTCAATTACTTTTGTATAGCAAAAGTCATGAAACAATTTTCTATGAAAATTTTTATTTGCAGGTACTGAACATTTGTTGAACGTTCAGTACCTACTAGAGAAAAGCAAAACTATCATTCACAAAATTAACAAAAAAAGAGTATACTTTTATTCGTATACTCTTTTTTTATCAATTACTTTTTATTATTTTTCAATTTGAAATTCTTGTTGTCCTGCTGCTCCTGGTGCAATTTCATATTTTTCAAATACGATAACTAGATTTCCAGTCTCATTCATATAGAATTTTGTATTCTCATTAATTCCTTCACTATCTTCATACCAATATTGCATACCTGTTTCTTTTTCTCTTTGTTCTATTTGTTTTTGTATGCTTTGTTCTGCAATCTGCCTATAATCATCACCTAAAACATCTCTTAATGTAACCCATTTTCCTGCCTTTTTATCAAAATTATAATATTTTGTTTCACTATATGCACTAGCCCAGCTCTCTGCTCCTGTTATCATCAAAGATAAATACTGGTCTGTTTGTGATTTTACTTCATACCACACTTTAATAATAATACTGCGTTCATTCCATTCTTTTTCTGTGCCACCTGTTTCCAAAAAGGCTTGTTTATATTCATACATTCTTTGTTTTGCTTGTTCTACATATTGCTCACAAAATGTATAAATATCTTTGTTTGTTTCTTTTTCTAATTCTTTCAAGTCCTCTGAAATCAACTCTATACTAGGAATTTCTACTGTAATATCGAAATTTTCTTTTTTCTCTTCGTAAGAACGAAATGTTAAAACATTTGCTATTGTACCAATTACTGGAATATCAATCATTCCCTTTGCAAAAGATTCACTTGTATTAACGCCCACTGCAAGTACCATGATTGCTGCTGCTACTGATGTTACTCCTTTTTTCATAATAGATAACCTCCTTGCTTTTTTCCATTGTTGTTGATGTTTTATATTTGCATTTTCTATTTCTAACATTACTCGCTCTGACAGTTCTTGCGGAATAGGAATTTCATCATATTTTTGCTTTGTTTCCATCATACGTTTCATATGTTTTCCTCCTTTTCAACAGCAATTTTCAATGTTTTTAAGCCACGATATAATTTTGTTTTTACAGTGTTTAAATTCATTTTTAGAACCTGAGCAATTTCGTTCAATTCTAATTCTTCAAAAAATCTTAATTTTATAATATTTTTAGTATCTTTCTCCATATGGTCTATTTGAGTATATAAATCATCATGTATTTCAAAATCTTTTTCCTCATAAGGAATTTCACAATATTCTTCTATTGGAATTATCTGCTTTTTAGTATTCAAAAGAGCAAAACTTTCATTTAATACAATTCTATAAATCCATGTTTTTATTGCATTTTCATTCCTTAAATCTGTATAGTGTGATAATGCCTTGCAAACTGCATTTTGTACAACATCTAACGCATCATCTTGATTTTTTACATAACTAAATGCTAATCGATAAAATTTATCTTGATTTTCAATGATATAAGTAACTAGCTTGTCATAAAGTTCTTGTTTCAAAAATTCTTCCTCCCTTTCTCTATTTTTGTACTCTATTATATAGATAAAAAAATAAGTAAATAAGTTTCAAAAATAAATAATAAAAATATAAAAATAAGAGCGTACTCATATAAGTACACTCTTTTAGCTTGTTAATCTTTTATGCTCCTAAATATGCTTTTTTAATAGACTCATTTTTCATTAATTCGTCTGCTTTTCCTTCTATCGATATTTTTCCTGTTTCCAAAACATATGCTCTATCAGAAACAGAAAGTGCCATTTTAGCATTTTGTTCTACTAATAAAACAGTTACACCTGATTTATTTACTTCCTTTATAATTTCAAATATTTCTTTTACTAAAAGAGGAGAAAGTCCCATAGAAGGCTCATCTAATATTAACAATCTTGGCCTTGTCATCAATGCCCTTCCCATAGCAAGCATTTGTTGTTCTCCTCCTGATAATGTTCCTGCAAGTTGTTCTTTTCTTTCTCTCAATCTTGGGAATTTATCATAAATATCTTTTCTTGCCTGTCTTAATCCTTCCAAAGAATCTTTTACTGTATAAGAACCCATCTGTATATTTTCTTTCACTGTTAAATTGGCAAATACTCGTCTTCCTTCTAAAACTTGTGCAATGCCTAACTCTACTATTTTATGTGGTTCTGTTTTCATCAAATTTCTTCCCATAAAATCAATAGAGCCACTTTTTGCTCTTAAAAGTCCTGATATTGTCTGCATTGTAGTTGTCTTTCCTGCACCATTTGCACCAATCAATGAAACAATTTCTCCTTCTTCAACACGAAGTGATATTCCCTTTATTGCATGAATGTGTCCATAATATACATTTAAGTTTTTAATTTTAAGCATATGCATATACTCACCCCCCTATTTAATCTCCTATGTATGCTGTAATAACAGTAGGGTCATTTACGACATCTAAAGGCAATCCTTTTGCAATTACTCTGCCATAATCTAAAACAACTAATTCTTCACAGATACCCAATACTAAATTCATATCATGTTCAATCAAAAGTATTGCAATATGAAATTTATCACGTATATTTCTAATGGTATCCATCAATTCTAATGTTTCTGTTGGGTTCATACCTGCTGCTGGCTCATCTAATAAAAGAACTTTAGGATTTGTTGCCAATGCTCTTGCAATTTCTAATTTTCTTTGTTTACCATAAGGTAAATTTTCAGAAATTACATTTGCTTCTTTATCCAAATCAAATTCCTTTAATATATTTATGGCTCTTTCGTCCATTTCTTTTTCTAATTTTTTATACTTTGAAGTATGCAACATACTATCTAATAAAGAATATTTTACTTGATTATGCAATGCTGTTTTAATATTGTCTAGTACCGTTAATCTGTTAAAAAGACGTATATTTTGAAATGTACGTGCAAAGCCTTCTTTACAGATTTCTGAAGCAGTTTTGCCTACCAAACTTACACCATCTAATTCTATGCTTCCCTCTGTAGGACGATATACTCCCGTTAAAAGATTAAATATTGTTGTTTTTCCTGCACCATTTGGGCCAATCAAACCATAAAGCTGATTTTGTTCTATACTAATATTAAAATCATCAACGGCTCTTAATCCTCCAAATGATATACTTAAATTTTTTACCTCAAGAAGTGCCATTTTCTACCCCTCCCTTTTTTTGAAAGAGTTTTGATAATGTTCTGTTTTCCATTAATCCTTCTCTTATCTTGGAATGATTAAATATCATAATTAATATTAGTGCTATAGAGTAAAGCAACATTCTATAATTATCTGCTCCTCTTAAAAGCTCTGGCAATATTGTCAATATAATTGCTGCAATAATAGAACCTTGTATACTGCCCATACCACCCAATACTACAATAACAAGTATTTCAATAGATTGGTTGTAATCAAATGTTGTTGGTTTAATAATACCGACATTATGTGCATACAACACACCTGCTATTCCTGCAAAAAATGCTGATATAACAAATGCTTTTATTTTATAAGCACTTACTTTAATTCCTATAGACTCTGTTGCTATATCATTGTCTCTTACTGCACAAATAGCACGACCATCTCTCGATTTTACCAAATTTGCTATCATTAATACTGTAATTGCCATAATAATATACACTACTGTATAATTTTTATAATTAGAATAAAGTGGTATTTTAGAAAGACCTTTCGCACCATTTGTAATGCTGCTCATAGCAATCAATACAGATTTTATAATTTCACCAAAACCTAATGTTACAATAGCAAGATAGTCTCCTCTTAATCTCAATACAGGCACACCTATCAGAAAACCAAATATTGCTGCCATAATACCGCCTATGATAAGTGCTATAATAAATTGTAATATTGCTGGTAAATTTGTATTTACTGTAAATATTGCACTGCTATATGCTCCTATAGACATAAAGCAAGCGTGTCCTAATGACAATTCTCCTAAAAATCCTGTTACTAAATTTAATGAAACTGCCAACATAATATTTACTGCGATAGGCACAAGTAAAGAAGTATACTGACGATTTAAAAATCCACCTTTTATCAGTATTGTTATAAAAATATAACCTATCACAAGTATTGCTATATTTCTTATCTCTTTTTTATCAAATTTCTGAAAAATTTTTTCCATGTGCCCACCTCCTATACTTTTTCATTTTGTTTTTTACCTAATATTCCAGAAGGTTTTACAAGCAGCACTACAACAAGTACACCAAACACAATAGCATCTGATAATTCTGTTGAGATATATGCCTTTGACAAACTTTCTATAATTCCCAATACAATGCCTCCTAGCATAGCACCAGGAATACTGCCTATACCACCTAATACTGCTGCAACAAATGCTTTAATACCTGGTAAAGCTCCCATTGTTGGCTTTAATGTTTGATACTGACAAATATAAAGTATTCCTGCAAGTGCTGCAAGTGCTGAGCCAATAGCAAATGTCATTGATATTGTTTTATTTACATTGATACCAACTAACTGTGCTGCACCTTTATCTTCTGACACTGCTCTCATAGCTGTGCCTGCTTTTGTCTTATTAACAAACAATGTTAATACTACCATTGATATTGTTGTAACAATCAATGTTACTACCGTAATGCCCGAAATATTTAAACTGCCAAATTTAACAGATTGTATATTAATTACAGAATTAAATGGTATTGGTGTCGCCTTAAATATTAAAAGTGATACGCTCTGCAAAAAATAGCTTACTCCTATTGCTGTAATTAATACTGCGAGAGGAGGTGCATTTCTCAAAGGTTTATAAGCAATTTTTTCTACCGCAACACCAACTACAGAACAAACAATAACTGTAAGCAATATAGAAATGGGTATTGATAAATTTAATAATGAAATGCCAATATATAATGTATAAGCACCTACCATAATAATATCGCCGTGAGCAAAATTTATCATTTTCGCAATACCATAAACCATAGTATATCCCAAAGCAATCAAAGCATATATACTGCCCGTTCTTAATCCATTTATCAGTTGTTCCAGCATACTAATTAACATTTCTTCCACCTCTTTTACATCATATTTACTTTTCTATTTAAAACAATGCCCTTCCACCCATTGGGCGGAAGGGACTTCATTGTCACTTATTATAACAACATACTTTTATTATTCCATTGCTGTATATTGTCCGTCTTTGATAACAACAAATTTTGCACTTTTATCTGGTTCGCCATCTTCTGAGAATGACATAGAACCTGTAATGCCATCAACTGTAATTTCTGTCATTGCTGCAATCATATCTTCACTTTCAATAGAGCCTGCTTTTTCCATAGCTGCTTTAATAACATATACTGTATCATAACCATCTGCTGCAAACTGGTCTGGTGTTGAGCTGTATTTTTGTTGATATTTTGATACAAAACCTGCAACTTCTTCTGCTTCATCTGTTGCTAAGAAAGGACTTAAAAATACTGCTCCCTCTATTGTAGCTGGGTCTGTTACTTGTGCCAATATACCGTCCCAACCATCTCCGCCTATAAATGGTAAATTCATTCCAAGTTCTTTGGCTTGTTGTGTAATATATGCTGCTGCTTCATAGTATACTGGGCAGAATATAATTTCTGCATCTGTACTTTTAATTTTTGTTAATTGTGTTGAAAAATCAACATCACCTTCATTAAATGCTTCTTCTGTTACAACTTCTCCGCCATTTGCTTTTACTTGTTCTACAAAAGCATTTTTCATACCTGTAGAATAGTCATCAGAATTGTTGAATATAACAGCTGCTTTTGTGAAACCTTGGTCTTTTACAAAGTCTGCCATTGTTGTTCCTTGTAATGGGTCTGTAAAGCAAAGTCTGAAAACATTTGGTGCATCTGTAATACATTCAATAGCAGAACCAGATGGTGTAATCTGCAATATATTATCTTGTTTTGTTAACTCTTTTACAGCAATACATGGTGCACTTGTTACAGTACCAATCATAGCCTGCATACCTTTATCCATTAAGGAATTATATGCTGTAATTGCTTTGTCTTCACTAGATTCATCATCTTGGAAATCTAATGCTAATGTATAACTTGCATCTCCTACTTTTACGCCTCCAGCTTCGTTAATTTCAGCGATTGCAATTTCTGCACCTTGTTTTACACTGTTACCATAAGAAGCTGCACCACCTGTAAGTGGTCCAATGCCTCCTATTAAAAATGTATCGCTTCCTTCTGCACTGCCCTCTGTGTTACTTTCGCTGTCGCTTGGTTGTTCAACATCTCCACCTGATGAACAAGCTGCAAATGAAAACATCATTACCAATGCCATAGCTCCTGCTAAAAATTTTTTCATATTCTTTCCCCCTCAATATTTTTTATTCCTTTTCTTTTAATTTACATCTTTTATTGCTTTATTTGTTGCTATGTAAAATTCGTTTTGTAAATAATACGCTAAAAATGCTGTTTTCGTCAAGACAGCAGTTTTATAAATTTTAAATCGAAAATATTTAAAATTTTTATAAAATTTCATTTTCATTTTTCATTTATTTTCCTATTCGCTATACAACTATTACAATTTTTTAATTGTTTTCATTATAAAATGGCATAACTGCCTTAAAATTTCATTATATTTTACAAATGTGGTCATACAACAAAATTAATATTTTTGAGGGTGTAATTAAAATAATGAAAAAGGAAATACTAATAACAAAGGAGATGT
>CAJUJJ010000024.1 GCA_910586765.1 uncultured Clostridia bacterium
GTTTTATACTATACCACATCTTTTTTGCTTTTGCAACACTTTTTTTCATTTTTTTTAAAATTTTTTAAAAATTCTTTTTAATTTTCTTATATCTCTATATCTCAGCAAACAAAAGTAACTCCTTTTCGGGCAGTCCCAAAAAGAAGTTACCTTATAATGTGCTAAAATATTATTTTATAATATTCATCATACTATTAGTTGCTGCTGCTTCCACTGTTACTGCTGCTGCTTCCGCTTTTGTTGCAATTTTTATTTGTTTTACTTGTTCTTTTGCTTGTGTCAATGCTGTATTCTTGAGCAAATTCTGTTCTGTTCATATTTTTCTGTGTGTCTTTCTGAGCATTTTTATTTGTGTTTTTTTCCATTTTGTTTTTCCTCCTTCATAAGTTAAACAATAAAAATGAATATCAATATGCAAATCACTTTTGCAATACTTAATATAACCCTTTTTCTTTTTTTTATTCTTTCTTTTTTTTCTGTAAGTATCTTTTTTTATATTTTATATTACAATATTTTAGTATTGTATGATATACTATTGCATTATATCCGCTTCCTGCAACACCTATTACAGGCACACCTTGTATCATTTTTGCTGCAAGCATAGCATTAGAAAATACTTGAGAAGTTTGTTTCACTTCTTGTTCAAAATCATATGGTACAGCAATTTCTTTTTCAATACATTCTGCTGTTTGCTCTACCAATGTATTAAATACTTCTTTTTGTTTTCGTTCTGACATAGCAGCACGAATAAGCCTTAATATGTAAATTTGTTCTCTTTTATCTTCATAGTCAAAACCATACTGCAATGCAGTTTGATAAATTCCTTTCAATATTACTGCTAAAAACAGTGGAATATCTGGCAATCCTATGCCTAATATACCCAACACCGCTCCTTCTACTGTTGTTACTGCCATATTTATTCTATTACACTGATTTGCACTTTTTACCATTTTTTGAAACTGTTTATTTTTTCTTTTTTCCTCAAAACGTTTTTCATAAAATTGATGTCGCCACAATATTTTTTCTTTATCATATGTTTTTTCAATCACAACAGTACCCTTTTCAAAAAGCACTAAAAATCCTTTATAAAATGCTTTTTCTATAGCTTGTTTTACTTTTTCAGGTATTTTATTTTCTATAGCTTCTCCAAATGCTTTCTTTTTACAGTATAATTTACCTTCTTTCTTTTCTAAATATTTTTTCTCTTGTTTTTCTATTTTTTCTAATTGTTTTTTTACTACATCACTCATATATTTTCCCCTTTCTTTTTTATTTTATTTGAAAAAAAGATACCAAAACAACATCGTTTTCAGTACCTTTTTTATTTATTATTTATATTATCTTTTCAGTCTGTCAATAAACTTCCATTTATAAATGAGAAAATTAAATTTTCTAAAAGAGTTTTTGGTCAAGCTTTTTCCAAAAAGCTTGTAGAGTTTGAGTTGCAAAACGTCCAGTGGACGTTTGTTCTGCAACGACCGAAGCGAAGCGTAGACCAAAGCCTCAAGGTTTTAAGATTTTTCCGCTTATAAGCGTGTTTTTGAAAGGGATTGGGGAAACTTTTCACAAGTGAAAAAAGTTTCCCCAAAGATCTCAGACTTTTATTAAATCTATAATAAAATTACTTTTTTGACAAGCTGATTATTTTTTCTCTTTATTCAATATTTTTGTTAAGTCCGTTTTTCCTATATTATCTCTCATCGTTGTATCTGCCTGCACATTTTGTAATTTATAATAATCCATTACGCCTAAATTTCCAGTTCTCAAAGCTTCTGCCAATGCCATAGGCACTTCTGCCTCTGCCTCAATTACTTTTGCTTTCATTCTTTCTACTTCTGCCTTCATTTCTTCCGCTTTTGCTACTGCTGCTGCACGTCTTTCTTCTGCTTTTGCCTGTGCAATTTGTTTATCTGCTTCTGCTTGTTGTATTTGCAAATTTGCTCCTATATTTCTTCCAATATCCACATCTGCTATATCAATAGACAATATTTCAAATGCTGTACCATTATCAAGACCTTTTCCCAATACTGTTCTAGATATAGAATCTGGATTTTCTAACACACTGCTGTGATGTTGTGAAGAACCTACTGTTGTAACAATACCTTCTCCTACTCTAGCAATAATCGTTTCTTCTCCTGCACCACCTACTAATCTACCTAAATTTGCCCTTACTGTTACTTTTGCAATAACTTTTACCTCTATACCATCTATTGCAACCGCCGAAATCCAAGGTGTTTCTATAATTTTAGGTGTAACACTCATTCTTACTGCTTCAAAAACATCTCTACCAGCCAAGTCTATGGCTGCTGCTCTTTCAAATGACAAATCTAAATTTGCTCTATGTGCTGCTATCAGTGCATCTACTACATTATCTACATGACCGCCAGAAAGCAAATGACTCTCCAACTGATTAGCATTTACGTCCATACCTGCTTTTTGTGCTTTTATCAATGGACGTATAATTCTTGCTGCACTTACTCTCCTCATTCTCATACCTATCAGTGATGCAATACTTACTTTTACTCCTGCGGATATTGCAGAAATCCAAAGTCCCAAAGGTACAAAACTCAAAAAAATACTAATGATAATAATAATTGCGAATATGGTAACTCCTAAACCAATTCCAACAAACATAATAAAACCCTCCTTTTAAAACACAATTTTTTATGATACAATTTCTTTTACAACTACTGTTTTTCCTTTTACCTGAACAATTTCTACAGATTTATTTTTTTCAATATACCCTCCCTCAGAACACACATCAATTTGCTTTCCTTCTATTTCCATTTTACCATAAGGCTGTATTGTTGTAATAGTAATACCTTTTTTCCCTTCTATCCCTTGCAATACACTTTCATCAAAGTCTTTGGTATCCAAAACTTCTTTTAACACAAATTTATCATATACTCCTTTTGTTTGAGCAACACGTATAAATATCAAAGCTAATATAATTAAAGCTGCTACCAATATCAAAAATACACCAAAGCCATATTTCATACCTGCCATTACTGTAGAACCTAATACACATATCGTTCCTAATATACCAAACATTCCAAATCCTGGCATTAATGCCTCTGCTATCAAAAGTATCAATCCTATAATACCTACTATGATAATCCACAACAACATATTATCTATCGCAATTACTGACATACAACTTCTCTCCTTTCTGTATATTATTCTATCACAATTTTATTGTTCCATACTGCAAAGGCTTGTTTCTATTGCATATTTATTCCATATTATACGATACTATCGCTATCTTTTAAAAGTCCCTTTGCAAAATCTTTTGCGAAATAAGTAATTATCATATCTGCTCCTGCTCTTTTTAATGCTATCAAACTTTCCATAGCTACCTTTTTGCCATCTATCCAATTCATTTGTTCTGCTGCTTTTATCATGGCATATTCTCCACTCACCTGATAAGCACAAACAGGAACATTTACTTGCTGTTTTACCTGCCACAATATATCTAAATAAGGTAAAGCAGGTTTTACAATCACCATATCTGCACCTTCTGCTATATCTTGCTGTACTTCTTTTAACGCTTCCTTTCTGTTTGCAGGGTCCATTTGATAACTTTTTCTATCTCCAAACTGTGGTGCTGAATGTGCTGCTTCTCTAAAAGGTCCATAAAAAGCAGAACAATATTTTGCACTATATGCCATAATTGCCACATCATTACAGCCATTTTTATCTAATTCTTTTCTAATATAGGCTATTCTATTGTCCATCATATCAGAAGGTGCAATACAATCTGCTCCTGCTTTGGCATAAGATACTGCCGCTTTTGCTAAAAGAGGAAGTGTTTTTTCGTTATCTACTTCATTGTCACAAATTACGCCACAATGTCCGTGACTCGTATATTCGCAAAGGCATACATCTGCAATAATATACAATTCTGGAACAGTTTGTTTTAATGCTTGAATTGCTCTTTGTATCACATTTCCTTCACAGTATGCTGTTGTACCCACATCATCTTTTTCATTAGGTATACCAAAAAGCAACACTCCTTGTATGCCTAATTGCACAATTTGCTTTGCTTCTTCTACTAATTCATCTATCGAAAATCTATAATTTTGAGGCATAGCACTAATTTCTTGTTTTTTGTTTTCTCCTTCTACCACAAACAAAGGATATATCAAATCTTCCAAACATACCCTTGTTTCTTTTACATAATTGCGAATTGCCTTATTTTTTCTCAATCTTCTATAATCCATATTATCACCTTCTATATGACTATTGTATCACTTTTGTTATTTTCACTCAATGTATTTTACACATTTGTAAGAAATATGTAACTTATTCATTTCGGAAAATAGTTTCATACATTTTTCAACACTTTTATTATTTTTTCAGCAAGTCCTTTTCCTGTAGAAATTTCTGCTGTTGCTTTCACTTCTGCTCCCATATGCAATATACTTTGCTGTGTTTGTTCTCCTATAGCAAAAAGTTGACATTTTTTTATATCTTCTCCCAAAAGTAAAAACAAATTTTTTGCTTGAGAAGAACTGAAAAATGCTATAGCATCAATATTTCCTTTTTTTACATCATTTTTTATTTTTTCTATACCATTTGTATTAATATGATTTTGATATGCCTTTACTCTTATCATAGCAATACCTAATTCTTTGGCTTTTTTTTCTAACACAGTTGAGGCCAATTCTGATGCTGGAAATAATATAGTATCTCCTTTTTTTAAAAATTGTTCCATATCTTTTGCTGCACTTTCGCTATTATATTGTTGTGGTATTCTATCTACAAATATTCCTCTTTTTTCTACTGCTTGTTTTGTTTTTTCTCCTATACAAAATATACCTATTCCCTGCAATGCTCTAATATCTTTTTTCTGCTTTTGCATTGCTTTAAAAAAACATTCTACACTATTTACACTTGTAAAAAATATCCATGTATACTGTTTTAAATTTTGTATTTCTTTTGAAAGTTCTTCTGTATCTTCCACAATTTCAATACCAGAATATATCGTTACCTCTGCTCCTTTTTGCTGCAACAATGCCTTTGCTTCACAAGCTGTTTCTCCACTTCCTGCTAACATAATATGTTTTCCAAAAAGCGGTCTATATTTTTGCCAATCCATTTTTTGATTTACTACATCTCCCATAATTACAACAGAAGGGTGACCAATATTTTGCTGTTCTGCTTTTTGTGCTATATTTTTTAATATTGCTGTAACACTTTTCTGTTTACTTGTTGTACCCCACTGTATTGCACACACAGGCGTATTTTCATCTTTTCCTTGCTGTATCAATTTTTCACTTATAATATGCAGATTTTTCATACTCATCAAAAACACAAGTGTTCCTTCCATATGTGCTATACTACTATAATCTAATTCTCCATTATCTACTCTATGCCCTGTAAAAACGTGAAAAGAAGATGCACATTCTCTATGTGTTACTGGAATACCTGCATAGGCACACACAGAATAAAAAGAAGATATTCCGGGCACTACTTCAAATGGAATACCTGCTTTTTCTAATTCTTCACATTCTTCTCCTCCTCTACCAAATACAAAAGGGTCTCCTCCTTTTAATCTTACTACACTTTTTCCTTCTTTTGCTTTTTGTATCAATATTTCATTGATTTGTGACTGATTTAATCTATGATTTTGAGGTTGTTTCCCTGCATTAATTTTTTCACATTCTTTTTTACTATATTTTAAAAATCTTTCCGCTCCCAATCTATCATATACTATTACATCAGCTTGCTTTACCAATTCCAATGCCTTAACACTAATCAGTTTTTCATCTCCAGGACCAGCTCCTGTAATATATACTCGTCCTATTTGCATATGATATTCCCCTTTCTTTGTATTTCCATTGCCAATATTTTGCCTAAATCTTCTGCATTTTCAACACTATCATAGCCTTCTGAAATTAATATTTTATTTGTATAAAACATTGCTTTCATATACAATTTTCCATTTTCTATTTTCGCCAAAGCTCCTGCTGGTGCATGGCAATCTGCCCCTATTTGTTTCAAAAAAGCCCTTTCTGCTTTTTGACATACAAAAGCATTTTCATTATTGATTTTTTCCATAGCATTTTTTAAAAACAAATCATTTTCTCTTATCTGCAATGCCAATATTCCTTGACAAGCTGCTGGTATCATTTCTTGCAATGTAAATATATGAGAAATTTTTTGTTGCTGTTGTGTTCTTACCAGTCCCGCTACTGCCAATACAACAGCATCAAATCCTTGTTCCAATTTTTGAAGTCTTGTAATAATATTTCCTCTTATTGGTACTACATTCAAGTCATTCCTTAATGCTAAAATTTGCGTTTTTCTTCTTAGACTTCCTGTTCCTATTGTTGCTCCTTTAGGCAACTTTTCCCATGTCACATTATTTGCACACACAACAGCGTCCATAGCATTTTCTCTTTTCAGCACAGCACCTAATGTCAATCCCTTTGGCATTTCATCAGGCATATCTTTCATACTGTGCACTGCTACATCAATATCCCCTTGTAACAACGCCTTTTCTATTTCTTTTACAAAAAGCCCTTTTCCTCCTATTTTGTCAAGGGTTTTATGCAATATTTTATCTCCTTTTGTTTTTATTTTTACTATTTCAATATTTACTTCATTTAAAACACTTTTTATTTCTTCTCCAGCAAGTTCTGCTTGTTTTATAGCTAACAAACTATCTCTTGTACCAATTTTAATACTCTTTTTCATTCGTCTGATACTCCTTTAGCAACTGCTCCAATGCCTTTTTTCTTTCTTTTTTATCATCAATATGTGCTATTATATTTTTTCTTTTTTCTCCCAAATGATATAATTCTTTTGCTATAGACAAATCTATATTTTCACATATTTTTTTACCCAGCAAAGGAAATAATCCATCTGTACTAACAGCAACAGTCAATTTCCCTTCTCTTTTATGATAAGGTACTATAAAATCTCCTTTTCCATCTGCTTTACAGCACAATACTTTTTGTTCTTCTGCCCATACTGCAATAGTATCATTTATATTTTTTTCTGCTGCTGCAAACACAATAAATACATCTTTTATATCTTCTTTTTTTATTTCTCTTTTTTGATATGTTATAGTATTGTCTTTTAATATTTTTTCTGTTTGCTGCAAATACTGTTTTGAAATGACTTCAAAATCTGCTTGTATTTCTAACAATGTTTTTATTTTTATCAATGCTGCATTGCCGCCACCTACTACTACTATTTTTTTCCCTTCTAATGAAAGAAATACAGCGAGCTTTTCCATATATTTACTCCCCCTTCTGTATTTGCTTAGTATACTATTTTTATACTTTTATGGCAATATTATTGATAGACTTAGCGAACATATATTTGATTTTACACACAATTTATGTTATAGTTACTATGTTATGGAATACTAACTTTATGTATCTACAAATGAGGTGATTTTTATACGTGAAACAGCATTAAAACAAAAACAAAAGCAAAAACAAATATTACAATATTTAAAATCAGAAGTACAAAAAAAGGGCTATCCTCCTTCTGTTCGTGAAATCAGTATCGCACTTGGTATAAAATCCACTTCTACGGTACATTTTCATCTTTCTAAACTAGAGCAGCAAGGCTTTATTCGTCGTGACCCGGCAAAACCAAGAGCAATAGAAATTTTAGACAATGCAGAACAAACACAACAACCTAAAATTCCTATCGTTGGTACAATTACTGCTGGTACACCTATATTAGCAGTAGAAAATATAGAAGACACTTTTCCTTTGCCTACAAATTTCTTCAACCGCAATGATGATTTATTTATGCTCAGAGTAAAAGGAGAAAGTATGATTGAGGCAGGCATTTTTCACAGAGATTTAATATTAGTTCGTCAACAGTCTTATGCAGAAAATGGTGATATTGTTGTAGCACTATTAGGAGAACTTGCTACGGTAAAAACTTATTACAAGGAAAAGAACAAAATACGTCTTCAGCCCGAAAATTCTTCTATGGCACCTATTTTTGTAACAGATGTTAAAATATTAGGTAAAGTAGTAGGATTATTTCGCAAATTTTAAATATACAAAAGGAGTGATTATTATTTATGTATGGTTTTATAAGAGTTGGTTCTGCAATACCAAAATGTAAATTAGCAGATTGTATTTATAACAAAGAAAAAATAATACGTATACTACAGCAAGCTTATGAAAAACAAATACAAGTACTTGTTTTTCCAGAATTATCTATTACGACATATACCTGTGGAGATTTATTTTTTCAATCTTCTTTATTATCTTCTGCCAAAAATGGTCTTTATGACATTGTAAAGGCTTCACAAGACATTGATATTTTTGCAGTAGTAGGGTTACCTCTTTGTATAGACAATCAATTATTTAATTGTGCTGTGGCCATTTACAAAGGCACAATATTAGGTGTTGTACCAAAAAGCTGTTTGCCAAATTACGGAGAATTTTATGAAAAACGCTGGTTCTCTTCTGCAAAACAGCTTTTATCAAAAGAAATGCTTCTTTGTGGTCAAAAAGTACCCGTTGGAACTGACTTAATATTCTCAGCTGAACAAATTCCTTATTGCAAAATTGGTATTGAAATTTGTGAAGATTTATGGAGTGCTATTCCTCCTAGTTCTTATCAGTCACTTTATGGTGCCACAATACTTTTAAATCCTTCTGCAAGCAATGAATTAGCTACAAAGTATGATTACAGAAAACAGTTGATTTCTCAACAATCTTCTCGTTGTATTGCTTCTTATGTTTATTCTTCTTCTGGAGTAGGAGAGTCTACACAAGATATGGTATTCAGTGGACATGGCTTAATATACGAAAACGGTACACTTTTAAAAGAATCTCAACGCTTTATAAAAGAAACACAACTAGTTTATGCAGATGTTGATTTAGAACTTTTAGCAAATGACAGAATGAAAAATACAACTTTTATGGACACACAAAGCGAATTGCCTTCTTTTAGAGAAATTACTTTTTCCATGAAGCCACAGAATATTGATGAGTTAGAACGCACCATAAAATCACAGCCCTTTATACCAGAAAACAATGAATTTTTAGACAAAAGATGTCGTGATATATTTAATATACAAGTAGTAGGACTTGCTAGAAGAATAGAGCACGCTCATGCGAAAACAGTTGTAGTTGGTATTTCTGGAGGACTAGACTCTACTCTTGCACTTTTAGTTTGTGCAAAAGCCTGTGATTATTTAGGTATTTCCAGAAATCATATTATAGGTATCACTATGCCAGGTTTTGGTACAACAGACAGAACTTATCAAAATGCACTTTCTCTTATGGAAGCATTAGGTGTACAGATACGTGAAATTTCTATACAAAAAGCTGCGTTACAGCACTTTGAAGATATTGGACATGATGTTTCTATACACGATGTCACATATGAAAATACGCAGGCAAGAGAACGTACACAAATTTTAATGGACATTGCAAATAAAGAAAGTGGTTTTGTTGTAGGAACAGGAGACCTTTCTGAATTAGCACTTGGCTGGGCAACTTACAACGGCGACCATATGTCTATGTATGGCGTAAATGCTGGTGTTCCTAAAACACTCATTCGTGTGCTTGTTCGTTGGATTGCAGAATACGGTTCTCTTTCCCAAAAAGCCAATGAAATACTTTTCGATGTTTTGGACACTCCTGTAAGTCCTGAATTATTACCTCCAGATGAAGCTGGTAATATCAATCAAAAAACAGAAGAAATTGTTGGCCCTTATGAACTACATGACTTTTTCCTTTACTATGTAGTTCGTTTTGGTTTCTCTCCTGCAAAAATACTATTTTTAGCAGAACAAGCATTTAATGGAGAATACGAAAGAGCAACATTGTTAAAATGGCTCAAGAACTTTTATCATCGCTTCTTTACACAACAATTTAAACGTTCTTGTTTACCAGATGGCCCAAAAGTAGGTACCATATCACTTTCCCCTCGTGGTGATTGGAGAATGCCTTCTGATGCTTTTAATACTGTATGGTTGGAAGAAGTTGAAAAATTATAAATATATTTAAGGGGGAGTTAATTATGATTAATTTATATTTTAAAGATAAATGCCCTTATTGTAGTGAATTTATTTCAGAACGCTGTGATGATTATGTTATTGATACTTCTTATTACGACAGAGAAATGGGAACTGAAACAGAATATACTATTGAATGTGATGAATATACTTGTCCAAATTGTGAAAAAAAATTCTCATTTCATGGGTCAATTTGGGAATATCCAGAAGGAGCATTAAATCTAAATGATATAGTTATTGAACCTATTGATAGCATTGAATAGAAATAAAAAATTCTTTTTTGTAAATATTGAGGGCAACGCCCTCAATATTTCTTTTCACCTTTTTTAATTTCGTTTTCATACCACAATATTTTTTGACCTAGATTTTGTAAATACATTTCCCATTTCTTTTGTTGTTCTACCACAATATTATAATGTTTTCTGAGTAATTCCAATCTTTCTGGCATTGTTTTTTCTCCTTCATAGCGAAGTAAAGCATATTTTTGTATCTCCTGTAATTTCATTCCTGTATCTTTCAGCCTTTTTATAAACTGCACCCATTCTACTTCTTTTTGTGTATAAACTCTCCTCCCCTTTTCATCTCTTGGTACAACAATCAATTTTTTATCTTCATAATATCTTAGTGTATAAACACTCATACCTGTTTTTTTTGAAAACTCTCCTATTGTCATAAATTATTTTTCTCCTTTTCTTTTTTTGTTATTGACTTCTAGTATACTCTAGCTTGTACACTAACATTGTAACACAATACAACAATTACATAAGGAGGTTTTTTAATATGACACGTTACGAAAAAGGATTACAGCAATTAAAAGCAATAGACGGAAAAGCAGGAGAAAATGTGATTACTTCTTTAGAAAATATTGCACCAGATTTAGGAAAATATATTATAGAATTTGCTTTTGGTGACATATACACTCGTAAAGAACTTTCTATAGCAGAAAGAGAAATCATTACACTTTCCAGTTTATTAACTGCTGGTGGTTGTGAAGCACAATTAAAAGTACACATACAGTCTGCACTTCACATAGGTATTTCTCCTCAAAAAATAATAGAAATTTTTATGCAATGTATTCCTTACACTGGTTTTCCTAAAGTGTTAAATGCTGTATTTACAGCACAACAGTTATTTTGTAAATGATAAAAAAATCCTCTGTCTGAAAAACAGACAGAGGGATTTTTTATTAATCTTGTTCTGGAATACCTGTATAAATATATCCTCTTTTTGGGTCTACTGTAATCAAACCATCATTTGGCATAAAGTCAATTACTTTCATATTGCAGGCAATCATAGGTATATTCAATGCTCTACATACATGTTCTGCATGACAACTGCTAATATGGTCTGGGTCTACTGGGCCAACAATCACAGCAGATGCTTTTTTAATGTATGGAAGCCAATCGCTGTCTGTTGTTGTAGTAACTAATATATCTCCTTTTCTGAAGTGAATTTCTGCCTCATTAAGCACTTTAATTACTCTTGCTGTTCCAGAAACTCTTTCTTTACCAAATCCTACCCCTTTTGCTAACACATCTCCTATTACATCTACTCTTAATGTATTTGTAGAACCTGTTACGCCAAGTGGTACACCTACTGCTATTACAATGGTATCTCCATTTTTTGCTAATCCGCTTTTTACTGCTGCTTCTATAGCAACATCAAATATTTCATCATCTTTTGGTCTTTCATGATACAATGATTTACAGCCCCAAACTAAATTCATTTGACGCCATGCTCTTTCGTTCATAGTACAACCTACAATAGGGCAAGTTGGTCTATGTTTTGCTATCATTCTCGCTGTAAATCCAGATGTTGTTACAGTACAAATACAAGCTGTTTTTAATTCTGCTGCGGTAGTACAAGCTGCATAACTGATAGCATTTGTAATATTTTTAGCAGTACCAAATGTTCTTGTTAAATTATGGGAATAATTAATACTGTGTTCTGTTTTTTCTGCAATTTTTGCCATCATTGCAACTGCTTCTACTGGATAATCTCCCTTTGCTGTTTCTCCAGAAAGCATAATCGCATCAGAACCATCGAATATTGTATTTGCTACGTCATTCGCTTCTGCTCTTGTTGGTCTTGGGTTCGCTATCATACTCTCCAACATTTGTGTTGCTGTAATGACTGGTTTACTTGCTGCATTTGCTTTTTCTATTAATGATTTTTGTACAAGAGGTACTTCTTCAGATGGTATTTCAACACCTAAGTCGCCACGTGCAACCATAATACTATCTGCTACTTCTAATATTTCATCAATATTAATAACGCCTTCTCTAGACTCTATTTTTGCAATAATATGAATATCATTTCCGCCATTTTCTTCTAATACTTTTCTAATATTAATAACATCTTTTGCAGTACGTATAAATGATGCTGCAATATAGTCAAATCCCATTTCAATACCAAATTTAATATCTTCTATATCTCTCTCTGTTAAAGAAGGCAGATGTACATAAACATCAGGTAAATTCATACCTTTATTAGAACTTACAAAACCACCATTTACAACGGTACAGTTAATATCATTTCCCTTTATACTATCTACACGCAGCTCTATCAAGCCATCATCAATAAGTACTCTGGAACCAATTTCCAAATCATTTGGCAAGTCTTGATATGTTACAGCAACTCTTTCTTGATTTCCTACAATATCCTCTGTTGTTAATGTAAATTTTGCATTTTTCTCTAAATAATATTTTTCTGCATCAAATGTTTTCAGTCTAATTTCAGGCCCTTTTGTATCCAATATCAAAGGAATAGGTGCATTTAATTCTTCTCTTGCTTGTTTTAATTTATTTATAATTTCTGTATGGGACTCATATGTACCATGTGAAAAATTGATACGTGCACCATCTAAACCGCTTCGTATTAAATTTTTCATAATTTCTACATCATTTGTTGCTGGCCCCAATGTACAAACAATTTTTGTTCTTCTCAAAACAATATTCCTCCTTTAATATCATTATATCATTTGTTATATTATGATACAAAAAGAACCGTAACAGGCAAATAGCTGTATTACAACATTTGCCTTCTATTTACGGTACTTTTTATTCCTTTTTTATTTTGAAATTGCCAATGTTTTTACAATGTCATATAATTCAGCATCATATCTTTTTGACATTGCTAATGCTTCCTCTATATCCATTGTACCATATTGTCCTTTATTATATACAACAACTCTTGTTCTTTCTCCATTCATTAACGCTTGTACAGCTTTATAACCCATAATAGAAGCGTGCATACGGTCAAGTGCTGTTGGATTGCCTCCTCTTTGCAAATGTCCTAATATTGTCGCTCTTGTTTGTATTCCTGTAATTTCTTGTATTTCTTTTGCTAATTTTTGTGAACCACCAACGCCCTCTGCTACTACAATCAAATTATGGCGTTTTCCTTTGCTTCTATTTTCTAATATTTGCTGTATTACTCTTTCATTATTTATCATATCTTTTTCTTCTGGCAACAATACTTCTTCTGCACCACCAGCCATAGCACACCACAATGCAATATATCCTGCATCTCTACCCATTACTTCTACTACAGAACATCTTTCATGTGAACTAGAAGTATCTCTTAATTTACTGATTGCCTCTGTTCCTGTATTTACAGCAGTATCAAAGCCTATTGTATACTCTGTACAGTTCATATCCAAGTCAATCGTTGCAGGAATACCAATACAATTTACACCATGTTTCGCTAATGCTTGACAACCTCTAAAAGAACCATCTCCACCAATTACAATCAATCCATCTAATCCCAAAACTTTATAAATTTTGGCTGCTTTTTCTTGTCCTTCTTCTGTCAACATTTCAAGGCAGCGTGCTGTATGCAATATTGTACCGCCTCTATTGATAATATCAGAAACATTTTTTCCTTCCAATGTCTTAATGTCAGCATTGAGCAAACCATCATATCCTTTACGGATACCTACTACTTCAATACCATTATTGATGCCTGTTCTAGCAACTGCCCTAATAGCAGCATTCATGCCAGGAGCATCTCCTCCACTTGTTAAGACACCGATTTTTTTCAGATTATGTTCCATGCTTCCATTCCTCCCAATCTTCATCGTTTCTCTTTTTTTATTTATAACTATAAGCAGTGTGGAACAAAAATGGTAAAGCAATACATTACTTTTTATTTCTATTCCCCAAATCCCTAAAAAATAAAATACTTTTAAGGCTTTCACTGCAATTTACCATTTTTATGAATTTATGCTTTTGTTAATATTGTAAACGTTATGGCTCTCATTGTAAATAATAAATTTATTTCTTTTTTATTGATTATGCTATATATTTTTATTTTTTACAATTACATTTGTATCACCTAAAAGCAATTCTAGCTCTTGTATTGCTAAAGCACTTTGCTCAAACCAATAACGACTATCTGCTTTTAACATTTGTCCTGTTTTTCTATTGTCAATATATACAGGCATACTGCCATGATGTTTTAAAAGCACTTTTATAATATCTTGTAAATTTACTTTACTTTGTTTCTCCAACACTAGACCTAATACAAAATATGGTTCTCCTTCTGTATTCAAAAAGTCTATTTGTGAAGCAATTAATTTTGTTTCTCCTTCTGCTGAAATACTTGCCCTACCCTTTACAATTACAACAGCATCTTCTTGTATTTGACGAGACACTTTTTCATACACATTTGAAAACACTACAACTTCTATTGTACCACTTAAGTCTTCCAATGTTACAAATGCCATTTTAGTACCTGCTCTTGTATGTTTTACACTTTTATGTATTATCATACCACCTATTGTTACTCTTTGCCCATCAAATATTTTTATATTTTGTTCTTCATCTACCAAAAAGTCTTTACTGACGCAATTTATTTTTTGTTTTAACATTTCTTCATATTCTGCAAGAGGGTGACCACTTACATAAATTCCCAAAACTTCTTTTTCTAACGCAAGTTTTTCTTTTATAGGATATTCCTCTTTTTTAGGCAATTCTTCTACAGCATACATTTGTTTTTGTTCTCCCATATCAAACAAAGACATTTGTCCTTCTAAATTATTTTTACGAGATTGTCCAATACCATCTAATATACTTTTATATACTGTCATATACTGAGAACGAAATCCTCCCAAAGAGTCAAATGCACCTGCTTTTATAAGACTTTCCAAACTTCTTCTGTTAAGTTCTCCTGTCTCCATACGATTACAGAAATCTGTAAGAGAAGTATATACTCCATTTTTTTCTCTTTCTGCTACCAATGCTTTTATGGTATTTTTTCCCACATTTTTTATCGCTGATAAACTAAATCGTATTTTGCCGTCAGATACTGAAAAATGTCCAAATCCTTCATTAATATCTGGAGGCAATAATGTAATATTCATTTTTTTACATTCATCAATATATCCAGACAATTTATCAGAATTATCCATAACACTTGTCATTAATGCTGCCATAAATTCTACAGGGTAATGCGTTTTCAACCATGCCGTTTGATAACCTACTACAGCATAACAAACAGCATGACTTTTATTAAAAGCATATTTTGCAAAATCTGTCATTTCATCAAATATTTTTGCTGCGGTATTTTCATCAATGCCATTTTTAATACAGCCTGCTACTTCTTCTCCTATACCATATATAAAGTTTTTTCTTTCTTGTGCCATAACATCAGCTTTTTTCTTGCTCATTGCTCTACGCACTAAATCGCTTCGCCCTAAGCTATATCCAGCCAAATCACGCACTATTTGCATAACCTGTTCTTGATACACAATACAACCATATGTTGCTTTTAATATTGGTTCCAATGAAGGGTGTGTGTATTGTATGTTTTCTTTTTCTCTTTTTCCTTTGATATATTTTGGTATAAAGTCCATAGGGCCGGGACGATAAAGAGAAATCCCTGCAATTAAATCTTCTAAATTGCTTGGCTGTAATTCTCTTAAAAACTGTTTCATACCGCCGCTTTCCAACTGAAATATTCCTTCTGTTTTTCCCTGTGCTATCAGTTGATATACTTCTGGTTCTTTTTGGTCAATATGGTCAATGTCTATTTTAATACCATGTATTCTTTCAATTTCTTTTACTGCATTTTGTATTACTGTCAATGTTCTTAATCCCAAAAAGTCCATTTTTAGTATACCCAATTCTTCCAATGTATTCATAGTATACTGTGTAGTAATTGCTCCATCATTAGAATTTAAAGGTACATATTCCATTACAGCATCTCTACATATTACCACACCTGCAGCGTGAGTAGAGGCGTGTCTTGGTAGTCCTTCCAATCTCATTGACATATCTATTAAATAACGTGTGCTTTCTTCTGTATCATATGCTCGTTTTAATTCTAAATTTGTTTTCAATGCTTTTTCTATTGTTATACCCAATTCTGTAGGTATCATTTTTGAAACTCTATCTACATCTGCATAAGGCATTGCCAAAGCACGCCCTACATCTTTTATTGCTGCTCTTGCTGCCATTGTTCCAAATGTAATAATTTGTGCAACATGGTCTTCTCCATATTTTTTAATAACATAGTCAATCACTTCTTGTCTTCTTTCATAGCAAAAGTCAACATCAATATCTGGCATACTTACTCTTTCTGGATTTAAAAACCTTTCAAATATTAAATCATACGCCGTAGGGTCTATTGTTGTAATAGACAAGCAATAAGAAATAATACTTCCTGCTGCTGAGCCTCTACCTGGCCCTACAATAATACCATTATCTTTTGAAAATTTAATAAAATCCCAAACAATCAAAAAATAATCTACATATCCCATTGTTTCAATGGTATTTAATTCATAATCTAGTCTTTTTTTTAATTGTTCTGATGCGTTGGGATATTTTTCAACAAAACCTGCATAGCACAATTCTCTCAAATACTGTTTTGCTGTTTTTCCTTCTGGCACATCAAAGCGGGGCAACTTTAAATCATGAAATACAAACTCCACATTGCATCTGTCTGCAATAGCTTGTGTATTTTCCAGTGCCTCTACATCTTCTGGAAAAAGTGAATACATTTCTTCTACACTTTTTACATAAAATTGACCGCCTTCATATCTCATTCTATTTTCATCATTGACTGTTTTTCCTGTTTGTATACATAACAATATATCATGTGATACATTATCCTCTTTATAAATATAATGGCTGTCATTAGAGCAAATCATAGGAATACCTGTTTCATTATGTATTTTCCTCAATGCCTCATTCACTATTTTTTGTTCTCTCATACCATGGTCTTGCAATTCTAAAAAATAATTTCCTTTTCCAAATATTTCTTCATACTCCAAAGCTGTTTGTTTTGCTTTTTCATATGAAACCGTTAATATATCTCTTGCTACTGCACCCGCAAGGCAAGCACTAGAAGCAATAATTCCTTCATGATATTTTTTAAGTAACTGTTTATCTACTCTCGGTTTATAATAAAATCCATCAATAAAGCCATACGACACCAATTTAATTAAATTTTGATAGCCCTGTTGGTTTTCTGCCAAAAGAACCAAATGCGTATATTGATAGGCATTTTTATTTTCTTTTTTTAAACGAGAACCATTTGCAACATAAACTTCGCAGCCTATAATAGGTTTTATTCCTTTTTCTTTTGCAGCCTTATAAAACTCAACTACTCCATACATTGCACCGTGGTCTGTTATTGCAATGCTATTCATGCCTAATTCTTTTGTTCTTTCTACCAATTCCTTTATTTTTGCAGAACCATCTAAAAGACTATATTCTGTATGAACGTGTAAATGAGTAAAAGGTCTTTTTTCTGTATTGTATTGTTGTTTTTCTAATTCCATATATTCACCGACCTTTACACACTTTTTATTTTTTTCTGTAACATTGTATCATAAAAAAGAATAAAATAATTCAAAATTCATATAATTTTCTAAAAACTGCCATTTTTTTCATAATTTTAAATCATAACTATAATTTATTATGACAATATTTAAAATTTTCATATTTTATTTTTTACTAAATTTATACAATATATACAAGCAACTTTTGTTTATTTCTTTTAAAAATTGTATTCTTTTTTTTATAAATTTATAGTGCCTCTTTCTGACACTTTATTACAATATTATTTTTTTCTATATACTCACTACCCCAGTTACACATAACATCTAATATTGGTATCAAACTTTTTCCAAATTCTGTAAGAGAATACTCCACTTTTGGTGGCACTACTGGATATACTTTTCTTTCTATTAAATCATCTTTTTCTAAATCTCTAAGTTGCTGTGTAAGCATTTTAGGCGTTACTTGGGGTACTAACGCTCTTAATTCATGAAAGCGAAGCGTTCCTCCCATTAAATGCCACAAAAGTAATGCTTTCCATTTTCCTCCAATCAATTCCAGAGTAACTTCCATAGGGCAATGATAGCCTTGTTTACATTGTTTCATACTATCCTCCTTTACAGTATCTTTTTGTATACTATTACACTTTAAAGTGCGTACTTGTGTTTTATAAAATAACTGATACAATTATATCACAAATAAAATTTTATTTGCAATATATAGTTTTGTTGACAAAGCACTACACTGAATAGAAAGGAGTTTTTTTAATGGATTTTTTAGAACTTGCTAAAAAAAGATACAGCACAAGACAATTTCAATCCAAAAAAGTAGAAAGACAAAAAATTGAAGCCATTATAAACGCTGCTCATGTAGCACCTACTGCTGCAAATTTACAGCCTCAAAAACTTTTAATGTTAGATGACTCTGGACAACTATCAAAACTTGCTCCTTTTGTTAACTTTTACAATGCACCTGTTGTTATGATTGTTTTAGCAGATACTTCCTGCTCTTGGAAAAGACATTATGACAAAAAATATTTTGCTGATATTGACTGTGCCATTGTAACAGACCATATGATGCTAGAAGCAACTTCACTTGGTTTAGGCAGTGTATGGATAGGAAATTTTTCACCTGAAGATGTCAAAAAAGAATTTTCAATCCCTCAAAATTTAGATGTATTTTCTATACTTGCTATAGGCTATGCAGAAGAAAGCACTATACTTTCTCCTGAAAGACACAGCCAAACAAGAAAACCAATTTCAGAACTTATTTACAACACGGAGGATTTTTTATGATTAACATTATTGCAGAGGGTATACTCCCTCAAAAAAACAAAAATACATTTTTAGAATTAGCAAAGCCACTTGTAGAGGCTTCTCAAAAAGAAGCAGGAAATATATTTTATCACTTACATGAGTGCTTAGACAATACAGAAAAAATTGCTTTTATAGAATGTTGGGCTGACCAGTCTGCCATAGACAGTCATAATGCCAGCAAACATTTTACAACAATATGCCCTCAATTAAATGAATTGCTTTTACAGCCTTTAAAAATCACATTATATAAAACATTGTTATAATCCCTCACTATAACATATAAAAAGTATTCAGTGCATTGTTGTTGATGCACTGAATACTTTTATTTTTGCAGTATTCTTTTTGCTTTTTTATATTTTTCTACTCTTTGTATATCTTTTTGTGTTACATTTTGTATTCTATTCAAATTCATATTATCTTCTAAATCAGCTAATTTTACTTCTCTTGCAATATCATTTTGTTTTACTCTTTCAATATAATCAAAATAACATTCTCCTTCTTTTTTCGTCAGACAGACTACTGCTTTTATTATTTCTTCACAAAAACCAGCTTTTTGTAAATCTTGTTCTGTCATATCACTATCTTCCAAAACATCATGAAGTATTGCAACAATTTGTTGTTGTTTATTTTCAAAACAAAGCATCACTCTTAATGGGTGTAATATATATTCTTTTCCTGCTTTATCTTTTTGACCACTATGTACTTTTAACGCAAATAGTATTGCTTTTTCCAGCATAATTATTCTTCCTCTCAATATCAGAATACTAGAATACTTTATAAAATACTATATCATTCCTTTTTAAAAAAGTGTATAATAAAAAATAACAAATTTACAATATTTTTATAGACAAACTCAATACAAAAAGAAAGGATAGTATTATGATATTTTATTTTTCAGGAACTGGAAATTCTTTATATACTGCACAGCAGCTTTCTGCCTCTTTACAAGAACCTATATGCAATATCACAGATATTATTCACACCAACAATTACAGTTACATTATTTCAGAAGGGGAGCATTTAGGTTTTGTTTTTCCTGTATATGCTTGGGGACTTCCCAAGCCTGTTATTACTTTTATTGAAAATTTAGATATTTCTTCTCTTGCTCCTTATTATACTTTCGCCGTTATTACTTGCGGAGAAAATATAGGCAATACTATGGAAGAATTTAAAAAAATATTAAAAAAGAAAAACATTTTCCTAAATAGCGGTTTTTCTATTGCTATGCCTGACAACTATGTTGTTTTATTTGATGTTATGAGCAAAGAAAAACAAACGGAAAAGCTAGACAAAGCAGACAAAGTAATTTACAAAATCGCCAAAATGATAACACTACAAAAAAACAATTTTTTTCGTGTAGAAAAAGGAAAATTTCCTTTATTAAAAAGTACATTACTGCATTATTTATTTCATCGCTTTTATACCAATACAAAACATTTTTATACCACTGGTGACTGTATTGGCTGTGGCAAATGTGAAACACTCTGTCCTGCTCGTATAATACATATGAAATCTGAAAAGCCTTATTGGGACAAAGGACATTGTTATATGTGTCTTGCTTGTCTTAATCATTGTCCCAAAGAAGCAATACAATATACCAAAAAAACTGAAAAACACGGGCGTTATCACAATACTCTCTTATAGCCATTTTGCAATTAAAAAAACTCCTTAAAATACAAGGAGTTTTTTTGATTGCTTAATTCCATTCATTTATCATTTTCTTTAATTCTTCTTTTTCTTGTTGTGTAAATGTTTGTTTTTCTAAAAATGTTTTCATAAATTCAGCCTTTGAGCCATCAAAAAATTTATCTACCAAATCTATTACACTTTGTTTTTGTACTTCCTCTTTAGAAAGCAATATCTTACAGATAAAGTGTGGTTCTGTTCTTTCTATATATCCCTTTTCTATACATTTTTTAATGACTGTATAAGTTGTATTTCTATTCCAACCTATTTTTTCTTCCAATATTTTGCAAACTTGACTTGCTCTAATCTCCTGTTCTTCCCATAATACATTTAACACTCTTAATTCTGAATCAAATATTTTCATAGATGTCATCTCCTTCTAAATATTAATTATGATTGAACTACCAAAAAAGCCTATTTTTAATATTACATTTAGTATTCTTTCATAACATCAAGAACTATCTTGATAGTTTTAATTTTATTATAATTTATAATGAGCATATTAGTCAATATATTTTTTTTGTTTTTTCTATCAAATTTATACTGCGTTTACTAAAATATTTTCTTTTATTGCCTTTTTTTACAAAAATATTCTATTTTGTACAAATAATACTTTTTTTATCGCTATATTCACATTTATTAATTTAAAATAGTAGTCTTTTTAGATATTTTATGATACAAATTTTATTAAAAAAAGTGCTATGACTTGCACAGCACTAAAATGATAAAACTATTCTTTTTTAAAAATATTATCTCTAAATTAACTCCACTTTATTCCATATATCTTTTCTAATTCTTTCAGATATTGCTTTTCTGGAGAATAAATAGAATGTTTATTCCACATTTTTATAGCTCTATTTTTTGAAATATGCACAATTTTAAGTTCATTATCCCAATAAATATCATATCCGCCCATTTCTGCCAAATCTCTTGCTGCTACATACACAATTTCATCTGTTACCTCTCCATACAATGGTACAGGTTCTCCTTTTCTTACAGAAACCATTTGTGTTTTTACATCGTATTGTGCTTGTGTATTTAATGCAGTATTTAATTCTTTAAATGGTACCATAATCTGATTATTTTCATTAATATAAGGTTTTCCCCATTTATAAAACAGTTTTTTATATTCTACAAACACATTATATTGATGAATGTCTGTTTCTTCTACAATACACTCATATCTTTGTTTTGTTCTTTCTATATTTAGCAACCATTTATAAAATTCATTTTCTTTGCCATCTTCTCTGCTTCCTGATACAAAAACCCAATCATGTGTAAATATTTTGTCCGCAGTTACAGAAAATTCTTTTAACTCTTTACCATCTTTATAAAATGATATATGATAACGTTCTACATCACCAGGATAAGCTCCATCATTCTTATCTATTTCAAAATAAGTAGGCCCATCTACTACTTTTTGTAAAGGCATATTCATTAATATATCATAGCCTTGTTTGATTTCATTTTCATCTACCACATAACAACGTGAACCACATTTATGTATATTTACACAAATCATAGAAATAGTAGAAGCATCAGGTATATTAATAAATTTTTCCATAGTCATATCATTCTCTATAGTTTTTGTATTTTCTTCTGCAAAAACCGTAATACAACATAACAAACAAAATACTACAACAAATAAAATTCCTTTCTTTTTTATCATTAATTTTCCTCCTTTTATTATAATTACAATTTTTATAATAATTTTCTTTTTTACTTTTTTGAAAAGTATTTTCTTCAAAATTTATATATTTACTTTGGGAGTGTCTAAAAAAGTAGTTTTAAAAATAATTTTTATTTCCGTTTGTTATCTGGAAAACGAAGTTTTCCATAAAAGTTTTACCTCGCTTTTTCAAAAGCGAGTGGAGTTTGAGTTGCAAAACGTCCAGTGGACGTTTGTTCTGCAACGACCGAAGCAAGCGTAGACCAAAGCCTCAAGGTTTTTCTGCTTCAAGCGTGTTTTTGAAAGAGTAGCGGACAAAGTCCGCTGGGAGGAACTTTTCACAAGTGAAAAAAGTTCCCCATTTTTAAAATACTTGTTTGCCCACTCCTTTTACTTTTCCTAGCTTGTTTACTGCGATATGTTAATTACTCCTGAAATGCCTTTATACAATGTTGCTGTTTTGATTGGTCTAAAACAGCATGAAATACAGAAACAAAATACTGTCCCATTCCTTCTTCCAAAAGTTTTTTCCACCAAACTGCTACTTCTCTGGGGTCATTTCGAAATACACCGCACCCATAAGCACCAAGCACCAAATGTTTTGCTTTCTGTTCTGCAAATATGCTCAATGCCAGCTTCATTCTTCGACGCATAACTCTTTTGGCTTCTTGTACATTTTCTCCTTTCAAAAGCACTTGTCCCATATTAACTGCTGGTAATGTCAACACAGAAGCCTTTACAGGTACTTCTGCTAATTGAAATCTCTCATCACGGAAAAATACTACTTCTGGAGAATAAATTGCATAATCCAAATACATCATTGATTTATTGGCTCTATTTTGTTCATAATATTCTTTATGTAATGTCAATGTAGTATAGAGTGTACTAGATACTGTTATGCTCTCCTCTTGTGCTTTAGCTCCATTCAAGAAACCGCCTCCTGGATTTTTTGCACTTGCAAAATTCAATACACCAATATCTGTTTTCCCTTCTTTTGTCAGTATACGCACAGCCTCTACTGTAGATATATTTTCCACTCTTGTTTCTGGTTTACTACAATTTATATGTACATGATATTTTTCAATAATTTTTTCTCCCTCTACAGGGGAAATCAATTTACTTTTTTCAATAGATTGTTTTATATCCTCTTTTATAATAATCTGTCGTTTCTCTAATTTTTGCTCAGCTTCATTTTTGACTGTTACATCATAGTATCCTTGTTCTAAAATTTTTAATGTTTCTTTTGCCATTGCTTTTCTATCCATATTTTCCCTCCTGACGGCTTTTAAAAATATGATACAATAATCAAACGTATATTTCGAATTTTTGGCCTTCTATTTCTATCGCTTCTATTTTCTTCAAAGGAATTGTTTCAGAAAACAAAATATATGTAACTGCTTCATCTGTCTTCTCATTATAAGAAATTGTTTTATCCTGACAATCATACCATAAATCATAAGTCTTTCCATTTTTCATATGAATAGAAATTTCTTTTGCTCCTGAAAAAGTAATATCTTCTGACTGATGGTATCTTTGGAAAATAGCAATCGCTCCAGAAGAAAGAAGTGCTTTTTCAACATAAACTCCCACAGGCACAGCATCTCCAGTATACACAGACTCTCCTGATAACACATAGCCTTTTTTTACTATCACTTCAATAGATGGTTCATATTCTTGTGCACTCGTTTTATTTTTTTGCACAATTACTACAGAACATACTAATATTATGACCATTAAAACAACAGCCAGTGCTTTTTTTCTCATATTATCCCTCCTTATTTTCAGAAGATAAAATTGTTTTTCTTTCTTCTGCTATTTTATCAAATATATCTGCTATTTTTAAATACGTATCTCTTATACTTTGTATATTTTGTGCTCTAGTGCTGTCCTCCAAACTATCTAGCAACTCATTACAATATTCTGCAATAGCATCATATTTTTTCAGCCAATTCTTTTGCTCTAAATCCCATTTTTTATGCTCTCCTATTTTAATACTACCTCCTTCCATAACATCTTCCTCTAAAGGTATTAATACAAATTTTGTTGTTCTATATTCTTCTTCATTTATAATACCTTTATCTTTTAATTCTGTAAGCAATTTTTTTCTTTGCTCATTTTCCAAATTTTCTACATCATATTTGCTTGCTAATTCTCTCCACTCTTTTTCACTCAATCCATAATACATTTCTTTTTCTGTTTCTTCCGTTTGTTCTGTTTGATTATTTTTTTCAACTGCGTGAGAAATAATATACACATCTGATTTATTTTGCTGATTATTTTGTTTTTCTGAAACATTTTCATTTTGTTTTGCTATAGTTTTTGTAAAATACTGTTGTTGTGTTCTGTTAATTGCATTTACCATATAATTCCCCTTCCTTTCGTTGCTTTGATATATATTTATTTTATTTTAAAATGAGAATATATACTTTGTATCTCTCTATTTTCTTCAGCATCTTCTAGTATTGAAATATCATAAAGTTCTTTTCCATTTATAAAAATATAATGATTTTTACTATACCTGATTTCTTTTCCTTCTCTTATCCAAATATCAATATCACTATGTACCCCACTACTTGCCATATATTCTATTTCTTTTCGTTTTTCATCAACATATCCTAATGTAGTAAAACAAGTATCAACTACTTTTCCAAAATCTCCATTTTTCAGTTCTTCATATAAATTAACATCATCATAAATGGTATAGCACTTTATTTCTCCTATATAATCACCATCATAATAAAGTTCTACATCATTGCCATTTATTTTATATGTCATATTATCAGGTAATGCAACAGTATATTTTTCTGTAGCAATATTATTTTTTTGTACTGTTGATTGGCTTTCTGTATTATCCGAAATTTCTCTTTCTACTATTCCATTTTCTTCTTGTTGTAATTGTTCTTTTGTTTTAACATATATTTCTGCTCCTACAGCACCTTTTGGAATACTTCCTGTATTTTCATACACTTGTTTTAATACCTCATACACTTCTTCATCACTCTGTTCTGAAAGCTGAAAATCAGCAGTATTATATGTAATATCCCCTATCGTTTTTGTAGTGCTTTCTCCAACAGCTAAAGAATTAGATAACATAAATGTACTCAATAATAAAAATAATCCTTTCAAAAAAATCGCTCCTTTCACAACATTAACATATACCATTTTCATTTATCATTTATAAAATCTGATACAATTTTTTTTAATTTATTTCTTTTTTCATTCCATTTTTCTTTTTTTTCAAATTCTTTTTTCCACTCTGGCTTCCATTCACTATATAAATAATAATCCAAATCACTAATACAAATATAAGAAAATTGTTTAAACTGTAATATTCCTCCTTCTGGTTGTCCATATTTATCTACAAAATTTGTATACAAGTCTTCTCTCAAATTATAATTCATTGTACATATTCTTTTGTTCTCTACATTAATTGTTCCTTTAAAACAATCATCTTTTAAAAAATAAGCATAATAAACACCTGAAATATTAACAGTTATATTTTCTCCAGATATTTTTTCAAAACAATTTAAGTATTTCTGTATAGTAGTTTTTTGAGGAATAAAATACCCCCATAATATGAATAAAAAAGCAGTCATTAACAACAGAAAAATAATCTTTTTGAAATATTTCATACATTGCCTCTTTTCATACTAAAATTTATACTACTTTTATAAAATAATTATACTATAGTTATACAACAATAGACAATATTTGTCAACTACTTTCATCTACTAAAAACACAATACAATACTTTTTGAACGCAAAAACGGTCAAAATAATTGACAACTTCTTATAAAAATGCTATATTAAAATCATAAATACGTTATAACGTACTATATGAAGGAGAACATAATGGATATTATGAGCAGCAGAATTTCTGCAAATTTAAAACAAATTCGCAATGAAAAAAAATTGAGTTTAGACAGTGTTGCCAATATGACAGGTGTAAGTAAAAGTATGTTAGGACAAATTGAAAGAGGAGAATCTAGTCCTACTGTGGCAACACTTTGGAAAATTGCCACAGGTCTTCACATTTCTTTTACTGCTTTATTAGAAGGCGATACTATGGAAACAGAAATTATACACAAAAAAGACATTCGTGCTCTTTTGAGTGATGAAGGACAGTTTCGATTGTTTCCATTTTTTCCTTATGACGATAACAGACGTTTTGAAATACTTCAAATTGAAATGGACAAAGGCAGTTGTTCTTCTTCTTCTCCTCACGAATATGGTACAGAAGAACTTATCATTGTTTCACAAGGTACAGTCCTCATTACAGTAGGTGAAAAACAATACACAGTAGAAGCTGAAAACGGTATTCATTATATGGCAAATCAAAATCATATTTATAAAAATATAGGTGATTGTACTGCAATAATGTATATGGTTATATTTTATAGAAAATAGCAGAAAGGTGGTAAATCATATGAGTATTACTCCTAGAGTAGAAAAAATTCGTCAAAATTATATCAACACAAAACCTTCTATATCCTATGAAAGAGCAAATATATGGACACAATCATTCCAACGCACAGAGGGGTTACCTATGGCTATTCGTACTGCACAAGCATTTTACGATACTTGTAATGAACTTTGCGTTAACATTTTTGAAGGAGAATTGATTGTTGGAGCAAGTGGTGAATTTCGCAAATGTGGTATATTAACACCTGAATTTGCTTGGAAATGGGTAGATGATGAAATGGACAATTTCCCTCAACGCCCTCAAGACCCTTATGAAATGACAGAACAGCAAAGAGAATTTGTACGTAAAAACATTTTTCCTTATTGGAAAGGTAAATCTGTTGAAGATGCTTTTTTAGCACGTACTTCTGAAGAAACCAAAAAAATTGGCGTAGATACAGGCTTTTTAGACACAGATTCAAAATGGCGTAACGGTATTGGTGAAATTTCCCCAGACTATATTGACCAGTTATTTCCAAAGGGCTTTTCTGGCATTAAAAAAGAAGCAGAAAATCACATTGCACAACTAAATGAAGCAATAGCTGAAGAAAAAGACAAAATTACATTTTATCGTTCTATTATATTAGTTTGTGACGGTATTATTCGTTTAGCAAACCGTTACGCTGCAAAAGCAGTTGAAATGGCACAAGAAGAAAAAGACACTATCAGAAAATTAGAACTATTAGAAATTGCAGAAGTTTGCGAAAAAGTTCCCGAAAATCCTCCAACATCATTTCGTGAAGCATTACAATTTGTATGGTTTGTACAACTAGGTGGTATTCTTTCTGAAAATCCTTTAGCACTCAACCCTGGACGTTTTGACCAATATATGTACCCTTATTATAAAGCAGATGAGGAAGCAGGCAAAATTGACTATGATACAGCACTAGAATTAGTAGAATGTCTATGGTTAAAATACAGTGAATGGGCATGGACAATTTCAGCAAATACAGCCGACTTTTTTGCAGGTTATACCAATTTTGAAAATTTGACAGTAGGTGGTACTACAGTAGACGGAAAAGATGGTACAAATACCATTTCTTATATGGCAATACAAGCTACAAAAGAAACAAAATGTCATCAACCTACATTAAGCTGTCGTATTCACCCTGATTGTCCTCCTGAATTTATGGAAGCTGTTACAGAATTAGTATCTACTGGCTGCGGTTTTCCTGCTATTCACAGTGACCGCACTGGTTACCAAATGTTGAGCAATTTAGGTTATGCTCCTGAAGATGCCAAAGATTGGAATAACTGTGGTTGTGTTGTACCTCATTCCAGAAAAACATTTGAATGGACTTCTTCCTGCAATATTAGTTTTGCTGCGGCATTAGAATTTGCACTTAATGGAGGCAAAAGTCGTTTGAGTGGAGAGCAAGTTGCACTATTTGAAAAAGACCCTAAAACATTCCAAAGTTATGAAGAAGTAGAACTAGCAGTATTACGCCAATTTTCATTTATGGTAAAACATGGTGTTATCAGTTTGCTTACTGCACAAAAAATACATAAAGAACAAGCTCCTAGACCTTTCCTTTCTGCCTGCAATGAATATTGTTTAAAAAATGGTAAAGATTTAGTTGATGGTGGTGCAAAATACAATATAGGCCCTGTATTTACTGGTGTTGGTTTGTCTGTTACAGCAAATTCTTTGGCAGTTATCAAAAAATTAGTATTTGAAGACAATGTTGCTACTATGTCAGATATTATTGATGCACTTAATCACAACTGGGAAGGCTACGAAACTTTACGTGCCAAAGCACAAGCTGTACCAAAATATGGCAACGATGATGACTATGTAGACAATATAGCCAAAAAATTAGCAGATTATTTTTATAAAGATGTTACATCTTATAACGATATTTATGGACATCATTTTGTAACGGCATTTATGGGTATATCAAATTACTTGCCTACAGGAAAAGTATTAGGTGCAACACCTGACGGCAGAAAAGCAAAAGACCCTATCAATGAAGGCGTATCTCCTTATACTGGAACAGACACATCTACTTGTTTAGCTGCTTTACGTTCCTCTGCAAAATTAAGCCACGATATTCATAGTGGAGGTACATTGTTGAATTTACGTTTAAATCATGATTTAGTTGCAACAAAACGTGGTCGTGCAAATTTAGGGGCAATGCTTCAGTCTTATTTTGCATTAGGTGCATTCCATGTACAATTTAACACTATTTCAAATGAAGTACTGAAAGATGCTCAAGCACACCCTGAAAATTATAAAGATTTGCTTGTACGTGTAGCAGGATACAGCACACAATTCGTTAATCTTTCAAAATCTATGCAGGACTCTATTATGGCAAGAAATGCACATGAAAGTTTTTAATTACAGTAACAGTAATGACTAATTTTTATAGTCATTACTGTATTTTATAATAGGAGGAAATTATGAAAGGATATCTCATGCAGCTTCAGCCTTTTTCTGTAAATGATGGCGACGGCATACGTACAACAATATTTTTTGCAGGCTGTCCCTTACATTGTAAATGGTGTTCTAATCCTGAAGGCATCACACAACAGCCTAAAATCGGTTTCTATGAAAAACTTTGTATTGGCTGTGGTGAATGTGCAAGTGTTTGCCCTCAAGGTATAGGCATAGCACTTAATCAGCCAGAAAACAGAAAAAAATGTATCGCTTGTGGTGCTTGTGCTGCTGTTTGTCCAAAACAAGCACGTAAAAATATGGTAGTACAAAAAAGCGTAGAAGAAGTTATTGCAGAAGTAGAAAAACATAGTTTATTTTATAGGCAAAGTGGCGGAGGTATTACATTTTCTGGTGGGGAAGCTACACTTCAAAAACAATTTCTTGATGAACTTTCTTCTCAATTATATGATTTAGGCTACAGCTTAGATATAGAAACCAGTGGATATTTTAATTTTGACGAAATGCTTACTATATTAAAACGTATGGATTTGATTTTTATGGATTTAAAACATATGAACACTATGCAGCACAAAAAATTTACTGGTGTATACAATGAAAAAATACTGGAAAATATGAAGCGATTAAAAGAAACGGGTGCAAAAATCGTAATACGTATTCCTGTTATTGAAGGAGTAAATGCTTATGAAGAAAACATTTTTGAAAGCGGAGAATTTGTAAAAAAATATTTGCCAAATGCACGTATGGAGTTACTGCCTTATCATAAATTTGGTTTTGGAAAATATCAAGCACTTTCTTTAGATTTACCACAATCAGATTTTCAAACACCTACAAAACAAAAAATGGAATATTTAAAAAGTATATTAACAAAAATGGATATACAACTAGCTGATTTTACATAATACAAACCTATTTAGATTATAATTGTATTATATTTGCTAACTATACTACACTAAAATGGGGCTTTTCGAAACATTCGGAAAGCCCTTTAAATTTTCATTGACAAATAAAACTACATATTGTAGAATATATTAAAACTACATATTGTAGAATAAAAGGAGAATGATTTATGCCAAAAATATCAGATGCAGAAATGGAAATTATGAAAGTTATTTGGAACAACAAAAATCCTTTAACAAGTAAACAAATTATAGCATTGATTTCTAATAATCAATGGAAAACAACAACTGTTTTAACATTACTTTCCAGACTTGTTGATAAGGGATTTTTAAAAACAGAAAGACAAGGAAGGAATTACTTATATAGCTATATTCTTTCCCATAAGGAATACAACAAATTATGTTCCAAAAAATTCATTAATGAATTTTATCAAGGTTCATTTAAAAATTTTTTTACTGCTCTTTATGCAGATAATGAAATCAGTCAGGAGGATTTAGAAGAATTAAGAGAAATGCTTTACAAAAAGGAGGAAAAGTAAGTGATAAATCTATTTTATTTGACAATACTAGGAAGCTTACTTTCTATATTTCTCATTGCGTTAAAAAATACATTTATCAAAAAATATGGCGGTGTTTGGTACTATTATATTTGGATATTGGTATTAATTTGTTATTGCTTTCCTTATAAAATTGATATATTGCAATACTTTACTCATGAAATACAATATCAACAGCAAAGTATAGAAGACACAGCAATATTAAATAACACTCTATTTCATTCAGAAAATAATACAATAGTAGAATTAGAACAAAATGATATGTCTTCCACATATCATACAATTCCATTAAAACAAGTGATTTATAATATCTATATCATAGGTTTTTTTGCTTGTTTTGCATATTACATATATTATTATATTCGTTTTCAAAGAACATTAAAAAATACAACAGAAATTACTAACAAACAATATATACATTGCATTAAAGCTGTTTGTTCAGAAATGAATATACACAAAACTGTTACATTAAAAAAAAGCATATTACCCATTTCCCCTATTTCTATTGGTATATGGAAGCCTGTTATCATATTACCTGACATAGACTTTAATATTACTGATTTTACTATGATATTAAAACATGAACTAACGCATTATAAAAGGCGAGATATGTTGTATCGACTTTTTGCAATATTTATTCATATCATACATTGGTTCAATCCCATATCCTATTTTACACTATTAACTATTCAAGAAGCCTGTGAATATTCTTGTGATGAAACAGTAACAAAAAATATGAATACAGACAACAAAATAAAATATGGCAATATGCTTTTAAATCAAATTCAATGTAGTCAAAAAAGAAATTTGTTTTTTTATGGTTTTGCAGAAAATCACAAAAATAAAAACATATTAAGGAGGAGAATTACTGTGATTAAAAATGAAAAAAAATATAAAAGAGTTGTAATTACATTATTTTGTATATTCGCAGTTGTTTTTTGTTACAGCTTTTTTGATTTTCATACCATCAATGCCAATAAAAATGACACCATATCATACGAAAATAATAATTTAATACATATTAACCATCATTTTGCTAAAACATTAACAGAACATCAATTTAAAGTAATTTATAAATTTACAGATAATTTCAATAATAACGTTGATAATGTAACAAGAGATTTAACAGATAAAGAACTCCAAAGATTAAATTCATTACAAAATAAATATTTATATTATGATATAAGACCAGAAAAAGAATTACCTCTTGAAGCAGGAACACAAGAATTTTATATTGGTTTTAACAACGGAATATATCATTATCCAGAAAGAGAATTGACAGATGAAGAATTATTACAATTAATTGATTGGAGATTAAAAGTCAATTATGCTTTGTCATTACGAAATATAGAACAAAATACCTCTGTTCCTAATGCAAATGACATCACAGAAGCAGAAGCCATTGCCATTGCAAAACAAAATGTTGAACACTTATTTCATACTGACACAAACGAATTGCAAATTAATGCAACATTTTATCAAAATAGTAACATACAGCCTGATGGTTGGTTTGTAAGATTGTATCCCAAAGGAGATATGCCTTATGAATTAAATTGGAATTATGCTGTTTGGATATCCAGAGGCAATGTAGAAACTGTTCGTTCTAGTCAAAACTATCATATAAAACAAACAAAAAATATAGATAGTAGCAGTAAAGAACAGATATTAAATGATAAAACTTGGTTAGATAAAGCAAAATCTATTGTAGAACAGCAGGGACGTACTGATATACAATATGTTTCTTTTACAAACACTAATTTTAATACTGAAAAAATTAGTGTAGATATAAAAGTTGTAGTAAATAATGGTTATTATATTGTTTCTTTATATTATCCTGACCAGTCATTAAAAGGAATTTCACATATTATTACATAAAATATCAATATTCTTATTTATAGTCATAGCCACTAGCTTAGCTGGTGGCTTACATTTACTCTATAAGGGTCTTTTACCTGTCACACCTATAGGTGTCTGAAGTTCTGTTGAATGTACTACTTTATTTAACTTGCTACTTAAATGGCTTTTCTTTATTTGTTCCTTTTTACTGGATTACTCGTAAACGGGTGTATGTACTCATTTAGACTAATCTGATTTGCTATGTAATCTTCATTCAGTTAACTATTTATGTATTCTCGTATCTTTTGTGTGTTTTTCTTTACTGTATTTACATAATATCCTCTGTGCCTAAAATGCCTATTTATATATTTATATTTCAAGTTTGTATGCCTTTTAAATATAATTAAAGCACTTTTTTCTTTTAGACTGATACGCTTTGTTTTGATAAAATACTTACCAAACATATGAATATGGTCTGGACAACACTCTGCTATTATGATTTCTATTCCCTTTTTTTCATATAATTCTCTTAGTATTTTCTCTATATCTTCCTTCAATTGTTTATATATAATTTGTCTTCTGTGTTTAGGTGCAAATACAATATGATATTTACATTCCCATTTTGTGTTCACATCTATTAAACAACTCTTATGTTTTTATTGTGTCTTAGCGGTCTCATTTTATTTTATTATAAGAAGTTTTTTATTACAACTAAAGCTTTTTTATTTCTTAGTATAGCTGGAGGTTTTCTCTATACTAAAGCAGACAGCAAAACCCCTGAAACCTTAAACTTTCAAGAGTTTTGCTATTTTTATATAAGTAATTTATTTACAAAATAAATAATAGAGAGAATAACAAATATAAATTACAAAAAAAGGACTGAATTTTATAATAAGAAATTCAGCCCCTTTTGTTATAATAATTTTAAATATTTTTTATGTATAATTATTTTTCTGAAGATTCGTCTTTGAATTCCTTCTCAGGTTCTTCTTTAGGCTCGTCTTTGGATTCTTCTTTAGCTTCCTCTTTGGATTCTTCTTTGGG
The DNA here is from genome assembly GCA_910586765.1 of uncultured Clostridia bacterium. Classification (GTDB taxonomy): domain Bacteria; phylum Bacillota; class Clostridia; order Lachnospirales; family Anaerotignaceae; genus Coprocola. The sequence continues at coordinate 33,645 of CAJUJJ010000024.1, forward strand.
TTCCTCTTTAGGTTCCTCTTTGGATTCCTCTTTAGGTTCCTCTTTGGATTCTTCTTTAGATTCCTCTTTGGATTCCTCTTTAGGTTTCTCTTTGGATTCTTCTTTAGATTCCTCTTTGGATTCTTCTTTAGATTCCTCTTTGGATTCTTCTTTAGGCTCCTCTTTGGATTCTTCTTTAGGTTCCTCTTTGGATTCTTCTTTGGGTTTCTCTTTAGATTCTTCTTTAGGTTCCTCTTTGGATTCTTCTTTAGATTCCTCTTTGGATTCTTCTTTAGGTTCCTCTTTGGATTCCTCTTTAGGCTCGTCTTTGGATTCTTCTTTAGGTTCCTCTTTGGATTCCTCTTTAGGTTTTTCAGCAGGTTTACTTGTTACTTTATCAGCAGGCTTTTCGGATATGTTACTTTCTTCTTTGGTAGTTTCCTGATCCAAAGGTCCTACAATCGTTTCAATTTCACTTTCAGTCATATCATCTGTCAACTGTATAAATGAAATCTCTGCTTTTTGGTCACGTAATGAGAATGTTGTTATTTCTGGCTTATAAGTAAGCGTAACTTTATAAACTTTTGGAAGTGTGTTGCCCTTTGTAACAACAATCGCAATTGGTGTTGGTTCATTTGGTGTTAAAATCAAACCTGTAGCAGAAATTGGTACAGCATCTTCATCATAAATAACACATTCATATTCGCCTGTTGATTTTGTTACAATAGCTGCTTCTGAATATGGAATTTCAATGCTTAATTGTTCATCTTCAACTGTTTTCTTGATAGAATTTTCAGTATTTTTGTCTTTTATAGTAATCTCAGTTAATTTACCATTATTTTCATTCCACTTATAAGTTTTATTCTGTAGTTGTAATGGGAAACTTTCTGGCATATTACGCAATGTTGCATGACTGTTTATTTCTTCACTAATAGTATCTTCTAATGGATTGACACCAAAAGCAGCAAATAAATCTTTTACACTTGCAAATTGCAAATAATTTATAGAAGTATCATCAGAAGTTCCTCCAAAACGACCTTCATCTAAAAAGTTTTGCATTGTTTTTTCTAAAGGTGTTCCATCTTTTTTTGTACCAATATTTAAGCTAATATCTTCTGGATTTAGATGTCTTGCTTTTAATTCTCCTACAGTATAAAAATATTGATATTGATTTATCCCTTTATAATTAAAATAGAAATCATAAATTAAACTTGAGGACATATTTGTATAGAAATTATATTCTATAATAAAATCACCATCAACAACTTCTCCTGCATAGTCATACAATAATAACTGAGGTACACAGTTTTTGCGAGCAAGCCAAACTACAAGTTCTGGCTTTTCAGATGCCATATAAACATCAACTTGATTACCATCATCACCTATCATTGTTGTATGTCTCAAATCTAAATAACCCAAAAATACATTTTCAGTTTCATTAAAGAAAGGCCAAAAAGAAGTAGTATCTTTTTTCAATTCTAATGTATATCTATTTTCTGAACTTGATTGTAGTGATGGTATAGGAGGATTCTCTCCTTCAAACTTTATAACATCTGCCTGTATAGGTTCTCCTATTGAAAGTTCACAAATTTCAGAAGTATAATAGTCTGTAGTAGTGCTGCCTTCAGAAATTTTATAATAATCTATTCCTATTTTATATTTGTTAGGCACTTCTTCCATATAATCAACAAATGGTGAAAGATAGCCATCTATAAGAATACCTATTTTTTCTCCCTCTTGGTAAAATTTTGTATTTACACCTATACTGCCCATTTCAGTATTGTCTTTATAGAAATGTATAGATGAATATCTAATAATATTCTCCATACTATCTTCATCAATAGGTTCTCCATTTTCTTTTGTAATAGGAATAAAGACATTCAACCAATTTTCTCCATCAACTAATTCAGGTTCGCCAATTTTTATATTATAACTTGCTTCACGGATAATTGTTGTACAAGTTTTTTCGCTTGTGACTCCACCAGAAAACTTAAATGTAAATTCTAATTCCCTATTTAAAACAAGAGTATCTGTAAACTCTTTTGTAAATTTAACAGAAGTAAAACCATTTGGCAAAATTTCTGTAGCATAATGTTTATTTTCCTCCAATGTAATTACAGTAGCATTTTCGCTTTCTTTAAATGTAATTGTATCAAGTTTTTCTGTAGGTTTCATATACTTGATATGGTATTCTAAATTAGATTTACCATAGACTTCTGTAGTATAGTTTTCTTCTGTATTATATCCAGGTCTTGTAACAATAATACCTGCTGCTCGGGAAGCCGTGATTTCATATACAGATTGATTTTCTGGTTCATTTTGTGGAAAAACTTTAATGGTAATCTCTACTGTAGAAGCCTCATCTAAATAAATATCAAAGGTATCATCATGAAGCCCAGCAGTATGCTCTTCTTCACTTCCTCCTAGTTTATAAGTAAGTGTTATTGATGCATTTTCAACATTTGAAATTGCTTTTAAATTGATATTGTTTTTTAAAAGTAATATTTCTCCATCAATTGTTTTTGGAACATAACCATAAAAGTTTACAGTATTTGTAAGACCAGAAATAATTAAAGAATTTAAAACGGGCGTATCTGACAATACCTTCACAACTTTATATTTTTCTTCATTGGTTAATCCAGAAATAATCGTTGTTTCTAATGGTTCTAAATTTTCATAAAGAATTTCTGTATCTTCTGAGCCTAAAGTACCATTTTTCATAACCGGATAGGACTTGTTATTATCTTTGTATGCAATAATGTAATAGCGGTATCCTTGTTGTAAATCTGTAATACAACCATCACCTGCTGTTCCTTCAGAACCTTCTTCCAAAATAACAGTTGCATTTTGTTTTGATTCTACTGTTAAAACTGCTGTTTTGTTTGCAATAATTTCTCTTATATTATTAGGGTGATTTAACCAAATTTTTACAGAAAATTTATTACCACTATCACTCAATCCAGTGATAAAAGAATAAGTATTTTCTGTTGCACCTGCAATTTCTGTATCATTTCGATACCATTGATAATTTAGATTTATAAAAGGTTGTACATCTGCTTTAAAAACAGCTTTTTCTCCAGCAAAAACACTTACATTATCTGGGCCATTTACTACAAGTGATAAATCATTACTAATAGTAAATTTTAAAAATGGATTTGCTAAATATTCTTTTTTAGAATTTTTTCCTCTTAAATTCCAATTTGTTTCCTCCAAAGAAATTTGATAAGAAGTTCCTTTTTTTGGAATACTAAAAGAAAGACAATTTCGTGATAAAGAAGTATTTTCTATAATACCACTTTCATTTTCACTTTGATATGTAAATAAATTATTTAAGTTAGATACATATTTTCCATCTATCAAAAATTCTATTGGTTCATCAAAAAACATATTTACAAAAACATTTGTTTTTGTTTGCGACATTTCTACATAAGAATATTGTAATTCTTTTTTATCATCTGGCTGAGGTTGATTATTTGTATCATCTCCTATACTTGGAGGATTACTTGTATTACTAGAAGAATTAGGTTTTCTATTAGAAGAACTTCCATAATTATAATGGGTACCTGTATTTAAAATACTATTATTTATATTAGAAGTAATGCCATCTTTAATATCTACTTTATCTGGATTTTGTGCAATAGACACATTCTCAGAATTAATAGAAACAGACTCTAATTTTCCTGTACCACCAACAGTTGCCTCTGCATTGATTTCCATAGAGGATACTGTTGCGGTAGAAGCTACATTTATTTTTGCTTCCATTGCTTTTTCTGTAATTACAATATTTTCTGCTTTTCCTCCTAAAATGTCAACTTTTGCTTTTGGAGAATCTACTACAACAGAAGGGAAAGTACCTTCCAAAGAAACTTTCGTATTTTCTGGAATAGCAACTACAATACCTTCAAATCCATCTCCATTTAAATTGTTGGTTTGTAATTTACTTTCTGAACGCACTTCAGTCATGTTAATATTTGTGTTTCCTGATGCCACAACTCTAACTGGTACATTGTCTGGTACTTCAACACGAAGTGTTCCAAGTTGTGTATCAATAAATAAAATACTGTTTATTCCACCACCAGAAACAATGGTTTCTCCTTTTACTATTACATTATTGAGTGTTACTTCTCCCGTACCAACACCTTCAGAAATATATAAATCTCCTTCTACTACAGCATTTTTAAGCTCAACATCAGGTGATACGATAGAAAGATTTCCTTGTATTGTCTGGTTATTTAAGTCATGTTTTCCTTCTGTATATACAGAACCTGCAACAGAACATAATATGCTTGATGCTTCCCCAAAAGATATAGGGTTTTCTGGTTTCAATGTTCCATCTAAATAACCATTCAAATGTCCTTTCTTTGTTAATATATTTACACTACTTCTTGCATAATCTGCAATTTGACTATCATCTTTAAATTTTGATTTTTCATTATCACTTAAGTCATACTTTAACATTTTTGCAAGTATTACAACAGCATCTTGTCGAGTTAGTGTTTGATTTGTTTTTTCAAACGCAATATCTGTTATATTTTCTGAAAACCATTTTTGTAATGTTATTATTTGAGATTGTATTTGTGGTAGTTTGTCATAGTGAAAAAGTTTTGCCGACATTTCAATAAATTCTTCATAAGTAACACTATGTTTTGCATCATAGGAGTCCATAACACTTTTATAGACATTTTTTTCCGCTAAAGTTTTTATGTACTTGTCTGACCAATGCTCTAAGGAATTTTTTGCAAAAACAGAACAGGTAGATGAAATACATAAAATCAACGTCATAACAAATGATACTAGTCGAAAATAAAATCGCTTTTTCTTACCTTTCATAATAAATCCCTCCATACTCTTTATAATAATGTAATAAAATGTAACTGAAATTTTCCTCCTTTCTTCATTAAAATAAAAATCTTTATATAATAAAATACAACTTCTTCATAAAAACGGTAAAACTATTTTTTCTATCAAAAAGAAATTATTATAATTACCATAAATAAAAAATCTATTCTTTGTGTTATATCTTTAAATTATTTCATATTACAAATACTTAACATGACATATATTTCACCTTTTATAAATTCTTTGATTTTATATCACAAAATTTTTGTTATTTTTTATCATTTTTTCACGATATGTTTATTGTACTATTAACTAAACATAATATCAATAATCTTATATAAAAATTATAAAAATTATTTTTAGTGAATATTGATAAAAATGCAAAATTAAAGAGAGTGTTAAGTAAATAATGAGGGAAAAGAAAAAGTAGAATTGCAATGAAATT
>CAJUJJ010000025.1 GCA_910586765.1 uncultured Clostridia bacterium
TTGCTTTTCCTTGCCATAATCTGTCAATACTAGAAAAAGAGTTAGAAGAAATTGTGTTTCAAATGATTTTAAAGCAAATCGAAATCATAAAAGATACAAAACAAACAGACAGCATTGAAATACAAATAGCCCCAAAAATAGAACTACAAAATCAAATGCAGCTCTATCACGAAAAAAAGAAAATTCTTTATGAGCAGTATATTGAAAAAAAACTCACAGAAGAACAGTTTATTAAATTAAATTTAGAGTTTACAAAAGAACTGGAACCGATACAAAATAAACTGGAAGAAATAGATTTTCAATTGCAGTATTCTCAAAATAAAAATATTCTACAAAATCAAGTAAAAGGCATAATCAAAGATACACCACTCCTTTTAAATAAAGAACTGGTAGACTTCTTTATTGATAAAATCTATATTTTTAAAGAAAATCGCATAGAGGTCAAATGGAAAATAGAAGATTTTTTGTAAAAAAGATAACAAAATTTTTGCCTTGTTATTGACTTTTTGTTGTCGTAAATCGTGAAATCTAAAATGTGGCAATTCCAATTTTTTAAGCAAACGAGAAAAATTATTTGTAATAATACTCGGTTTTATAGATATTACATCATCATCATTTTTTGCTTTATTTTGTTTTTTTAGATTTTGTAATATGCCTATCATAGTATCAGATACTAACAAAGTGCGATTTCCAGCAAAAGATTTCGGATTTTTAATCACCCAGTTTGTATGCTCATTGAGCACTTTTGCACTTTTAATTGTGATAGTTTTGTTTTTAAAGTCAATGTCATTCCATTTTAAGGCACAAATTTCGCTTCTACGCAAGCCAATATAACAAGCGAGCAGTATAGGAATATAAAGTTGTGGATAATGCTGTTTTGCCCCTTTTAAAAGCAATATCATATCATTTTCAGAGGGGATATAAACATCTGCTTTTTGTTTTTGTGGTAATTTTGTACAAAGTGTTATAGTGGGATTGTATTCTTTTAGTACGGCGGAAATAATTCCGTGTATGTTTTTGACACTTTTGGGAGAAAGTGTTTGAGAAAAAAAGTTGATTTCTTTTTGTATCATATCTTGCGATATTTTTTTAAGTGGCGTTTTTAATAAATTTTCAGAAAAATACTTGCTCATACGCTTGTATTCTCTTATAGTAGAAGGAGAAAGTATAGCATTTCTGTTTTCTGTATATTGTTGTAATGCTTCTTGAAATGTCATTTCTGCTGCTTTTTGTTTGTTTTGGTGGTGTAGTTGATGGTCTAATGCCATAAAATTAGCTTCCTTTTCTGTGGGAGCAGTAAAAGAAGTGTAAATTCGTTTGCCGTTTGCGTCTTTACCATCATAAACTAATACACGCCATGCACCGCTGGGTAATTGTTTTGCATTTGCCATAATAAAACCTCCTGTTTGTTTTCTATTTTACGAAAACAAGGCGGTTTGTGGTATCATCATTTATATTTGTGTAAAATATCTTTGTGCTTGTAGCACAAGGGAATTTATTTGATATTTTTTTCGTTTTGAAGTTCAATTAATTTTTTATTTAATTTTTTGTCAAAACTAAAAATAGCATTATTATATACAATATTATAAGCGATTAAAAGACAATCAATAAAGTCTAATTTAAAACGGGCAAATAGGTCAACTGCATATTCTACTGCATCACTATCAGTACATTCTATACAATGTAAAATCATTTTAATATATTGAGAAATATCCTCTCTTGTCACTTGATATACACCTTTTAACACATATATTACTTCTGCAATAATTTCTGGTTTTGTGCAAGCACCTTGTTCAATCATTTCTTTAGCTTGTAATGACATTTCTATATGGTCATTTAATAAATAACGAAGTATAACATTTGCATCAACTATTGGAGTGCTTTTTGAGCATGGCATTTTTAAAAGCCTCCTTTTCTTTTTCAATGAAATCTAAATTGGCATATTTATGAGCGATACCAAATGCAGAAGGTGCTGTTTGTATCGTATCCTTTTGTAATAAAGTAATTGTTTCTTCTAATTCCTTTTTATCTGCCATTCGTTTTAAATAGCTAACGACTTGTGACATAACGTCTTCTTGTATTTCTTCAATAATTTTAATTGCTTCTTGCTTTAATGCAGACATTTGTAATTCCTCCTTTTTATTATTTTATGAATAATTTGTCTTTGCAATTCTTGAAAGTGTGGGGTAATTTTGATATAATAAACATAGACCCCAATTATATTAGCTTTTTTTTTAAAGCCCTTAGTGTGTTGTAGACATTAGGGACTTTATTATTTTATGGATAATTGATAAGTGCTTCCGTGCTTTACACGTTTGATTTCTCCTTTTCTGTCCATATTGTTTAATAATCGTGCTATACTGTCTTTTAAATCAGCATCAAAATGAGTATAGACATCTTTTTGTAATATGTTTTCATTGTTAGATATTAGTGTAATTACATCGTTTTTTAAATTGTTTTTTATATATTGACGCTTTTCATAATATTTTTTCCTTTCATCATAATTTTCAGTAAGGTCTTGTAAACGCTTTTCTGCATATTCAATAATACAGAAGCAAGGATTTTGCGAATTGAAACAATATTCCCACATATCTTGAAAATAAATCTTACCAGCTTCTGTCTGATAACAAAACTTCTTTAAATCGTAAAATACTTCAATTGTTTTTTTGCAATTAGATATTGTTTCATCTATATCTGTAATTGTTTCATGTGCTTTTACATTAAAATCAAGCATTTCGCTCTCTTTTTCACGAAGATATTCTTTATTATTCCAACTAAATTGTGTACTAAGTTTTTTTTCTTCTTTTGTACGATGCCATTTAGGATTAGGACTTGTTCTGATTTCTTCTAGTCTTTGTGCAAGTCCAGTTTGTATAAGGTATGGTATTTCTTTATCTTCAATATCTGTACCATCTGTATGATATAAAACATTGCCTTCCTGTATATATTGTATAGAACTTTCAGCAGTATTATTTGTATTTAAAGGATTTATATTTTCATTTTCTTGTGTTTGTTCTTTATCATTTGTAAAGAGAGATAATAAAGATTTGATAAATTTCAAAACAAATTCCCTCCTTTTAATTAGCATTTTCTTTTTCTATATCAAAAATCATATTTAAAAACTTGCGTTTGCCTCTAATATTTAATGAACGATATAAGTCTAAAATTTCTGTTTCTTCTTCTGATAATGATGTGTTATTACAACTATTATTGAAAGTTGAACCAACGGAAATAGAGCCAGAACCAAGAGTGACAGAGCCGTTGCTTTGTACAAAATTACTATTAATATTATTTGTAGAGTGAGTATTTGTTTGTTCGTCTGTGCGTCCTAACAAATAGTCAGCGGAAACATTAAAGTAGTCACATAATAAATTTAGGCTGTCATATTTAGGTAATTGTTTCCCGTTTTTCCAATAACTTATAAGAGCTTCAGAAATTCCGGTATCTTTAGAAACCTTATAAGCATTTGTGGAATTATCGTGTAATAATTGCCTAAAAATATCTTTAAATAATCTTTCCATATTGTAAAAAACCTCCAAACTTAATAAAATTTAAGTAAAATGCTTGAATGCTTAATAAATATTAAGTATACTATAACCAGGTTAGAAAAACTAACCCAGATTAAGGAATTTAACCAAATTATATCACGGAAAGGAGGACTTAGCAATGAATATAGGAGAAAATGTCAGATTACGAAGGCTTGCTAAAAGAATGAGCCAAGAGCAATTAGCTGAAAAAGCAAATATTTCCGCTACTATGATAAGCTATATTGAAAAGGGACTAAAGCCATTATCTTTAAAAACAGGTTATTTAATAGCAAAAGCCCTAGATTGCAAAATTGATGATTTAATAGAAACGGAATGTCAATTTGTAGCACAAAAAATAGAGCAACAATGTCCAAGCGGTGCAACACAAAATATAGTAGGTTAGGAGATGTGGAAATGAAAGGTGGAAATAGTATGACAGTTAAAACAAGTATGACAGTTAAAACAAGACAAAAAGCGTGGGAAGTAGCAAACAAAATGTTTACAACAGACTATGAAAAGAATGAACAAAAAAGCAATGGAGCAGGTTATCCTATTTACACAAATAATATAAACAATGACCAAATAGCAGATTTGAATAACAGATTAGAGCTTATTGTTGATGGCAAAACAACAAACATATGGGTACTAGACTGTGTTAAAGCTGATATTGATGAAATGAAGAAAGAGGAAAATCATATGATAACATTAAAAGAAATGATAGAAGAAAACTTAGCAGCATTAAAGTCAGATGAAAAGCTAGGTGACAATAATGCAAGAGTAGCATTTTATAAACTAGACGGAAAATGGGGAGCATATTACTTTACAATATTACCAGGTAATTATTTATCAGAAAAAGATAGAAATTGGTTACATGGTATAAAAGATATAGATATACAAGCGGTTGTAATGGATATAGACGATTTTAAATTTTGCTGGGGTACTTTTATTCCTACAGAAACAATGATGTCCAAATTAGAGAATATGCACGAGCACATATCGCTTCGTAACAACATCAATGTTTTCTTAAAAAACATCAAAAATGCAGAACAAGAACAACAGACAGAAACAGAATTAGAAATAAAAGAAAAAGATATAAAAATCATTGAGGATTTCAAAGAAAATAGATTTTTACAAGTTGACACTGATACACCTTATAAAGAGGAGAAAGAAACCAGAGGTACTATAAAAGTTGGAAGAAAAAATGGTGAACCGTATTGTACAATTAGTAATGATATAGAAATCAGTCTAAAAAAAGAGGATAGGCGAACGCTAAACGGTGTTATGTTCGCCAAGATTGTGTAGTTTTTAGTATAAGCAACAATGTCCAAGCGGTGCAACAAATCAAATAGTAAAAAGTCAGTAGGACGGCTTTGATAAAAAGGGAGGATTATTATGCAAAACATTAGCATTGATTTTATATCCCAAAATGATATTAGAATTAGTATTGATGGTAAAAAGCTAGAAAATATATCAAGTTTTTCACTAAAAATAAAGGAAGGTAAAAATCCGAAATGTGTTTTTGAGAAAAAAGCATTTAAGGAACAGAACCAACTAGAAGTAATAAAGGGTAATAAAGTGCCACAGCTTCGCACAATCAGAGAAGCGGTAGAAGCACTAAAGAAAGAGGATACAGAAACAGCAATTACAGAATATGCAGTGCGACAGTTAATCAATCAAAATAAAATACCTTTTTCTTTTAAAGGTAGGACTAAAGTTGTTGATTTGAATGTATTAAAAAGCTATTTCAGCGGTGAAGGAAAAACACCAAAAGTAATAAAGAGAAAGATAGAACCTGCATATATAGAGCCTATATTTTAAAGGAGGAAATCATATGAAAATTGCAAGAGAATTAAATTTGAATGAAAGTTTAGAGAAATTAGTACAGGAGAAGTTAGATGTGCTTCAAAATGAGAAAGCAAGAGTAGTATTTTATAAAGAAGAAGGCAAATGGCAGACAAATGTTATTGTGTTGCAAGGGGATAACACGGTAAGTGAAAGAGATTTGAAAACATTAAAATGGATAAAGAGTGTAGATGATAAAGCGTTAGTAATAGAAAAGCGTGACTTTAAAAAAAATTGGGAAGATGAACTTGTTACATTAGAAGAAATGACTGGCACAATAGAATACAAATATAATCAGATGGATTGTCATAACAATATTGGTAAGTTTTTAGAAAAATGTGAAGAAATGCGAGAAAATCAGCCTACAACATTAAAATTTGACAAGAAGGAATTTTTGCAATCAAGATTAGGTGGTATGTTACGTATTCATACAGCTAGATTAAATACAGCAATATTGAAACATGAGTATGAGTATGAAAATGAATATGAATATGAATATAACATAGTTGAAGAAATAACAGTTATAAAAGCATTATTAGTGGCAATGAAACAATGTTATGGTGTGACATATTATATTATACTTCATCAAGTTGGATGTGGTATTTTCTCACCAGATACGAATGATTGGTTATTTGAGTAATGAGTTAATAACCACAATATATAGTGTCCAAGCGGTGTAACAAAAAATTTAGAATAAAAGGAGATAGTAACATATGGCAACTATGGAAGAATTAAGAGAAATTGTAAAAGAGGGTTACAAAAAATGGGCAGAAGAAAATGAAAAAACAGCTGGTGAGCTTAGGGCGATAAGTGAAACAGCAAAAGAAATGACAGAAGAAGAAGTAAAACAGTATTATGAAGAATTACAATTCAAACATTTTACAGCAAGTTTTTTGAAAACAAGCTTAAATATGTATGAAAAAATGCAAGAAGAAACACAAGAAAATATACAAAATGAGGAGTAATAAGGGGGAATGTTATGTCGGATTTGAAAAGGCAAGCGGAAAAAATGGGCTTGCAGGTGGGTAGAAATGTCACAATATATCAAGCAGTACATAGAAATCAGACACAAAAGGAATATAAAAAGAAATATGACGCAACGGTAGAAAAGTTGTATCCATATGTTTTTACAGTAAAACAAAAAAGAAATGGCACTATAGAAAGCTTTCAGTATGGGCAAGTAGTGTTGACAAAAGAGGTGAAATTGAATTAAAAAGATGTCATAACAATTAAAAATCTAATTTATGTAAAAAGAAAAGGAGCAGATATGTACCAATACGTGATATGTTTTATGGTGGTTGTGGTAGTGATGTGCGTTGTGGCAGATGTTGCTTTTCGCATAGAAATGAAACATTACAAAAAGAAATTAGCGAGGAAGTGGAATGTTGAGAAGGGTAGTACAGGTGATAATAGCGGTTATGATAGGCGTTAGTGTATTTATATGGGCGGAGCAAGCAGCCTATAAGCAACGTGGCTATCAAGCATACGGTGGAGAGTACATATTAGCGGTAATGGTAGGTGTAGTAAGCTACTGCATCGCAGGGAAGGTGTAAAAAATGCCCCAAAGGAAGTGGCATTCCAAAAGGGGCTATAAAGTATACTACAGTATTATAGTAGCATAGAAAGGAGAAAAATGCAATGAAAATTACAATAGAATTTAATGACACGGATATGATGAACTATAAAAAAGGCATACAAGATGTACTTGATATAGTTAGTAAGATTTCCAATGCAGAAAAAACAAAACAGAAAGAGATAGAAAAAATGCTTAAAAGTTCTGGAGGAATAAAACAAGAGCAAAATCAGCCAGAAGTGAAACAAGAGCAACAAACTCCACAATATGATGTGGTAGACATGCAAAAAGCAGCGTTTGAAAAGGCAAACCAGATTGAAAATGGCGTTAAGAAAGTGAAAGCACTGATTAAAAAGTATGGTGTAGAAACGCTCCCAGAAATGGACAAAAAGCATTATGAAGCATTTTTAAAAGAGTTAGAGGAGTTGGTATGATGGCGGAACATGCGGTACTATCGGCTTCTAGTGCCAAAAAGTGGCTAAATTGTACGGGCTCGGTGGCTATGGAGAGTGTCATGCCATATGAAGAAAGCGAGTTTGCAAAAGAAGGTACTGTAGCACACAAGCTAGGTGAATTAAAAATAAAAAGAGAGCAAAACGATATATCGTATGTGGAATATTGCAAGGCGGTAGAAGGACTTGAAATAGATGAAGAAATGCAATGTTACACAGAAAATTACAAAGATTTTGTGATAGAAAGGTATCATAATGCCCTACAAAAATGCAGTTATGTCACATTAGAACTAGAGAAAAAAGTAGATTATTCAAAGTATGCAAAAGAAGGTTTCGGTACTTCTGACGTTGTGATAGTGACAAGTGGCTATTTGGAGATTATAGACTTGAAATATGGCAAAGGCGTGAAAGTGGAGGCTCGAAATAATTATCAGTTGATGTTGTACGGCTTAGGGGCTTTAGAGGCATATGACTGGCTATATGACATCAATACTATTGTAATGACAATATATCAACCACGTATAGATAATATCAGTACATTTGAACTGTCTAAAAGCGATTTGTGCCAATGGGGAGAAAGTATCAAGGATATTGCGGAAATTGCCTATAATGGTAATGGTATGTGTGTTGCAGGAAAACATTGTACAGAGGGATTTTGTAGGGCATTGCCAAAATGTAAGGCATTTTCGGAATACGTGGGCAGTATTGAGCAATACCAAGATAAAGCAATAGAAATGTTGTCAAATGATGAAATAGCAGAAATATTGTACAAAGTAGATGATTTGGTAAAATATGCTAAAAAAGTAAAAGAATATGTTTTGAAACAGATGTTGAATGGAGAAGAATTTACAGGCTACAAACTGGTAGAAGGTAGAAAAAGCAGGTGTTACAGTGTGTCGGATAGTGAAGTTGTTGCTATGCTTTTGCAAAAAGGGTATACAGAAGATATTGTATACAAAAAAGAATTGAGAAGCGTTGCAGATATGAAAAAGGTATTAGGGGCAGATTTTGATGATATACTAAGCGAATTTGTTTTAACAAAAAGGGGAAATCCTACTATCGCAACGCTTGAGGACAAACGCCCTTTGTACAACAGTGCGGAAAGTGATTTCAAGGACATAAATGTTGATACTTTTTGATACTAAAAATAAATTACATATAATATGAAGGAGGAAAAGTTATGAGTATTAAAGTAGTGATTGGTGAGGTTAGATTTAGTTATGCGAATGTGTGGGAGCCTAAAAAAATGGAGGGCAGCGACGAGGTGAAATATTCTACTTGCGTGTTAATACCCAAAAGCAACAAAGACGCTGTTAGAAAAGTGATGAAAGCCATTGAGGAAGCAAAACAAGAAGGAATTGTGAAGTTCGGCGGAAAAATTCCTAACAATTTAAAATTGCCTTTGAGAGATGGTGACAAAGAAAGAGAGGACGACGAAAATTTCACAAATTGTTATTTTTTAAATGCAAGTTGTAAATTTGCACCTGGCGTTATTGACAGAAAAAAACAGCAAATAATAGATACAACAGAGTTTTACTCGGGCTGTTACGGCTATGTTAGTCTAAACTTCTATGCCTTTAACACCAACGGAAACAAAGGCATTGCGTGTGGTCTGAACAATATTATGAAAACACGTGATGGAGAATTGCTCGGCGGTAGAAGTAGGGCGGAAGACGATTTTGCAGACATCAACATTGATGACAATGTAGAAGAAGGTTTTTACACAGTAGACGAAAATGATGATTACATATTTTAGTAGAAAAGCAAAGCCCCGCTTGTAATAGAGTGGGGCAATTTTATAAAAAGGAGTGATGAAATATTGCAGAATATGAAAAAATACAAAAATTGGGTATGTCATAGAAACAAAATACCCATTGACCCAAAAACGGGCGGAAATGCCAAAAGCAATGATAGCAGCACGTGGGGGACGTATGAGCAAGCAAAAACACTAATGGAGCGTGACAAAAGTATAAGCGGTTTGGGCTTTATGTTTGCAAATTCGCCCTATGTGGGCATAGACATTGACCACTGTATACAAGATAAAAAGTTTAGCGATTTATCACGTGAAGTCATTACCACAGTTCAAAGCTACACCGAAATTAGCCCCAGTGGCACGGGCGTGCATATTATTTGCAAGGGCAAATTGAACGGTGCGGGGAGAAAAAATAGTGAATTGGGACTTGAGATTTACGATACGGGTAGATATTTTACAGTGACAGAAAGGGCTTTGAAAAATTTTAAAATAATAGGAGAAAGACAGCAGGAAATTGACAGCATTTGTGAAAAATATTTTACAGAAAAAAAGCCCCAAACTATGCCAAAACAACAAGCCATAAGCTATTTAGAGGACGAAAAAATAATTGATATGGCTTGTAGAAGCAAAAACGGTGTGAAGTTTTTTGATTTGTATGAAGGAAATTGGCAAGCCTATTATAAAAGTCAATCTGAAGCGGATATTGCACTTTGTAACATTTTGGCTTTTTGGACGGGCGGTGATGGTGACCAGATGGACAGAATGTTTCGTGCAAGCGGCTTGATGCGTGACAAGTGGGACGAAAGACACGGCTTACAAACTTACGGCGATATGACCATTACAAAAGCGATAGACGATTGCAATATTTTTTACGACCCTACAGCTATGCAAAATAACGCCATTAATAAGGTAGAAACACCATCAAATACCCATCAAACCGAACAAAATCAAGCCCAAATCGAACAAAATCAAGCCCAAAATGAACAAAATCAAGCAGAAAATGAACAAAATCAGCCCGAAATGCAGTCAAATGAAGCGGAAAATGCAGAAAACGAACGCTTTCTTGACAGATTTCATAAGTTTAATGGCAAGGGACAGATAACGGGCGTGTTTGATGCCGAAATTGCAAATTATATTGTAGAAAATAAAAATATTATTGCAGTAGGTGATGTAGTATATTTGTATGAAAATGGTGTATACAAAGAGGATAAAAAAGGGAAAAAAACGAAATACAACATACAAAATTTAATATACAAAGAATTTCAAAATGCCCGTACTATCACTAGAGTGTATGAATTGATATTGATACAGCCTTCTATCAAAAAAAATTACAGCGAATTGAATGTTTACCAAAATAGTTGGATAAATTTCAAAAATGGTATGCTAGATGTGAATACAATGGAGTTGCTACCTCACGACCCGAAATATTATTCTATGAACCAGATACCGCACGATTTTAAGCATATTACAAAAGCGGATTTGGAAAAATATCCACACTCTCAACAGTTTCTCAAAACCTCTCTTGATGTACCAGATATTGACACAATTTTTCAATATATGGGCGTGTGTATGACACATAGCATATTGTACCAGATATTTTTATTACTACTTGGGGAAGGTGCAAATGGAAAAAGTGTACTTATAGATATGTTTCATGCGGTGATTGGGGAAAGTAATATCTCTAGTTTAGCTATGGATAAGCTGTCACAAAGGTTTTTTTCTTCACAACTTGTGTTTAAATTACTGAATACTTGTGCTGATATTTCTAAAATCAATATTGAAGATGATGCCGAACTCAAAAAAATTATAGGCGGTGATATGATACAAGCGGAATTTAAGGGCAAGGATAGCTTCACATTTAGACCATACGCCAAAATGCTTTTTAGTGCAAATAGATTTCCACACGTTGATGATAAGTCTGATGGCTTTAAAAGGCGTTTGAGAGTGGTTGAAATGAATAAAAAGCCTTCTGAAAAAGATGTGTATTTGAAAGAAAAAATGCTGTGTGAATTGGAATTTTGGGTGTATATGGCGGCGGTGGGGCTCAAAAAAGTGTTAGAAAAAAATGATGTATATGAAAGTGAAAATAGTAAAAAAATGAGAGAAAAAATATATAAAGATGGCGATAGTGTGTACTCCTTTGTTGCAGATTGCTTGACGGAATGTGAAGGACACGATATTAGACGTGCGAGTATGTTTAAGGAATATGATGACTACTGTGCCTATTATGAACGTGTGAGAGTGAAAAAGAAAACGTTTTTTGATGAGTTGAAAGCAAAAGGTTTTGTAGCACAAAGGGTAAATAATGAAGGATATGTATACAAAGATATTGTTTTTACAGTATGGAAAGATGAAGAAAGTAGTATATCTTAAAAATAGTTTGAGTGACAAAAAAATAATTTGAAATGAATAAAAATAATTATTTTTATAATAGTAATAGAAAAAATATATATTAGTATGTATCAATAAAAAATAACTATAATGATAATAGTGACAAAAATGGAATTTTAGTGATAAAAAAGTGACAAATTTTTTTTAAAAATGTCACCGCTTAAAGCTAGTAATATCAAGGCTTTTCAGAATTTAGTGACAAAAGTGACAAAAATTTTTAAGGTTATGAATTTTTAAAAAAATAATAATAAAAAATGTATATGGTTATAAAAAATAAATGACCTCGAAAAAAAATGTCACTTCTATCACTTTAAAACATTAAAGCGAAATGACCCTATGGATTGTGGGCTTTAAGGAGTGTGGAGCAATGAGAGAAAAGTTGATTGAGCAATATTTTGTAAAAGAAGTGAAAAAGGCAGGAGGATTGGCGTTGAAGGTAAACTCTACCAGTATGAAGGGATTGCCAGACAGAATGGTGCTACTGCCGAATGGAGTGTTATTTTTTGCAGAAATCAAAGCGACGGGAAAAAGGACTAGGACGTTGCAGAATTTCGTACATAAAAAATTGAGGGGGCTGGGATTTGCTGTTTACGTCATAGATAGTTATGAACAAGTAAAGGAGGTTTTGACGAAATATGAAATTTGTACCGCACGACTACCAAAAAATGGCAATACAGAAAGTGCTTGATACTCCTAGAGTTGGACTGTTTTTGGATATGGGACTAGGCAAAACCGTTATTACATTGACCGCTATAAACGAGTTGATGTATTGGAATTTTGAGATAACAAAAGTTTTGGTAATTGCACCGCTGAGAGTGGCAGAAGATACTTGGAGCAGAGAGTGCCAAAAATGGGAACATCTCAAACATATTAAAATCGTGAAAGTTTTGGGAAAAGTGACACAAAGGGAAAAAGCACTTTGTGACAATGGCGATGTTTACATTATCAATAGAGAAAATATTGTGTGGCTGGCGAAAGAGATGAACAAAAAAGGGAATAATTGGTATTTTGATATGGTGGTGATTGATGAATTGAGTAGCTTTAAATCCCCTAAATCGCAACGTTTTAAGGCATTGAAAAAATACATACCGCTGTCTAAAAGAGTTGTTGGATTGACGGGAACCCCTGCCCCTAACGGCTTTATGGACTTATGGAGCCAACTCTATTTGATTGACGGGGGCGAAAGACTTGGTAAAACATTGACGTATTACAGAGAGCGTTATTTTGTGCCAAATCAAAGAAATGCTACTACAATATTTAATTACACCATCAAAAAAGGAGCGGAAAACGCTATAAAACAACAGATTTCTGATATTTGCGTAAGTATGCAAGCCAAAGATTGGCTCAAATTGCCCGCTAGAATGGATTTGATAGAAGCGGTGACATTTTCGGAATGTGAAAGAAAACAGTACGAATTGTTCGAAAAAGAAAGTTATTTGCAGTTTTTAGAACAGGAAATCACCGCAAACACTGCTACAGCCCTAACAAATAAACTATTGCAGTATTGCAATGGTGCGGTGTATACACAAGATGGAAGCACTATAGAAGTAAATAGTAAGAAATTGGAAAGATTGGAAGAAATCGTTGACACCGCAAACGGACAACCTATATTGTGCTTTTATAATTTTAGGTTTGATTGTGACAGTATAATAAAAAAATTTCCTTTTGCCGTGAAATTAGAGGGAGAAAATGATATAAAAAATTGGAATGATGGCAATATTCCTTTGCTTCTGGTGCATCCAAAAAGTGCGGGGCATGGGCTGAATTTGCAGCAAGGCGGTAACATTATAGTATGGTTTGGGCTGAATTGGAGTTTAGAGTTATATCAGCAGGCTAACGCCCGACTTCACAGACAGGGACAGCAAAAAACGGTGATTATACACCATTTGATAGTAGAAGGCACTATTGAAGAAAGAGTTTTTCAAAGCCTACAGAAGAAGGAAAACGTACAGGAAGGGCTTTTGCAGGCTTTGAAGGTGAAGTATAAAAGGCATTAAGGGCGTTGCCCTTAACAACCTACTTCTTTCTTGAAAGAAAGAAGCAAAGAACTTTAAAAGCAAAACTAGCGTTTTGCTAAAATAAAAAATGGAAAAGGACTTCCTTGATAAAAGTATACCATATTGTATGAGTACAAACAAGGGAGTGAACGATTGTGAAAGCAAAAGAATATTTACAGCAATTACCAGTATTAGATATGAAAATCAATTTAAAATTGAAGGAATTAGAAGCATTGAAGGTGAAGTTGATAGGGGTAGGCGGTGTTGACTATTCCAATGATAGAGTACAGACAAGTCCTTAAAATGCAGCAAATTTTACAGAAATACTACACAATATAGAGTGTTTAAAAAATGAAATCAATACAGATATTGACAAATTGGTGAATAAAAGACATCGTATTATCAATCAAATAAACGAATTGCAAAATGTACAGTATATTGAAATATTGTATAAAAGGTATGTGGAGTACAAAGATTTGAAAAAAATTGCAAAGGAAATGGAATATACATATGACTATATTAGAAAAATTCACGTGAAGGCATTACAAAATTTTGAAAAAAGGCACACAATAGCACATTGATGTATGTTAAAATGGTAGTATGAAATATTGGGAATGGTCAAAGGGCTATTCCCTTTTATTATTTATTTTGTTAGGAGGTGTGGCACATGACAGCAAAACAAAAGCGTTTTTGTGAAGAATACCTTGTTGATTGCAATGCCACACAAGCGGCTATTCGAACGGGGTATTCTAAAAAGACAGCGAGAGCAGTAGGACAAAGATTGTTGACAAATGTTGACATTAAAAAGTATATAGAGCAGCAGCTTCAAAAGATGAAAACTGAGAAAATCGCCGATGCACAGGAAGTGCTAGAGTATTTGACTTCTGTGATGAGGGGCGAGCAGAAAGAGCAAGTCGCTTTGTTGACAGGAGAAGGCGTACAGGATTTGGTGCAAAAAGATGTTTCAGCGAAAGACAGGCTCAAAGCTGCTGAACTCATAGGGAAAAGATATGCTTTATTCACGGAAAAAGTAGAATTGCAAGGCGAAACAACGGTACAGATTGTGGACGACATACCAGTGCAAGAAGGCGATATGCTTGATTAGTTTAAAACAGCTTATAGCACCATCATTTTATGAAATTCATAACGATTTGAAACAATTTCGACATACCCATTATTGGCTGAAAGGTGGCAGAGGTAGCACAAAATCGTCATTTATATCACTAGAGGTGATACTTGGTATGATGAAAGACCCTCAAGCGAACGCCGTTGTGCTAAGAAAAGTTGGTCAAACGCTTCAAAGCAGTGTTTTTGAACAACTGCAATGGGCGGTGTCGGCACTAGGCGTTGAAGCGTATTGGCAAAGCAAAATTAGCCCTATTGAAATGAAGTATGTTGCTGACGGACACGAAAATAAAATTGTATTTCGAGGGGCTGACAATCCTAAAAAAATCAAATCTATCAAATTTAGTAAAGGCTATTGTAAGTACATTTGGTATGAAGAAGTTGACGAATTTGCTGGTATGGAAGAAATTCGTACTATCAATCAGTCGTTGTTGAGGGGCGGTAGCGATTTTGTGGTGTTCTATTCCTACAATCCGCCACAAAGCCAGTCAAATTGGGTAAATGAGGAAGTTTTGCAGAAAAGAAATGACCGACTAGTACATCATAGTACGTATTTGACCGTGCCGCCTGAATGGCTGGGAGAGCAGTTTTTGATAGAAGCAGAACATCTCAAAGCCGTAAAGCCCCAAGCCTATCAACACGAATATATGGGGGAAGTTACAGGCACGGGCGGTGAAGTTTTCACCAATTTAACGCTTAGAGAAATTACGGATAGTGAAATCAGTCACTTTGACCATATCGCTAGGGGTATTGACTGGGGCTATGCCGCTGACCCTTTTCACTATACTGTCAATCATTATGACAAAACAAGAAGGCGTTTGTATATCTATTATGAAATTCAAATGCTAAAATTGAGCAATAGAAAAGCAGCGGAATTGGTAAAAAAAGAGAATAAATGGAATGATGTTGTAATATGTGACAGTGCGGAGCCAAAAAGTATAGCAGAAATGTATAGCTATGATTTAAGGGTATTGAAAGCAAAAAAAGGTTCTGATAGTGTGCAATATGGCATAAAGTGGTTGCAGGATTTGGAAGAAATCGTAATCGACCCTAAAAGATGCCCTAACACCGCTAGGGAATTTTTGGAGTATGAACTCGAAAAGGACGCAAATGGTAATTTTAAAGGCTGTTTTCCAGATAAAAATAATCATAGCATTGACGCTGTACGCTATAGTCGTGAGTTCGATATGAGAAATGTTAAAATTGGATAAAGTGAGGTGATAATATTGTTTTTGACACAAACAGACTTAATCAATGCGAAATTGCTGGCGGAAGGGGCATTGAATGAAAGCGATATATTGAAATATATTATAAATGATGACATTGATAGCCAGCAAAAAAAGAATATGCAAAAAGGTGAAAGGTATTATAACGGGGAACACGATGTATTGCAAAAGGATTTTAGGACATCAAAAATACTAGAAAAAGAGAAAGAAACAAAAAAAGAATATTGCAAAACATTTCAAAATGTGAATAGAAGCAATCATAAAAATATCAATGCCTTTTTGAAAATATTGGTAGACCAAAAAACCGCTTATTTAGTGAGCAAAGAACCCACAATTAAAGTGTCTGGTGCAGAAGAAAATACAGAACAAAAAGCATATGAAAAAATGTTGTGTGAGTTTGCAAATGACAACTTTAATGAAGTTTTGCAGGATTTGGTGACAGGGGCAAGCTGTAAGGGCTTTGAGGTATTGCACATTTACTATGACGATAATGGAGAATTGCAGTATTGCATTGTGCCAGCGAATGAGATAATAGCGATTTACGACACAAATAATCAGAAAGAACTGCTTGAAGTGATACGCTATTATGATATTACGATAGTTGAAAATGGGCAAAAATATATTCGCAAAAAAGTAGAATGGTGGACGAAACAAAATGTCACATATTATATTGAAAAAGAAAGCAATTTGTTTGTAAAAGATACGTCTATTTCGGTAAATCCCGCTCCCCACTATTGGAGTATTACAACATTAGACGGCTTTCAGAAAAACAAACAAGGGCATAGTTGGGGGCGTGTGCCTTTTTTGTTGCTCAAAAATAACCGAAACAGTACCACCGATTTAGAACATATAAAAGGCTTAATTGACGCTTATGACCTCATATCTAGTGAAGGTACAAATAACTTTTTAGACCTTGTGGAGTTGTACTGGGTAATATACGGTTTTGGTGGCGATGAAGCAAGCACTGTAATGAAAAAATTGCAGATAAACAAGGCTGTTAATATGATGGGTTCGGGTGAAGATGGTAGAGTTGAGGCGAAACAGGTTGAATTGCCCGTTGCTGGTAGGCTAGAGTTTCTTAAAATGTTGAGAAAAGATATATTTCATTTTGGTATGGGCGTTGATACAGATAGTGACAAATTCGGCAATGCTCCATCGGGTGTTAGCTTGAAATTTCAGTACACATTGCTAGACCAAAAAGCAGGCAATATGATAGCAAAATTAAGAAAAGTGATAAAAGAATTGTTATGGTTTGTGACAGAAGATTACAACAGTAAACACAATACAGTATATGACGCAAATGACATACAAATTGATATTAACAAAAATATTATCACAAATGATGTTGAAACAGTGAACATGATACAATATAGTAAGGGAATTGTTTCGGACAAAACGCTTTTGAGTATGCACCCGTTTGTATCAGATGTCAATGCAGAATTGCAGGAATTGGAGGCTCAAGAGCAAAAAGAGTTAGAAAAGTTTGGTGATATGTATGCCACAAAATGATTATTGGGAAGAACGATTTTTGTTGCTTATGGAGATGTTGCTGAAACAGGGTGACGATTATATACAACATTCTGCAAACAACTACATAGCAACTATGGCAGAAATTGAAAAGGATATAAACAATTTTTATATGAGATTTGCTGATGAAAACGGTATCACATATCAGCAGGCAAAACAGTTGTTGACAAGTGAACAACGACAGGCTTTTCAGATGGAAATTGACGACTACATAGCATACGGACAACAAAACGGGCTTGATGATATGTGGATAAAAAAGCTAGAAAATGCCAGTACACTTCACAGAATAACAAGGCTACAGGCAATACAATATCAATTAAGGCAACAAGTAGAAAAGCTAGAAGCCCAAAAAATAAAGGGATTGACAGAAACGTTTCAGAATATTTACACGGAAAGCTGCTACAGAACGGCTTACGAAATACAAAAAGGCACAGGCGTTGGTAGTGCGTTCAGCAAAATTGATGAAAACAAAATCAACAAAGTGCTATCTAGGGCTTGGGCTCCAGATGGTAAGAACTTTTCTGATAGAGTATGGGGTACAGATAGGACACAACTGATTTATCAACTAGAAACACGCTTCACGCAGGGCATTATAAGAGGGGAAGCGTCACAAAAAATCATAAGGGATATGTCAAAAGCACTTGATAGTTCGAGAAAGGCCACAGAAAGGCTTGTAAGAACAGAAAGTGCTTTTTTTGCGTCTGCTTCACGAAAAGATACTTACGAAAATTTAGGGGTAAAGCAATATAAAGTGCTTGCGACGCTTGACATAGTGACAAGTGAATTGTGTAGGGAAATGGACGGTAAAATATTTGATGTGAAAGACTACAAAGTAGGCACTACCGCCAATCCTTTTCACCCAAATTGCAGAAGTACCACAGTACCTAACATTGACGACAAGTACACACAAAATCAGCAAAGAGCCGCAAGAAATAAAGAAGGCAAAACTTATTACGTCCCTTCTGATATGACATACAAAGAATGGCACAAAACTTTTGTGGAAAATGACCCCGAGTGGTTACTACAAGAGAAAAAACATCAAAATAAGAGTGCCGATAAAAAACAGTATGAACAATATAAGGCGATGCTGGGTAGAAAAGAAGTCGGTTCGTTTGATAATTTCCAAGAAATAAAATATAACAGCGATAAGTGGGATAATCTCAAGGAAAAGAAAAAACAAACACAAATTACACCAAAATCTATTGAAGAAAAAGGTAATAGAGGATATAATAAAGTTAGAACGCAACAGGAATTACAAGAAGCAGCTGAAAACATGAAAATATTAGCAGAGCAATATTCTTCAGTTCCTTCAAAATGGAGTGGTAATATTATTGTGAATAATGAATTATTAAAAGATAAGTCGTTGGCTAGAAAGGAATGGAATTGTGATATTGTATTAGTAGACTATGCTGATGATGGAGTAATATTACATGAGTTATTACATTCTTGTTCTTCTAGTCATTATAATGAAATAATTTTTGTAAAAAATCAAATTATAGAAGAAGCTTCTGTTGAGTTTTTAAAACAGCAAATTTGTAAAGAAAATCATATTAAAAGTGCAAAAGGTTATACTATTCTTACAAGTTTTTTAGAACATATTAATAAGAACTTTCATTATGGTACAGATTTAGAGTTTGCAAAAGAGTTGTTTAATATTCCTTTTCCTGAAAGATATGACTGGTTAGAAAATAAAGTATCTGAAAGTTTAAGAAAAGAAAATGTTTTATTACAGGATTATGAAGAAATGATGAAAGGTATAAGGCAACTAAAAGGTGGTGCATTGAAATGACAAAAGGTGAACAATTATTACAACGTTATTTAAAAGGTGGAATGGCTGTAGAAGAAGTATTTGAACTTGAGAAAGAAATAGATAATTTTTTTCAATCAGATGCACCAGAAGATGATAAAAAAATGCTTGGTGGTTATATGGAAGGTTTTAGTATGCTTTGCAGCACTTTAAGAAAATTGCAAGTAGAAGGCAGAATTAAAGAATTATATTCATAGTCTTTTATCACCTTTCTAAATGTAACACTTTAAAAGGCTATTTATTTATATTGACCTGAACAAGTCGTAAAACTGTTCTTTTTTTATGCTCAAAAATAGAAGGAGGTTTTAAAAATGAAGTGGTTAGGAGAAATGTTGAAAGGCTTAGAAGGTGCGGAGGAATTGCAGAAACAAATAGCCCAAAAGCTAAAACAGGAGTATGTGCCTAAAGCAGATTATGATGCGGTTGTGGTTGCTAAGAATGGCTTAGAGGGGCAGATTGTTCAAAGGGACAACGACATAAAGGCGTTGAAGGAAGGGGCAAAAGATAATAAGGATTTGCAGAAAAAGTATGATGAATTGGAGGAAAAATACAAAACAGACACTCAAAATCTGCAAAAACAATATCAAGATAGTCGCAAAAATAGTGCCATTGATATGGAGATTATGAAGGCAAAAGGTAAAAATACTAAAGCAATAAAGGCATTGCTAGATATGGAAAATATCACGTTAAAAGAAGATGGTACGCTTATAGGGCTTGATTTGGAAGGGCTCAAAAAGTCCGATGGCTATTTGTTTGAAGTGGAACAAACACATAGACAAGGTATTGATGGCGGTGCTGGTAGTGGCTATTACAGTAATCAAGAAGGCAATCCGTCACAAACAGGTGGAATATTTAGTTTATTTGCTCAAAGTGCCAGAAAAGCGGCAGGATTGAGTACAGAAAGGGGTAATTGAATATGGCGAACAGCTTAGAATTTGCGAAAAAGTTCTTACCAGTGTTAGATGATATTTACAAAAATTTGTCTGTAACACAGGGTATGGACGCAGGAAAAAAGGTTGATTTTACAGGCACAAATGAAGTAAATGTGCTAAAAACCAGTACAACAGGATTAGGTGACTACTCCAGAACAAACGGTTACCCAAAAGGTGACATCACTGCAAACTGGGAAACACTCAAATTGACAGAAGAAAGAGGAAAAGAATTGTCTATTGACAGAATGGATAATGAAGAAATGGCAAATGTTTTTGGCATTATTACAGGACAATTTATGCGAGATTGGGTTGTGCCAGAAGTGGACGCTTTTCGTTTTGCAAAGTATGCAAGTGCAAGCGGTATCACTAAAGCTACACCGGCGATATTGACAAAAGATACTATTATAGCAGAAATTGACGAAGCAAACAGACAATTAAACGCTGATGAAGTGCCTATTGCGGGAAGGATATTGTACATCAATAGTGACTTACAGCCTATACTGAATAATGCTTTTGCTAGAAGCTGGGGTAGTCAAAGTTCGGTAAGTACAATGTTGACAAGTTACAACGGTATTCCTATTAAATATGTGCCTCCTACACGCTTCTACAGCGAAATTATGTTAAATGATGGTAGCGAAGCTTGGGGTTATAAAAAATCTGAAAATGGTAAAAATATCAATTTTATGCTCATATATCCAGAAGCGATATTGCAAGTAGTGAAGTTGACATTGCCTAAAGTGTTTACACCAGATGAAAACCAAGATAAGGATATGTGGAAATTTCAGTTCAGAATATATCACGATGCCTTTGTATATGAAAATAAAGCGAAGGACATTTATTTGCATACTGCAACAAATTGATGGGGGTGTTATGATATGAAAGTATATAAAAATGGTATTTGTAGGGAAATTGACCAAAAAAGAGAGCAAGAATTTAGAGAAAAAGGATATACCATAGAAGGTGTTTCAAATGATGACAGTGTGGAGAGATTAAAAGTTGAAAATGAGGTACTAAAAACCGAAAATGAAGCATTAAAAGCGGAAAATGAAACACTAAAAGCACATACGGACGGTGAGGAATATGCTGACACAAATGGAGAGGTTGGAGAAACTAAAGCTGCTACTAGGGGTAAAAAATGAGGAAAAAGACAATATATTGTTATTTGTGTTAGATAAAATACAAGATATGGTGTGCAACTACTGCAATATTGATGAAGTGCCTAAGGGGCTTGAAAATGTTATATTGAATATGGCAGTAGATTTGTATAGAGCGGAAAGTTTGGGACAGGAACAAGCAGAAGGTACTGTAAAAAGTGTTACAGAAGGTGATGTTTCTGTTGCTTTTTCGTCCGCTAGTGCAATAAGCGAAAATAGTGGTATGCAGTTTTTGAAAGACTACACGACACAACTAAACAGATATAGGAGGTTAGGTTGGTGAAGTATTCTGATTTGGTGAAAAAGCATATTGAAAAGTTGTACGATGGTGTTTGTACTATTATGTATTATGAAAAAAAACAGGGGATTATAAATAACACAATATTAGCAATCAAAGCGGAAAATGTAAAATGTAGATTGAGTTACGAGAGCAATAAACAAGCAGAACAAACACAGTCGACAGCTTCACAAAGCCAAATAATAAAGCTGTTTTTGCCACCAGATACTGAAATCAAAGAAGGTTGCAAAGTGATTGTGACGCAAGAAGGTGAAACAAATGCTTTTATTTGTGCGGGAAAACCGCTCAACTATGGCAGTCATAAAGAGGTTGTGTTAGAGTTAGAAAAGAGGTATGCTTGATGGCACAGTGGGGAAATGTTGAGTTTTCAGATTTGGTTGCATTGCGTGATAAATTTGAAATGCTTCAAAATACAGTAGATGATTTTTGTATACAAGTTACACAAGAAATAGCACAGATAGTTTTTAAAAATGCAGGACTTAGAACGCCTAGAAAAGAAGGAGATTTAATTAATGCTTGGAATACAGAAAATTTAAAAAAGGAAGGAACTGTATATAAAATTGAAATAGTAAATCCCTTAGAATATGCCGAGTTTGTGGAATTTGGACACAGAAAGAAAAACGGTAAGGGTTGGGTAAAAGGCTTTTTTATGTTGACTATTGCAGAAAGGGATTTACAAAGGAATTTGGACAAAATTATAAGGGAAAAAGTGGACGCATTTATAATGGAGGCGTTGCAGTAGTGGTAAATGAATTGATTAGAGCGATTGCAAAAGCAATTAAATATGAATTTCCACAATGCGACATATTCACAGAAGAATTAGAGCAGGGGTTTGAAAGCCCTTGCTTTTTTATATTTTGTGAAGGTCAAAGGGAATATGACAAGCTAGATGTACGATTTTTGGCAGAACATACATTTGTAATAAGCTATTTTCCAAAAAAAGGCAATATGGATTGTTGGGAAGTACAGTCGAAATTACAAAGACTATTGGAGTTGATAGCGTTAGACGACGGCAGTCTAGTGAGAGGGACAAACAGAAATGGCGTTATAAAACAAGGCGTTCTTCACTTTTTTGTGAATTATGATTTTTATATGAAAAAACAAAAAGCAGATGATGAATATATGGAGGTGCTAGAAGTTTATGAAAAAACAAGAAAATGAAGCCATAGAAAAAACAGAAAAACTGTATACAAAACAAAATGTATTACAAAGTAAGAGGTTTGAACAGTACAAAGATATTTTCACTGTAAAGTTGAAAAATGATAAATTGTATACAATGAAGGAATTGGAAGAAATAGAAAAAACGATGAAGCAAAAAGGAAAACAAGAAAGAAAGGAGCAGTAATTATGGCGTTAGGCGGAGGTACATTTACATTACAAAATAAAGTTTTGCCCGGCTCTTACATCAATTTTGTGTCGGCAGCAAATGCTTCTGTAACATTGTCTGACAGGGGCGTTGTCGCAATGCCTTTTGTGGCGGACTGGGGCAAAGAAAATGAAGTCATAGAAGTCACAAATGAAGCATTTTTTAAAAATTCAGTGAAGCTATTTGGCTATGACTACACACACCTACAAATGCAAATGTTTAGAGAAATATTCAAAAATGCCAAAATGATGTATGGTTACAGGCTCAATAGCAATGCCCAAAAAGCCCAAAATACCTATGCAACAGCGGTGTGTGGCGGTGTAAGAGGAAACGATATTACAATAGTGGTAGAAAATGATGTCGATGTAGAAAATGGTTTTATTGTTAAAACGCTTTTGGAAAATGTAGAACAAGATAGGCAAACTGTTTTGACTGCTCAAGAACTCAAAAGCAATGACTTTGTGACATTTAAAGAGGTAGAATTACAGGTAACAGCAGGTATGCCTCTTACAGGTGGTACAGATGGAGAAGGCAGAATAGTGCAAAATTATCAAAAGTTTTTGGAAAAAATAGAAAAATATGCCTTTCAAGCACTCGGCTGCAACACGGATAAAAAGGAAATTGTCAATCTATTTGTGGAATTTACAAAGAGAATGAGAGAAGAAAACGGCGTGAAATTTCAGACGGTGGTGTATAGGGCAGAAAATGCTGATTATGAGGGCATTATTTCGTTAGAAAATAAACTTTTGAATGTCGATTATAACATGTTTGGTGACTTTTCGCTTGTATATTGGCTTACGGGGGCAGTGGCTGGTTGTGCCGTGCAAAGTAGCTTAACGAATAAAGTATACGATGGGGAGTATGACATCGACACCGACTACACACAAAGACAGTTACAACAGGCGGTAGAAGGCGGTAAGCTGATATTCCACAAAGTGGGCGATAAAGTCTGTATACTAAAAGACAATAATACTCTTGTAACACTCACAAAACAGAAAAACAAGTATTTTCAGAGCAATCAAGTTATTCGAGTGCTTGACCAGATAGGCAACGATATTGCAAGCATATTCAATAGTAAATATTTGGGAAAAGTGCAAAATAACTATGCTGGGCGTATTGCTTTTTGGAATGATATTGTTGATTTTTATAGTAAGCTGCAAAAAATAGAAGCCATAACAGATTTTGTTTCAGATGATGTTGTGGTGGAACAAGGTGACGACAAAGAAAGTGTTGTTGTAACGACTTACGTCACACCAGTACAGTCTATGGAAAAATTGTATATGACAGTAATTGTAAGATGATAAGGAGGGATTAGTATGGCTTATAAAAAAATGATAGCAGGAGATGCTATAGCAGGTAGTAGCGGTGAATGTTACGTTTTGATTGATGGTAGACGCATCAATTTTATGAGTGCTGTAAAAATTGAAGCGACTGTTGAAAAAATAAAGGTTGAAGTGCCTATATTGGGACAGCCATTGAAGGGAAATAAAACAGTAGGAGCAAAAGGTACTGGTACTGCTACATTCCATTACAACACATCAACATTTCGAAAAATTATGAAAAAGTTCGTTGATACGGGAGAGGATTTGTATTTCGATATGATAGTAACAAATGACGACCCTACAAGTGCAGCTGGCAGACAGACTACAATATTAAAGGGCTGTAATTTGAACAAAACCATTGTGGCAAAAGTGGACGCAAACAACAACAACTATTTAGATGAAGAAATTGACTTCACTTTTGAGAGCTGGGATTTACCAGAAGAATTTGAAGAACTTGAAGGAATGTGATATGT
The DNA here is from genome assembly GCA_910586765.1 of uncultured Clostridia bacterium. Taxonomy (GTDB): domain Bacteria; phylum Bacillota; class Clostridia; order Lachnospirales; family Anaerotignaceae; genus Coprocola. The sequence goes on from CAJUJJ010000025.1 coordinate 24,766, forward strand.
AGTGGAACATATTTACTATATATTAGGTGGGGTTTTAGGTTGTGCTATAGGAGAATTTTTATATAATGTGATAGAAAAATCGAAAAGGAGAGAAAAACATATGAGTTTAGAAGCATTTTTGAAACCAATAGACATTGAAAATAAAAAGATAGTAGTGAGCAATAGATTTGTAGAAAATGGTAAGCCCGTTGAATGGGAAATTAGAACTATGTCTGAAGAACAGGAAGAAGCTATCAGAAAAAGTTGTATGACAAAGAAAAAAGGTAAAAATGGAGTAGTTGAAAGAGATATTGACAATGACTTATTTAATGCAAAAATGGCAGCAGAGAGTGTGGTATATCCAGACCTAAAAAATGCACAATTACAAGACCATTACAATGCTTTAGGGGCGGAGGATTTGCTCAAAAAAATGCTTACAGGCGGTGAATATTGGGCACTTGTGAAATTTATATTGGATTTTAACGATTACAATAAATCTTTTGATGAATTAGCAGATGAGGTAAAAAACTGATAAAAGAGGGCGACACAGAAACGACTATAGCATACATATGCTTTAAGGAATTTCAAATGTTGCCCTCTACATTTATAAATTTGCCTAGAAAAGAAAAAGCAGTGATTGTTGCATTTATAAAACAATATAGTGAAGATTTGAAAAAGTTAAAATAATTGCAAAATGTGAAGGTATAAGGGGTGACGGTATGAGTGTAATTGATGAAGTATTAGCATATGTAGATAGGCAAATTGGCAAAAGCTACAGTCAAGCTAATAGATATGGAGCAAATAGTTTTGATTGCTCAAGCTTGATATATAGGGCATTTGACGCTGCTGGCGTGAAGCTGGTACACAAAGATACAGGCGGTAAAGTAGATGTGAGTAGTACGGAATGTTATGCCAAAGGTTTCGAACTGTTGTATCCGAATAGTTATGCCAAAATAGGTAAAAATCTACCGTCACCCTCTAGCATTGTGGAGAAATACCAGCCAGGCGATATTATATTTTGCTGTACAGATAATTCCACAGCGAGGGCAAATAAAATTACACACGTTATGATAGTAAATCAGTACGGCGGCATCACTCACGCCGCCAACCCTCGTGATGGCGTTGGTAAGGTGGGGAAAAATACATATTCTACTAAAGTTTGTGCACTGTTGCGGTATCAAGGAGAAGGTTATACAGGTAGTGGCGGTGGTTCTGGTGGTTCTGAAAATACTTCAGAAAGTGAAAATAAACAAATTACATCTATACAAATTGTGTATGGCGAGGATAACAAGCCCGTTGCAAAAGCAAATGATGAATTAAAAGGCATTAGAAATTTAACGGATAATGCTTATGAATTGCTAATTGAACACAAAGGAAATGTTATGTTACCTATTGCTTGCGAGAGCGTGACAGTAGAATTTAGTAGAAGAAGTACCGCAGGAAAATTGCAATGTAAAGTGTTAAAAGATGACAAATTAGACTTTCACGAAGGCGATGCGATAAGTTTTCAAGTCAATGGCACGCCTTATTTTTATGGGTATGTTTTCCAAAAATCAAGAATGGGTGACGGCATTATTAACATTATTGCGTATGACCAGTTACGTTATCTCAAAAATAAAGATACTATGATATTCGGCGGAACGGCTACAGAATTGTTGCAATTAATAGGTAGGAATTTTTCATTAAAGCTAGGAAGTGGCGTTGAAAATACTGGTTTTTCGGCTCAAACAAGGATATTTGACAACAAAACGCTTTTTGATATGTTAGAAGAAATACTTGATGATACGTTAATTGCTACAGGCAAAAACTTTGTACTTTATGATGATTTTGGCTTTCTATTTTTGAAAGATATGGAAAATATGGTACTTGATGACTTTTTAATAAACGATAGCAATATACAAGATTACAGTTATACTACTAGCATTGACGATAATACTTATAACAAAATTAAACTTGCCTATGACAATAAAGAAACAGGTGTAAGGGAAGTTTTTCAGACGCAAAATGATGAAAATATGGGGAATTGGGGCACGTTGCAGTATTATGAAAAAGTGAGTAGTAAAGAATTGGCAAAAGTGAGAGCGGAAGCCTATTTGAAAATATATAACAGAAAGACAAGAAATTTGCAGATAAAAGGGGCGTTTGGTGACATTAGAGTGAGGGCTGGCACGGGAATTTATGTCAATTTGGACATAGGTGACATTGTGCTAAACAACAGAATGTGGGTGGAAAAAGTCAAACACACATTCGAGCAAAATTTACACGTTATGGATTTGACATTAAAAGGCTGGGAATTTGTAGAGTAAAGACAAAGACAAAGACAAAGGCCTTGAGGCGTTGCCTCAAACTCCACTTCCTTTTTGGAAAAAGGAAGCGAAAAACTTTAAAAGCGAAACGTGCGTTTCGCTAAAAAATCTAATAGAAAAACGCTAGTTTTTCTCAAAAAGTTTCGCTCAAGCCTTTTCAAAGGCTTGTAGGGTTTTAGGGACAAAGTCCCTAAGGTCTTAAAGCTTTAAAGTCTTAAAAGTAGGTGATGTTGTGGCAAATGAGGAATTATTTCTAAAAATAATAAAACAGGCGGCACTTGATGCCGTGCAAAATAGTAGCCCGTGCGATTTCTGCATAGGTGTGGTTGTTTCTGAAAGCCCGCTAAATATACAGCTTGACCAAAAATTGACACTCACAGAAGAATTTTTATTTTTGACAAGAAATGTCACAGATTATACTGTTGTTATGGAAGTAGACCACACTACAGAGCCAGAAATAGGGGGGAGTTGTGGGGAACATTGCAAAGAACACAGTCATGATTATGTAGGGGAAAAGGAATTTCTAGTTAAAAATCATCTGACAGAAGGCGAAAAAGTCGTACTTGGGAAAATGGCAGGTGGACAAAAGTTTATTGTGCTAGATAGGATAGGTTAGGAACTTTATTCGTTAAGGAGGTGTAATAAATGGGTGAGATACGCTCCACAATACAACTTGCAAATGGTATGACACCAGCATTACAGAGCATTACAAATGCTTTAAATATGACAATAAGCCATTTCGAGCAAATGCAAAGGGTGTCGAGAAATAGTATTGATGTTACGGGTTTTGAAGCAGCTAGGGCTGAAATCAGAAATGCTGAAGCGACTATTGTGGAAATGGAAGAAGCTTTGACAGGATTTAGTAGAAGTGGTGCGGAAGTTGCAAGAAGCTATGATGATGTGGGTTTAGCGGCAAATGGTGCATTGCAAACGATACAGCAACAGCAAAATACAGTAGCAGGATTGACGGGAGCGTCCGAAAATGCACTACAGCAAATGACAGAAGCAATACAACAGCAAACAAATAGCATATTGACAATGTCTGAAGCAATGCAACAGTTTATGAATAGAGCAAGTGAAAGTTCACAAAGACAAACACAACAAACGCAACGCCAAACAGAAGGAACTCGTCGACAAACACAAGAAACACAAAGGCAAACACGTGAAAGACAACGACAAACGCAAGAAACACAAAGGCAAACGGAAGAAACCCAAAGACAGACACAACGTGTGACATTACTTAGGAGGATTTTTCAGACAATGACGACACCGATAAGAGGGGCAGCACACGCCGTTTCTGTTTTAGGAAGAGAATTGACAGGGGCAAACAGTGCCGCAAATGGACTAATGGGGACATTAAAAAGCATTGCAGGTATGTATTTGTCATTTCAAGGCATTAAATTTGCTGGGGATTTGTCTGATAATGTGACATCGGTGTTATCACGATTGAATATGATAAATGATGGTTTAAGAACTACACAACAGTTATCAGATGTGATAATGAAATCGGCTTTTGAAAGTGGTGCGGGGTATTTGGATACCGCTGAAGCGATTGCTAAAATGGGCTTAAATGCTGGTTCGGCATTTTCAAGTAATGATGAATTGATAGCGTTTATGGAGCAGATAAACAAGACTTTTGCTATAGGCGGTGCGTCGGCAGTAGAACAGTCTAATGCTATGGTACAGTTGTCACAAGCTATGGCGGCAGGGGCTTTGAGGGGGGAAGAACTCAATTCTATATTAGATGGTGCACCAGGAATTGCCCGAAATATTGAAAAATATATGGGTTGGGCGGAAGGCTCTATAAAAAGTTATGCGGAAGATGGAAAAGTAACTGCACAAGTTGTGAAAAATGCTATGCTCGCTATGGCAGAGGAAACAAACGAAAAATTTAACAGTATGCCCACAACAATAAGCAGAACATTTGAAAAAATAAAGACGCTTGCACTAAAAAGTTTTACGCCCGTTTTGCAAGGGATAAACGGCTTATTCAACAACAGCAATGCAGAAAGCATACTGTATCAGTGGGGTTCGGTATTCCAATATATTGCAGACAGAGCGACTGTTACAATAGAAAAACTCAAAACATTGCTAAATAGTGAACAATTTCAAGCGTTTTCTAGTGATATTATGACGATATTTGCAGAAGCTGGTGCGGCGATTACTTGGGTATTTGACAATATCGTAAACGCTTTCGACTATGTTGTCACACATTGGGAAGAAGTCAAACCCGTTTTAACGGGCTTGGCGGTGACAATCGGTATCGTCACGGCGGCACAATGGGCACTAAACATTGCGATGTCACTCAATCCTGCAACGCTCGTTATAGTAGCAATAGGTGCATTGATTGTGATGTTTTACAAGCTTGTTGACCACATTAACAAAGTGAAAAATACAAGCATTTCTGCAACAGGTATCATTGCGGCAGCGTTTGCTGCAATTTATGCTACAGCAAAAAATAGTGTTGTAGGTGCATGGAATTTATTTGCTGATTTCGTGAATTTCGTATATAACTTTTCCAAAAATAAAACAGAAGCGATAAAAGTGTTGTTTTTTGACTTGGGAGATGATATACTTGCAAGTTTTCAAAATGTGATACAAGGGCTTTTATCTGTTACAAGTCACATACCGAAATTATCTTTTATTACAGAAGGGCTTGAAAAAGCGGATAACTTTTTGACAAGATGTAGAAATACGGCACAAGATTTATCACAACAAGCAAAAAATAATATGGATTGGGAAGAATTTATACCTAGATTTGGTTATACAAATGTTACCGAATTGGTAGAAACAGTATACCACAAAATTGCTGATTTTGGGGCAGGTTTTGGGGAATATATGGAGGATTTTAACCCTTTTGAAGGCGTAGAAAGTATGAATGGCTTGCTTGAGGGCATATTGAAAAATACACAAAATATGTCAAAAGATACTAGTAGTATAAAAAGCAATATGGAAATGGACAAAGAGGATTTGGAGTTTATAAGGACAATGGCAAATATCAAATATGGTGATAAATATATTATGCCTCAAGTGAAAATTGAAATGACAAACAACAACACAATACAAAATAATATGGATTTAGACGGCTTTTTTAATAAAAAAGTGGAAGAGATGGCAAATATTGTACAAATGTCGGCGGAAGGAGTGCATATATAATGTATCAATACTATATAGACGGTGTACTACTACCCGTTGCCCCAAGTGCTATGGATACAAGTATCAACAACAATAATACCACAATAAAGTTGTTGAATGGTGAAGAAATTAACATCATAAAAAAAGTGGGGCTGTCTGATGTTTCATTTACGGCACTTTTGCCAAACAAAGAATATCCCTTTACAATATATGAAGGTGGTAGTTTTCAAAATGCAAAATATTATTTGGATTTATTTGAAAGGCTTAAAAAATCACAAAAGCCTTTTTTGTTTTTGGTGATAAGAACAGATGAAAGCGGTAATGTCGTTTATAGGGGTGGTGACGACGAGGACAAAGAGCCGTATTACACATTAGAAGAATACACCATAAAAGAAAATGCAGAAGAATATGGCACGGATTGTGGTGTGGAATTGTCACTAAAACAGTATAGAAGTTATGCTACTGCAACGGGCAGTATACAAATAGACCAAAATAGTCAAACCGCTACCGTGACACAAAAAAGAGATAGCACTTCAAAACAAACAGCAAAAAGTTACACGGTTCAAAAAGGCGATACACTATGGAATATCTGCAAAAAAGAATTGGGTGACGGTGCGAAATATCAAGAAATTGCACAAAAAAATAGTATTACTACACCAAACAACATACAAGTAGGACAGGTGATACAGTTGGAATAAAAGAAAATGTTGAAATATGACGGATAATATGATATATTGAGTTTAGCAGTCATGACGGAGTGGCTCCACCCTCTACAAAAAGGGAAGGGGGTGGTGCTATGGATACATACCAAGTATTAACATTGTTGTTACTTTCTGGTAACTTTCTCATAGCGTTACTTACCTATATCGATAGGCATAAGTAATAAAAGAAAACTACCCGTCAACGCTTCTCAAATGCTAGGGTAGTTTCTTTTCTACATCATAGTAGAGGGCGTCCACTTCGTGGTGACTGCTCCCTTTTTGTAATGATAGTATAACATAATATTTATATTTTGTAAAGCACTTGCAAGTGGAAGCGGTATTTTCACTAAACAAGTGCTTTTTTTATACTCAAAAACTATTTATAAGGGGGCGAAAATAACAATGCTACCACAAAATAACAACTTGTTAAATCGTGGCATTGAGGTAAAAAGCAATGCTTCTAAAACATATTATATCGACACAAAAAATGAAAAAATGACAGGTATGACAGATGGCATTGAAGCGTTAAAACAAGCTATCTATTTGATACTTAGTATCGAAAGGTATGATTATGTAATATATAGTTGGAATTACGGTATAGAACTAAAAGATTTGTTCGGAAAACCTACAACATACGCTTGTGCGGTGTTACCTAGTAGAATAAAACAAGCATTACTGCAAGATGACAGAATAAAAAATGTATATGATATTGTCACAAAAGCAGAGGGAGAAACGGTCTTTGTAAAATTCACAGTTGATAGTGTTTTTGGAGCATTTGAACAGGAGGTGAAGTACATTGTATGAACATATGACATTTGAAAAAATAATAAAAGATATGCTTGATAAAGTGCCAAATACGTTAGATAAAAGAGAGGGAAGCGTACTATATAATGCCCTTGCACCTTCTGCTGTAGAATTGCAAAATGCCTATATCGAAATGGACAACATACTAGATATGGTATTTATAGATACTACAGAAGGTGTTTTTCTCACTAAAAAATGTCACGAAAGGGGAATTGAAAGACTACCCGCTACCAATGCTATATGTAAAGGGGAATTTAACATTGATGTGCCTATAGGTAGTCGCTTTTATTTGGAGGGGCTACATTATATTGTTACAGAAAAAATGTCACAAAATGTTTTTAAATTACAGTGTGAAACTTCTGGAGAAAAAGGCAATCACCCATTAGGTAATATGATACCAGTGGAGTACATACAGGGTTTGACAAGTGCTGTACTAACAGAAGTGCTTATTTCTGGTGAAGAAGTAGAAAGCGACCAGAGTTTAAGACAAAGATATTATGATAGTCTTTTTGGGCTTGCTTTTGGTGGAAATATTGCAGATTATAAGCAGAAAGTGTTGCAAATGCAAGGTGTTGGAGCGGTGAAGGTGTACCCCACTTGGCAGGGCGGCGGTACAGTAAAGTTAGTAATACTTACATCGGAATACAACGCCCCTAGTCAAGAATTGGTTGATATGGTACAGACAGCAATAGACCCTACACAAAATCAAGGACAAGGCTTGGGATTAGCACCTATTGGACACGTTGTGACGGTGGTAGGGGCAGAAAAAACGACAGTAAATGTCGCCGCTCATATCACATATCAGAATGGTTATTATTTCGATAGAATACAAGCGGCACTTCAAAATACTATTGACGATTATTTTAAACAGCTTAATGAAAGCTGGGGAAATGAGAAAAATTTAGTGGTGAGAGTGTCACGAATTGAAAGCCGTATATTGGATTTAGAGGGCGTATTAGATGTAAGTGATACAGAACTAAATGGGCAAATGAGAAATATTGAAATTGACGAAAACAATATTGTAATAAGGGGGCAGGTGTATGACAAGAGAAGTTGATTTGTGTCAGTATCTGCCAGAAGTGATAAGAAATGTAAGAGAATATCAAGTGTTATGTAATGTACAAAGTCCACAAGTCAATGCAATGTGGAAGGCTCTTGAAGTCGTTTTTGATAATGACTTTTTAGAAAGTTTGACGGAATATGGTTGTCAAAGGTGGGAAAAAATACTACAGCTAACACCAGATAAATCAGAAAGTTTAGAAACACGACGTAAAAATATCTGGATACGATTGAATGAAAATTTGCCTTATACATGGAAAAGACTTGTAATGCTTATGGATAGTATATGCGGTGAAAATGGCTATACTATGACATTGTATCACAATGATTACTTTTTAGACGTTTCAATACAACTCACGGAGCAAAATTTAGAAAGCCATATTGTCAAACAAGTGCTTGAAATGTTCGAAAGGGTACTACCAGCAAATATTGAGTACATCAAAAAATTTCGATACGATGCAGAGGATACAAGCGTAAAGGTAGGCGGTACTACTGTAATAGCACAGTATGTCGATGTGATGCCACTTATGCCCTCAAGCTATGAAAATCAAGCAGAATTGTATACAGATGGCATGTTGTGTGTGGGATTGAGTGCGGAAATAAAGGAGGGATAGTATGGCAGAACAAAAATATTATACCATTGTGACAGATTTGGGTGCGGAATTGATGGCAAAAGCCGCACAAAAAGGACAAAAAGTAAATGTAGTAAGTATTGCGGCTGGTGACGGTGATGGTGTTTTTTATAAGCCTACAAGCGATATGACTGCATTAAAAAGGGAAATATGGAGAGGAAAAATACAGAATTATGAAATAGATAGTGTTTCACGAAATGTCATAAAAATTAGTGGTACTATTCCAAAAGATGTAGGACATTTTACACTAAGAGAAATGGCAATATTTGACGACAACAACAATATGATAGCGGTGTGTAATGCCCCAGATTTATTAAAAGCGGTGTTGGAAGAAGGGGCATTGACAGAAGCGGTTGTGTATATGAGAATAGCCGTTACAAATACAGAAGTCGTAAATATTGTGGTAAATTCTAGTGCTGTTTATGCTACCGTGCAAGAACTTGACGCTCACAAAAATGATGAAAATGCCCATAAAAATTTGTTTGATGAAAAGGTAGATAAAACAAATTTTGTTGAGGAATTAAACAAAAAGGTAGACAAAACGAAATTTGCTACAGAATTAGATAAAAAAGTAGATAAAACTGAATTTACAACAGAATTAAATAAAAAAGTAGATGAAACGGATTTTACAACAGAACTAGATAAAAAAGTAGATAAAACTGAATTTATAGGGGAAAATATAGGGGAATTGCTAGAAGCGGCTGGTTGGCAAAGTGGAACAGTAATAAATAATATCGTTGATGGGGAAGCAGAAGGTAGTATAAAACAAGTCAATGCAACTATAACTATTACTGATAATTTTTTTAGTAATGGTAAAAATGCAAGTGCTTTTGGTACAGGTACAGCAAGTGGAGAGTGTGCTCATGCAGAAGGCGATAGTACAATTGCAAGTGGTCAATATTCTCATGCAGAAGGTAGCCATACTATAGCGAGTGGTCTATGTGCTCATGCAGAAGGATATGGTTCTATATCAGTAGGTGGAACAATACATAACATTATAGCATCTGGAAAGGGTGCTCATGCAGAAGGAAGCGAAACAACAGCAAGTGGAGATTATTCTCACGCTGAAGGATTTAGTACAGAAGCAAGAGGAAATTATTCTCATGCAGAAGGGGCTGGAACAATAGCCGATTATGGCGGTCATGCGGAGGGAGAAGGTACACAAGCATTTGGTAATGGTAGTCATTCTGGAGGTGCTTATACAGAAGCAATGACGTATCAGATGGTTATAGGACACTTTAATGTAAAAAAAACAGGGGGACGATATGAACCTAATCATGATAATACAAGTGGTACAGCGTTTATTATAGGAAATGGAAAACAAGGTGCAGCTGGTTCATCTCCTACAAAAAGTAACTGTTTTAGAGTAGATTACAATGGTGGTACATATGCAGCAGCAGCTTATAATTCTAGCGGTGCAGACTATGCAGAGTATTTCGAATGGCTAGATAGTAATCACAATAAAGAGGATAGAACGGGACTATTTGTAACACTTGAGGGCAAATATATACGTATTGCGAATAAAAATGACAATTACATATTAGGTGTTGTTTCGGCTTGTCCGTCTGTTGTGGGAGATGCTCAAGACGACCAGTGGGACGGTATGTATCAAAAGGATATTTTTGGAAGAATATTAAAAGAAAAAAATGTACCCATTATTAATGCAGAATATGATAATACACAGAAATATATACCACGTTCAGAGCGTTCAGAATGGTCAGCAATAGGAATGTTAGGAAAATTGATTGTAATAGATGATGGCAGTTGTAAAGTAAATGAATTGTGTACAGTTGGTGAAAATGGTGTTGCTACAAAGTCTATTGATGAAAAAGGATATTATGTTATGGCTAGGTTAGATAAAAGCCATATTCAAATATTATTTCGATGAAAGGGGGAAATGTAATGTCGACAAGGAAATATTTTGCAATTATGACAGATGTGGGACAGTCCAAAATTGCACAAGCAGTTGCTGGAGGGCAAAAGTTGAATATTACCACTTTTTTAGTGGGTGACGGCAATGGGGAATATTATATTCCCACAAGCGATATGACGGCAATCAAAAATGAGGTGTGGCGAGGAACGATTTCAGAAGCCGATGTTGTTCAAGATGCACAAAAACTATTAAGAATAACAACCACAATACCAGCTGAAGTAAGTGGCTTTATTGTAAGAGAAGTGGGATTACTTGATGAAACAGGAGAACTTGTAGCAATAGGAAATGCTCCCGATTTGCCCAAAGTGCGATTGGAGGACGGTGCTTCTACAGAACTCAAACTAACAATGAGGTTAGCTGTCAAAAATACAGAAGCCCTTTCATTCACTATAGACCCTCATACCGTTATTATGACAAAAGATATGCTTGATACCCATAATGTGGATAGTAATGCACATAGTGAATTGCTTGAAGGAAAGGCGGATAAAGCACATACACACAATTATGCAGGTTCTTCTAGTGCAGGCGGTTCAGCAATATCAGCTGTAAAATTAGAAAATGCTAGAACAATTTCTTTAAGCAATGATGTAACAGGAAGTATTACATTTGATGGCAGTGCAAATAAAAGCATAACAGCAACATTAAAAAATAGCGGTGTAGCGGCTGGGACTTATGGTGCTTTAGATTTAGTAACTAAAAATAACGGTACAGTATGGGTAAGTAACAATGTAGGACTACATGGTACATCCGCTATATCTACATGGACAGCAAAACAAGCTTGTAAAATTTCATTTCGATGGAAGGTTTCTTCTGAAAGTGCTGGTTGTGATTATTTGAATATTACAGCCGCTGGAACACAAATACTTGCAAATACAGGAGGTTCTACAGAACAAACAGGGACACTTACTGCAACATTAGCAGCAAATCAAACGATTGTATTTACTTATAGGAAAGATGGCAGTGTAAATAATGGTATTGATAGGGCAGAAATTAGCGAAATAAAATATGGTGCAGGAACAGCAGACCCTAGCACTGTTATTTATGAAAATAATGTTGAAAGTTATTTTACTATTGAAAATGATACCTATGGATTTTATCCAGCTATTCCTATTCCAAGTGTTACTGTTGATGCAAAAGGACGTGTTACAAAAGCACAAACAATTTATGTAACACCAGCTATAAAGTCAATTATTAGCACTATAACAAAAAGTTATATTGATAGTATAATGATAGGAGCAGGAACAGGCGGTAATAATACAGCTTTAGGAGTTGGTTCTTTAAATAAAAATACAACAGGTAATTACAATACGGCTAATGGGGTTTATGCTTTAAGCAACAATACAACAGGTAATTACAATACGGCTAATGGGAATTGTGCTTTAAATAACAACACAACAGGGGGCGACAATACGGCTAATGGGGTTTATGCTTTATATAACAACACAACAGGGAACAACAATACGGCTAATGGGCGTCAAGCTTTATACAGCAACACAATAGGGAGCAGCAATACGGCTAATGGGTGTTATGCTTTAAGCGACAACACAACAGGGTACAGCAATACGGCTAATGGGGTTTATGCTTTATATAACAACACAGCAGGGAACAACAATACGGCTAATGGGTATGGTGCTTTACGCAATAACACAACAGGGACCAACAATACGGCTATAGGGCATTATGCTTTATATTATAATGTTACAAGTGAAAATACAGCAGTAGGGTATTATGCTTTAAGCAGCAACACAACAGGCGGTTATAATACAGCTTTAGGGTTTCAAGCATTAAAGAGTAACACAACAGGATATGGTAATACATCAATAGGATATAATGCTTTATTGAATAATACTACAGCGACATATAATACAGCAATAGGACTTAATGCTTTAAACTCAAATACAACAGGAGGCAGTAATACAGCAATAGGTGATAATGCTTTAGCTTTAAATACTACAGCAAAATATAATACAGCAGTAGGTAGTGGAGCTATGAATAACAATACTACAGGTGAGGGAAATACAGCAGTAGGGCAATATACATTAACTCCTAATAAAACAGGTAATTATAATACAGCGATAGGTTCAAGGGCTTTAAGTGCTTCAGGTAATACTTCAAATTCTTATAATACTGCTCTAGGTTATAATGCAGGTTTAAATTTATCCTCTAATAGTGGTAGCAATACGGCTATAGGTTTTGATGCTTTAGCTCATGAAGGTCAAAACTGTTATGGCAATGTAGCTGTCGGTTATAAAGCTCTAGGAAATAAGTATAATATTAGTAGCGGTAATGTATATAATAATACTGTTTCTTATAATACAGCAGTAGGCTATAATGCCTTAGGGGATTTAATTTCTTATACTAACTGTACAGGGCTGGGATATGGTTCAGCTGTTACAGGCTCTAATCAAGTACAACTCGGTAACACTTCTGTCACAGTATATGCTCAAAAAGCCCTTGTAGTTCGTTCTGATGCACGTGACAAGCTAGATATTGAGGATAGTCCACTAGGCTTAGACTTTATAATGAAGTTACGTCCTAGAAAATATCGTATGAACAGCCGTGAAGCGTATTTTGAAGAAGGCAAAGAAAGAGATTTTACAGCTACAAACGATGGCAGCAAAGCCGGAAAACGTCCACATTACGGGCTGGTAGCACAAGAAGTAAAAGAGGTAATGAATGAATTAAATGTTGATTTTGCTGGTTATTTAGATAGTAAAGTTGATGGAGGGGAGGACGTGCTATCACTAGGTTATGCAGAATTTATTGCACCTATGATAAAAGCAATACAACAGCAACAACAGATAATAGAAAAACTACAAAAAGAAATAGAGGTGTTAAAGGGCTAAAGGCTCTTTTTTTTATTGATACTTTTGTAGACTATTTTGATTTTAGTATGGGTAGGAAGGGA
>CAJUJJ010000026.1 GCA_910586765.1 uncultured Clostridia bacterium
AGGAAAAAGTTTATAAACAAAGAAGTATTTTTTTTGTGTTGTTTATTTTAAAATAATTTATATATCAGAGGTGATTTTTATTTATCCTTTTACGATATTACAATATTTTGTTAACCAAGAAATTATTCCAAATATTATAGACTTTTTTCCAAAAGAAAAAAGTAATATAAAAATTATCATATATAATTCTATAAAATTGAAGCAGATGAAAATTCCTATTCATCTATTTCTGTTTTATTTAGATAAAGACCCATACCATACAATACAATTTATAAAAGCAATACAAAACAACTCAAAATATTATAACTATCCTATAATTATTTTTTCTTACAACAAAAATTATCTATCAAATGCTTTTTTCCAATTAAAACCTTTTCAAGCAGTTTTATTACCTATTACTGAAGAAATTTCTAATAATTTATCAGAATATGTTTGTATTTACTATAATATGTATAAAACAAGCTACAAAAAAACTTTAGAGTTAAATTCTCCTTCTTGTTCCTACTATTTCCCAATAGATAGTATTTTATTTGCAGAAGCTAGAAATAGAAAAGTTTTTATTTATACAGAAAACAATACAGTTACGGAATTGCCTATAACATTTCAACATTTCTTAGAATTAATACCAGATAATACTTTAATACAATCTCATCGTTCTTATATTATTAATCCTTATAAAATTTCTAAAATTGATAAAAGTTCAAGACATTGGACAGTTAGTTTTTATCATACGGATAAAAAAGCATTTATTAGCCGTCCTTATAGACAAACTACTTTAAATGCTATTTCTGCTTACATATTTCAACAAAATTCTACACAAATAGAAAATTATCCTATGATTGACATGTATTATTTCCAAGAGTAAAATGTACATAAAAATACATTTTTATGATATATTGAAGGAGGAACAAAAATATGATAGTTGTTATGAAACATTCCGCAACAGAAGAAAATATACAATCTATTATTCAAAAATTATACAGTTTAGGTTTAGATGCTCATCTTTCCAGAGGTGCATCTATTACTATAATCGGTGTTGTTGGCGATAAATCAAAATTTTTAGCAGAAAACCCTCAACTCATGCCAGGCGTTGAAAAACTTGTTCCTATTAGCGAATCTTATAAAGTTGCTAATATTAAATTTCACCCTGAACCTACTATTATTGATGTAAATGGTGTTAAAATAGGTGGTGACAACTTTGTCATTATGGCAGGGCCTTGTGCTATTGAGAGCTATGACCAGCTTATGGCATCTGCTATTGCTGCCAAAAATGCTGGAGCTCAAATATTAAGAGGAGGAGCATATAAACCTCGTACTTCTCCCTACTCTTTTCAAGGTTTAGAAGAAGAAGGTCTTCGTTATATGGCAGAAATCAGACAAGAAACAGGCATGGCTGTTATCACTGAAGTAACAAGCTGCAAAGCAGCAGAAACAGCCGTTAAATATGTAGATATTATGCAAATCGGTGCTAGAAATATGCAAAATTTTGAATTACTTAAAGAAGTAGGAAAATCTAATTTGCCTATATTATTAAAAAGAGGTCTTTCTGCAACAATAGATGAATGGCTGAATGCTGCAGAATATATTATGAGCGAAGGAAATGAAAGAGTAATACTTTGTGAAAGAGGTATTCGTACTTATGAAACAAGTACAAGAAATACATTGGATATTAGTGCTGTACCTGTTTTAAGAAGCAAAACACATCTACCTATTATTATAGACCCAAGTCATGCTTCTGGTGTGCGTGATTATATTGCTCCTTTAAGTCGTGCTGCTGTAGCTGTTGGTGTAGATGGTCTTGAAATAGAAGTACACCCAAACCCTGCCGCAGCAATGTCTGATGGTTCTCAATCATTAAACCCAGAAGATTTTAAACAGCTTTGCGAAGAATTAAAACCATATATACAACTGTCAGGAAGGAAGTTTTAAATATGTTTTCTAAAATTGGCATTGTAGGACTTGGTTTAATAGGAGGTTCTCTTGCAAAAGCATTTCGTAACAGAACTTCTGTCAAAACGATTGTAGCATTCAACCGTCATGAAGATGTATTATTAGAAGCAAAAAAGCAATGTGTTATTGATGACTATGCTACAGAAATTACAGATATATTTGAAAATTGTGACATTATTTTTATTTGTACACCCGTTCAAAACATCATGGAATATGCAGAAAAGCTAGTTCCTTTTGTATCCAAAAACTGCATTGTTTCAGATGTAGGTAGTACAAAATGGGAATTATACCAAAAAATGAAACAATATGCTGATAAATTTACGTATATTGGCGGACACCCTATGACAGGCTCTGAACGTTTTCGATATAATGCTTCAAAAGAACATCTTTTTGAAAATGCTTATTATATTTTAACACCGGACGAAACCATTCCAGAAGAGAAAACAAATGCTTTTTCAGATTTTATACGTTCTATTGGTGCAATTACTGTAATACTTTCTCCTCAAGAACATGATTATATTGTGGCATCTATCAGTCATGTGCCTCATATTATTGCATCAGCTCTTGTGCATAATGTAAAAAATTTAGATACACCAGACCAATATATGCACTTATTAGCAGCAGGAGGATTTAAAGATATTACAAGAATTGCTTCCTCTAGTCCTGATATGTGGCAAGGTATTTGTATGGAAAACAAGGAACAAATATTAAAAGTGCTTTCTTCTTTTGAAACAGTAATACAAGATATTCGTCAAAAGTTATCAAAAGAACAATATCAATCTGTATATGACTACTTTGACACAGCAAGAGTTTACAGAGATTCTTTCCATTCCATTACACCAAAGAGTTTTGTAAAACGTTATGAAATTACAGTTGATGTATTAGACCGTCCTGGCAGCATTGCCATTATTGCAGTGCTTTTCTCCAGTCATGGTATTAATATCAAAAATATGAGTATCGTTAACAATAGAGAACAACAGCAAGGTGCTTTATATTTTGCTTTTGATACAGAAGAAGACAGACAAAAGAGTATTAGTTTACTTCATGACTTAAATTATGATGTTTTTATAAAGGATTGATATATAAATGAACCAAATCATAACACCTAAACAAAATATTCATGCTACCATTACAGTACCTGGTGATAAATCCATTTCTCACAGAAGTATTATGTTTGGTGCATTAGCAAAAGGAATAACAGAAATAGAAGGCTTTCTTATGGGACAAGACTGCCTTTCTACAATTTCCTGTTTTCAAAAATTAGGCATTACAATAGAACAAAATAACAATAAAATATTTGTTCATGGAAAAGGACTATATGGCTTAACAAAACCAAATGAAATATTAGATGTAGGTAACAGTGGTACTACATTGCGTTTAATAAGTGGTATATTATCTGCTCAACCTTTTTCATGTCATTTAACAGGAGATAGCTCTATACAAAAACGCCCTATGAACCGTATTGCTATTCCTTTACGTAAAATGGGAGCTATATTAAAAGGAAATGACGATGAAAATCTTTTTGCTCCTTTTACAATAGAAGGCAAAAAATTAAAAGGAATTACCTATACACTTCCTGTAGCAAGTGCTCAAGTCAAAAGTGCCATATTATTAGCTGGGCTTTTTGCAGAAGGCGAAACAGTTGTAATTGAAACTGAGGCTACTCGTGACCATACTGAAATTATGCTTCGTTATATGGGAGCAGATATACAAAAAATTGGAAATGAAATTCATTGCAAAACTGCAACAGAGTTGTATGCTCAAAAAATTTCTGTACCTGCTGATATTTCTTCTGCTGCCTATTTTATTGTAATGGCTTGTATTTGTAAAAATAGTGAAATTTTACTAAAAAATGTAGGTATCAATGAAACAAGAACAGGTATTATTGATGCTTTACAGTCTATGGGAGGCAATATTACAATAGAAAATGAAAAAATTGTAAATGGAGAAAAAATAGGTGATATTCGTGCAAAATATTCTGCCTTCCATGGTACAACAATAGGTGGTGCTGATATTCCTCGCCTTATTGATGAAATTCCTGTTATTGCTGTAGCAGGTTGCTTTGCAGAAGGTACAACAATTATAAAAGATGCTCAAGAATTAAAAGTAAAAGAGTCAAATCGTATTAAAACAATTATTACAGAACTAAAAAAATTTGGTGCTGATATTACAGAAACAGAAGATGGTATGATAATACAGGGAGGAAATATATTAAAAGGCTGTGTCACACAAAGTTATCAAGACCACCGCATTGCTATGTCTATGGCAGTCGCTGGAACTGCTGCTTTAGGTGAAACAACTATTACTGGTGCAGAATGTGCAAATATTTCTTTTCCAAATTTTTATGATATTATATCATCAATATAATATAAATAAGGAGGAAAAGCAAATGATACAAACAACGATTGTTGCCTTTGGTGACAGTATTACATTCGGCTATGGTGTAAGTAAAAAATGCACTTATACAAGACGTTTAGAGGCTTTTTTACCTCAATGTTATCCTTCTGTTAACTGGAAAATACAAAATAGTGGTGTAAATGGTGATACTACAAGAGAAGCATTAGAACGTTTACAAAAAGATGTTTTGAATTATCACCCCAATATTGTTTTTATACTTTTAGGTTCTAATGACAGTGCATTAGTAGAAGACCAATATCGTACTGCCTATGAATATGAAAAAAATATGTGTTCTATTATAGAGCAAATACAAAACCACAATAACCATACAGGATTACATCATTGTCGTCCCATTGTTGTTTTGATTACGCCACCTCCAGTTGTAGATACAGATTTTTTCCCATTTACTACAACAGACAGAGTAAAAAAATATTGTGACATTGTAAAAAAATTAGCAGAACAATATCATTGTCCTGTCATTGACTTTTTTTCTATATTAAAATATGAAAGTGAAGAAGAATTTACTTCTCTTTTTCAATATGATGGTGTGCATTTAAGTGAAAAAGGATATGACTATTTATATGATAGTGTTTTTTCTGCCATTACACGTCTTGTAGATAGAAATGGTATATTAAAAGAAGATGACACAAAAAAGTAGAAGTAATATGCTTCTACTTTTTTGTTTGTTCTTTTCCATTGTGTTTATTATGTTATCGTGCTATACTAATCAATATACAATATTAGCATTGTATCATTTTTATAGTAAAAGGAGGCATATTATTATGAAACAAATACAAAAAGGGGGTAATATTATATGAAACAAATATTAAAACGATTTACTGCTATTTTAACTACATTAACTATGGCAGCAAGTATTTCTGTTACAACATGGGCAGCAGAAAATAACGATATGCAGTTACAAATCAATGGTGAAATGATTGCCTTTGATAATTTAAAACCTATTAATCGTAAAGACCGTGTATTTGTGCCTTTTCGTGATACATTACAGCAAATGGGTGCAGAAATATCTTATGACGATGCACAACATTTAACGACAGCACAACGAGGTGATACAACAATACAATTTCACCCTGGAGAAACAAATGTTACTGTAATAAAAAATGGTGTGGAAAAAAATTTAGAAACTTCTATGGTAATTTCTTCTGGAAATACTTACATACCAATACGTTTTTTAGGAGAAGCATTTGATTATCCAGTAGGCTGGGACGCAGAACAAAAAGCAGCTTTGTTGATTGATACAGATAAATTGTTAGCAGATGCTGGTTCTTTTTCTATCATGAACCGTTATATGGAATACAATAAAAAATTCTCTCAACAACCTTATATTTTTAAGGGCACTTTCTCTTTTGAATTAAATATGCCTTATGACGAAACAACAAGAGAATTAATGCCAATTACAGGTTCTGGCACATTTGAAGGTATTTCAGAACAGGATAAACAAAACATGTCTATGGCAATGCAATTAAATACAGAAGGATTAAAAAAATATATTGCTACAGAAGCACCTGATGAAGAAACATCAGAAATTGCGAATAATATTGTATCCGCATTAGAAAATGTAGAAATCAATTATATTACAGATATTTCTACAGGAAAAATATATTTCCAATCCCCACTGTTTGCTCTTGCAGATATGGACGGAAGTGCTTGGTATTACATGGACTTAAATGAAATTTATGCTTCTATGGGTATGGACGTTGATTTTTCTGAATTAGTAGAAATGACAAAAGGCGATAATTTTAATTTTGAATACTATATTAAAAACGCACTCGCTTCTGTACCATTGACAAGCGTAAACGATTATAACGATTTTCAACAATCTATAGGCGGTTTTGTAACACTCTTTGGAGATAATTCTTTCCAACAGCAAGCAGATGGTTATACTTCAGAATTTAATTTTAGTGAAGATGGTGCAGATGTTCACTTTATCATAAAACTTTTAGAAAGTAATAACGAAATTTTTGGTTATGATATGAACATTACTGCTGGCACAGGTGGTACAAATTACATTACAGTATCTGCAAATCAAAATGATACAAACGCTACTGTAACATTTCATTTAAGTGTACCAGATATGCTGACTATGGTATTTAACTGTGGTATGACTATGGAAGCTACAGACCAAAAAGCGTTATCACAGCCTTCTGGAAACACTATAAATATTATGGACGTATTAGAAAATATGGAATAATAAAAAAGTCCCAAAAGTTTATATAAACTAATGGGACTTTTTTTATTATAAAAATTCATTATAAATATCATATTATTGTTTTCTTTTTTCGTTATTTCGGTTACAATAGAATAATGGCAAAAAAGAGAAAGAAAGGAAATTAATTTATATGGTTAATCAAGAAATAATACAAAAAAGACGTATTTTTGGTGTCATTTCTCACCCTGATGCTGGTAAGACAACATTAACAGAAAAATTACTTCTTCATGGTGGTGCAATTAGAGAAGCAGGCACTGTTAAAGCAAGAAGAAATCAAAAATTTGCAAAATCAGACTGGATGGAAATTGAAAAACAAAGGGGTATTTCTGTCACTTCTTCTGTTATGCAGTTTGAATACAATGATAAAGTTGTTTCTATTATGGACACTCCTGGACATAACGATTTTGGTGAAGACACATATCGTATATTGACATCTGTAGACAGTGCTGTTATGGTAATTGACGCAGCAAAAGGTGTTGAAGCACAAACAGAAAAACTTTTTAAAGTATGTAGTATGCGTCAAATTCCTATATTTACATTTATAAACAAATTAGACCGTCAATCAAAAGACCCCCTTGACTGTATGGCAGATTTAGAAGACGCACTTGGATTACCCTCTACTGCTGTTACATGGCCTATAGGAAACGGTTTGACATTTGAGGGAATTTATGACAGACTAGAAAACAAAGTATATGTATACAGAAAAAATGATGTGATTGATTTAGGTGCAAATGGTGTATATGGTGATAAATTAGATGGCATTATTAGTGAAGCAAATATTGATATACTTCGCAATGAAATTGAATTACTAGATGGTGCTGGAAATGCTTTTGATTTACAGGCAATAAAAGAAGGAAAACTTTCTCCTGTATTTTTTGGTTCTGCTTTAGTAGATTTTGGTGTTGTTCCTTTTTTAAATCACTTTTTAGATTGGTCTCCTGCCCCTAGTGAAAGAAAAACTACCACAGGAACAATAAAACCTACAGATGACTTTTTCAGTGGCTTTATATTTAAAATTCAAGCAAATATGAACCCAGCACACAGAGATAGACTTGCATTTTTACGTATTTGTTCTGGTACATTTGAAAGAGGTATGAATGTTACACTTTCTCGTACTGGAAAACAACTCAAATTAAGTCAATCTACACAACTTATGGCAAATGAAAGAGAAACAGTAGAAACGGCATATGCTGGTGATGTAATTGGTATTTATGATACAGGTAATTATCAAATTGGTGATACATTAACTACGAGCAAAGAAAAAATATTTTTTGAACCGCTTCCTACATTCCCTCCAGAATTTTTTAAAAGAGTACACCCTGTTAATTCTTTAAAAGCAAAACAATTTCAAAAGGGTGTTTCACAGTTAGCTCAAGAGGGTGCAATACAAGTTTATCATAATGAATTTAATGATATTATACTTGGTGCAGTAGGTGTACTTCAATTTGAAGTATTTGAATATCGCCTTAAAAATGAATATAATTCAGAAGTACGTATGGAAGATTTAGATTACAGTGTAGCAAGATGGGTATCTCCTACTGTTTCAAAAGACATTGATTTAAAAAACTATGTTTCTTCTCGTTCTTCACTTGTTTATGACAGATTTGAAAGACCTGTTTTCCTCTTTGCAAACAATTATACTATGAACACATTTTTAGAAAAAAATAAAGAAGTGGCTTTAGTAGAAGCCTTAGATGTAGATGATAAATATTATTTAGACAAATAATGAAAATAAGGTGATAAAATGGCTAATCTATATTTTATTGCAGATACTCACTTTTCAGATGAAAATATTATAAAATATGAAAACAGACCATTTAAAAATATTACTGAAATGAATGATAAAATAATTTATCAATGGAATTGTGTTGTAAAAAACAATGATATTATTTATATTCTTGGTGATTTTGGTGCTGATAAATATGAAATTTCTATATTAAATCAATTAAACGGTAAAAAGTATCTTGTAAAGGGAAATCATGACAGATATAGTAATGAATATTATCGTTCTGTTGGTTTTATAGAAGTATATGATATGCCAATTATATTAAATGAATTTTGGATATTATCCCATAAACCAATGTATGTAAACAGTAATATGCCGTATGCAAATATATTCGGTCACGTTCACAATTCTCCAATATTTAACACATACAGTAGTCAACATTATTGTGTGTCTGTAGAAAGAATAAATTATACTCCAATTTCAATGAATGAAATTATGAAAAAAATACAGTCACAAAATTAAAAAAATTTATCTATATTTAGATAAATAACAGAAAGGAACAATTATGAATTTAATAGATTTTAATTCTCCTTTATGGGAAACATATAAAGGGGCTTATGGAAGTGTAAAAGACGATATTATAACACTTACAAATGAAAAACAGCTTTTTTATAAAAAAAGTGAAAATTCAGATTATTATATTGCTTTTGAAAATTTATTTGAAAATCTAAGTCATCAAATGAGTTTTTACAACGCTACATATATTACTTTACCTTATATTGTAGCATTATTAGAACAATATGAAAACAATTTTTTAGAACAATTTTACATTATTTCAAATGTAGGTTATTGTATTGCAACAGATATTCCGGAAAACCACTCCAAAGAGGACAAAATAGAACAATCCATATTAGATAATTACAAAAAAAGTTTTTTTATACTACAGCAAAAAACAAAAAAATTTTTATTTGAACATATGGAATTATTAAATCAAATGTCTTCTGCTGAAAAATCAGAATTTTGTACTTCTATTTTAGCAATATTAGGAGATAAATATTTTGCTTATATTTTAATATTATCTGCTTGGGATATATTTTATATATTGTGTGATAATTGTGAATATTGTGATGAAGAATTATCATTTTCATTTTCAAACAAACAAGAGCTAAGTCAGATTACGCCAGCCACATATCAGTTGAATGAATGGGATAATATTTCATTTGATGATACATTTGTTTGGTTAAGTAATGTACTTTCTATATTAGGAGAAGAACATCTTATCAAAATATTGTCCTATTATTGTGGTACATATACTTGTCCTCGTTGTGGAAATCAAAAAAAGGTTATTGATTTTATAAAAAACTATTTTGAAAATGGCTGAAAAAAAGTCCTGCTAATACCATAGCAGGACTTTCCTTTTTCATTTAATCCATAAACAATGATAACTGATTTGTATCTGGTATTCCCTTTAATACACCATTTTCTTTCAACAGTTCAATTAATGTTTTACCTACAGAAGTTCTTTCTTTAAATTCTTCTATTGTTTTAAACTCTCCTCCCTTTTCTCTACCTTCTACAATACTTTGTGCTGCTGTATCTCCTAATCCCTGCAAAGAATGAAAAGGAGGAATTAAACCATTTTCTTTTATAATAAATTTTTTTGCATCAGACTCATACAAATCAATAGGCAAGAAATGAAATCCTCTTGCATAAAATTCCACAATAATTTCTAATACTGTCAATTTATTTTTTTCTTTTGTAGTTGCCTCCATACCTTTTACATTGATGTCATGTATTGCTTGCTTTGCTGTTTCTTCCCCTAAACACATACAACTATAATCAAAGTCATCGCAAGCTCTTACTGTAAAATAAGAAGCATAATATGCTAAAGGATAATTTACTTTAAAATAAGCAATACGAAATGCCATCATAACATATGCAGCAGCGTGTGCCTTTGGAAACATATATTTTATTTTTTGGCAGGAGTCTATATACCAATCTGGTACATTATTTGCTTTCATATCTGCAATATCATTTTCATCTAGTCCTTTTCCTTTTCTTACTTTCTCCATAATTTTAAACGATTTCTTTTTCTCTACCCCTTTATTGATTAAATAAATCATAATACTATCACGTGTAGAAATCGTTTCCTTTAATGTAATGACTTTATTTTCTATTAATGTTTGAGCGTTACCTATCCAAACATCAGTACCGTGTGAAAGTCCTGATATTCTTAATAAATCTGCAAATGTTTTTGGTTTTGTATCCAGAAGCATTTGTCTTACAAATTTTGTTCCAAACTCTGGTATGCCTAATGTACCCGTTTCACAGCCTATTTGTTCTGGTGTTACTCCTAGCACTTTAGGAGATTCAAATAACGACATAGTATCTTTATCTCCTAATGAAACACTTTGCGGATTAACGCCTGTTAAATCATATAACATTCTAATTACAGTAGGGTCGTCGTGTCCTAACAAGTCCAATTTCAGCAGACGACCACTAATAGAATGATAATCAAAATGTGTTGTAGTAATGGTAGAATTCATATCATTTGCAGGTCTTTGTATAGGACAAAATTCATAAATATCATGGTCACTTGGTACAACCATAAGACCACCAGGGTGTTGTCCTGTTGTTCTTTTAATACCTGTACAACCTTGTACTAAACGATTAATTTCTGCATTGTGAGCTGTTACTTCTTTTCCATCAAAATATTTTTTTACAAAACCATATGCTGTTTTTTCTGCTAATGTGCCTATTGTACCAGCTTTAAAAACGTGACCGGTACCAAACAATTCTTCTGTATAAGCGTGTGCTGTCTGCTGATATTCTCCCGAAAAATTCAAGTCAATATCAGGTTCTTTATCTCCATCAAATCCTAAAAATGTTTCAAAAGGAATATCGTGTCCTTCTTTATTCAATAATGTACCACAAACTGGACAATTTTTGTCTGGCATATCACAGCCACTGCCTTCCTCCATTGCTGCTGCTTTCACAATATCAGACTCAAAATCAGAATATTTACATTTTGGACAAACATAATGTGGGGGCAATGAATTTACTTCTGTAATACCTGCCATATTTGCTACAAAAGAAGAACCAACAGAACCACGAGAACCTACTAAATAGCCATCAGCAACAGATTTCCAAACCAATTTTTGTGCAATAATATACAACACAGAAAAACCATTCTTAATAATAGAATTCAACTCTTTGTCTAATCTTTGCTGCACAATTTCTGGCAAAGGGTCACCATATATTGATATTGCTTTTTCCATTGTAATTTGTTTAAGCTGTTCTTCTGCACCATCAATTTTAGGTGGAAATGTTTCATCAGGTATTGGTTTTATTTTTTCAATACTATCTGCAATTTTATTTGTGTTTGTTATTACAATTTCTTTTGCTTTTTCTTCTCCTAAATATTGAAATTCAGAAAGCATTTCTTCTGTTGTTCTATAATATAATGGAGGTTGGTTTTCTGCATCACTAAATCCTTCTGCTGTCATAATTACTTTTCTATACACTGCATCTTCTGGGTCTATAAAATGTGTATCACAAGTTGCTACAACTAATTTATGGTACTGCTCTCCTAATTGTATAATTTTTCTATTAAAGTCTTTAATGTCTTCTACAGAATGAACTGCATCTATTTTTTGAGAAGCAACCATAAAATGATTATTTCCTAAAGGTTGTATCTCCAAATAATCATAAAAATTTACAATTTCTTCAATATATTCTTTAGGTTTATTGTCAAGCAATGCTCTATACAATTCTCCTGCTTCACAAGCACTTCCTATCATTAATCCTTCTTTTAATTTCAGATATTCACTTTTAGGAATACGTGGTCGTCTAAAATAATAATCAATATGTGCTTTTGACACTAATTCATACAGATTTCTTAGTCCTACATAGTTTTTTACTAATATAATCGCATGATACGATTTTAATTTATTATAATTAACTGTTCTGCTTGCCAAAACATTAATTTCATCTACATTTGTAACACCTTTTTGTTTTAGCATAGCAACTAATTTTATAAAAATTTCTGCTGTAGCCTCTGCATCATTTACTGCTCTATGATGTCCTTCTAATGAAACGCCTAAATGTTCTGCAACAATATCTAATTTATGTTTTTTTAACTCTGGTAAAAGTGTTCTGGACAACTCTACAGTATCTAAAACAGTATTGTCTACAGAAGGTATATGCAATACTTCTGCATTGTTTCTAATAAAACCTACATCAAAACTTGCATTATGTGCTACAAGTACGCTATTTCCACAAAATTTCAAAAATTCAGGCAATACTTTATCAATCGTAGGTGCATCTTTTAACATATCATCTGTAATATTTGTTAATTTTACTATTTCTTCACTCAAACGCCTTTTAGGATTTACAAATGTACTAAAATGGTCTACTATTTTACCATTTTCTACTTTGACAGCACCAATTTCAGTGATTTTGTCATTCTCTTTAGAAAGTCCTGTTGTTTCAATATCAAATACAACAAATGTATCATATAAACTTTGTCCTTTTGGACACATCACAACATTTCCTAAATCATCTATCAAATAAGCTTCTACACCATAAATTACTTTTAAATCTGTACCATTTGCTGCATTCATAGCATCTGGAAATGCTTGTACTACACCATGGTCTGTAATAGCAATAGCTTTGTGTCCCCATTCTATTGCCCTTTTGATATAAGTTTTTACATTTGTTACGCCGTCCATACTACTCATTTGTGTGTGCAAATGTAGTTCTACCCTTTTTTGTTCTGCATTATCTTTTCTTTTAGGAGGAGGCTCTGCAAGCATAATATTTTTTGCCATAATATTGATTTCTTTGGCATATTTATCAAATTGTACATCTCCCTGTACACGTACATAACTTCCACCTTTTATATATGCTTTTAATTCTTTTTCAAAAATATTCTTTTTTACAAAAAACTTTACAGTAGTAGAGTCGGATAAATCAGTAATATCAAATGAAACAATATATTTTTCTCCTTTGATTTCTCTTGTTTCTACATGAAACAAATTGCCCTCAATAATTACTTTTTCTCCTTCTATTTTACTGTCATATATTTTTGAAACAGTACCATTAAATTCTTTTCCAAAAAGAACTCCTTTCATAATACTTTCAGAAACGGCTTCTGTTTGTTGTGTATCACGTATCTTTTCAGCCTCTGCCTGTTTTGCATTGATTTGTGCTATCATTTCATTTTGTTTAGAAATTTGTTTTTGAGACAATTCTTCTTTTTCTTGTTCAGAAATGCGTACATCTTTAAACATGACACGAAATTGCAATCCCGTCTGTTGTTGCAAACATTGTTGTATTTTTTCCTCCATACCTTTTTTATACATATAATATGCTGTATTATTTTTTACATAAATCAGCAGCTTTTTTTGTTCTAGTTCCCAATAAGCTTCTTTTATAATGCCTTTACAAATGGGACTTTCTGATGAAATTTCATAAACTACATTTTCCCAATATTTTTCAATGATTTCTTTTTCTGAAAACTTTTCTTTTACATTAAAAAAAGGGCTAATATTTACTTCTTTTACACCAGGAAGCTGATTTAACAACTCATTTTGAAGCTGTTGTAATGCAGTATATTGCAGTATCTCATCAGAAACTAAATGTACTTCTAAATTTTTTTGCTTTTTGTGTACAATAATATTTTCTACAATACTATTACAAAATGCTTTTTGTACTGTTTCAGAAAGAGATATTCTTTCAAAAACAGCAGGAAATGTTTTTGCTGTCACAAAACTCCTCCTTTATGTTCAATAAAAATATTACATCATTTCTATTTCTTTCATTAATTGTTCTACTAATTCATTTTCAGGTATTTTTCTTATAATTTCTCCCTTTTTAAAAAGAAGGCCTTCTCCTTTTCCTCCTGCAATGCCAATATCCGCTTCTCTTGCTTCTCCGGGCCCATTGACAACACAACCCATAACAGCTACTTTTAATTTTTTATTTAATGCTTTACATTTTTTTTCTACTTCATTGGCAATAGAAATTAAATCAATTTGTGTCCTGCCACAAGTTGGACAAGAAATCAACTCAATTCCTTGTTCTAGCATACCAACACTTTTTAATATCTCTTTTGCTGCTTTGATTTCTTCTACAGGATTTCCTGTCAATGAAACTCTTATGGTATCTCCAATCCCTTGTAATAATATTGCACCAATTCCTACAGCAGATTTTACTGTACCACTATAAACAGTACCTGCTTCTGTAATTCCCACATGAATAGGATAATCAATTTTTTGAGAAAGCAATGTATATGCTTGTACACTAAAAGGCACATTTGATGCTTTTATAGATACCACAATATCATAAAACTGGTATTTTTCTAATATTCTGACATGGCGTAATGCACTTTCTACTAACCCCTCTGGTGTAACACCGCCATATTTTTGTATCAAATCCTTTTCCAAAGAACCACTATTTACACCAATTCGTATAGGAATTTGTTTTTGTTTTGCTTTTTCTACTACTGCCTGTATACGACTTTCTTCTCCAATATTTCCAGGATTGATACGCACTTTATCAATTCCTAAATCCATTACTTTTAATGCCAATTTATAATCAAAATGAATATCTGCCACAATAGGAATAGAAATTCTTTTTTTAATTTCTCCTACTGCTTCTGCTGCTGCCATATCAGGTACAGCCACTCTTACCACTTGACAGCCTACTTGTTCTAATTCTAATATCTGTTTTACTGTTTTTTCTACATCTCTTGTATCTGTATTACACATAGACTGTATTACAATAGGAGAATTTCCTCCCATAACAACATTGCCTACTTTTACCATTCTTGTTTTTTTTCGTTTTATTTCACTCATTCTATACACCTCTTTTTAAACAAAAAAACACTTGCAGCCATTATAGTATGGGCAAGCATTTTTTCATATTATCCGACAAAAATTTTTGTAATATCATTATACATAATAAATGCCATAAAAAGCATAAGGCAAACAAATCCTGCAAAATGTACTTTACCCTCCATTTCAGGATTGACAGGTTTTCTGCGTATTGTTTCTAATATTAAAAATAACAAACGACCTCCGTCCATAGCTGGTATTGGAAATAAATTTAATACACCTAAATTTGCACTCAATACTGCACCAATATACAATATATTTTGTACTGCTGCACCTATACTATATTTTATACCTGCTTCATAACTATCCCCTACAATTTGAAAAATACCTATAGGGCCTGAAATTTCTTCTCTGGAAGCATGAAATGTAAATACTTTTGCCAATCCCATAGCGGTATATCTCACATAAAACACCATAGTATCAAAACTATAATGAATAGTATCCCATATACTTGCCTTTTGATAATTTGTTTGTTCTTTTGAAAAAATACCTTGTTTTATAAGAGGAGAAAAGCCAATTAAATATCTTCCTGTTTCATCTGCTTTTGGCAATATTGTTGTTGTAATTTTTTCATCATCACGACGTACTTCTAATTCTATTGCTTCTCCTTTATTTTCTGCCATAATCATTTGTAAATCATCATAAATATAAATATTTTTATGATTGATTTTTGTAATGACATCTCCTATTTGTAGGCCTGCCTGTTGTGCTGGATAACCTTCTGAAAGTGCTGTGATTTCAGGTGTTACAACAGCAGTAGTAGAAACAATGCAAATTACCAGCAACATCGCTAATACAAAATTCATAAAAGGGCCTGCAAATACAACAGCCATTCTTATCCAAACATTTTTTTCAGAAAAACTTCTTTCTGCAATTTCTCCTGTGTTATCTTCTCCCATCATACGACAGAAACCGCCTATTGGTAATGCTCTCAAAGAATACAACGTTTCTCCAATTTGTTTTGATGCAATCATTGGCCCCATACCTACAGCAAATTCTTCTACTAATATGCCGCCTTTTTTTGCTACAATAAAATGCCCAAATTCATGTATTATTACAATGACACTTAATACAATAATAGATATAATAATAGACATCATATTTTTTTGCCGCCTGCCTTCCTATATACTGTTTTCTTCTGCAAAATTTCTTGCCCACCTATCTGCAGCAAGTAAATCTTCTACTGTATAGTGTTCTTTCACAGTATATGCGTTCATTGTCTTTTCTATTAGTAAAGGAATATCTAAAAAACCGATTTTTTTCTCTATAAATTTTTGTACTGCTACCTCATTCGCACTATTTAAAACAGCTGGCATAGTTCCTCCTATTTCCAGTGCTTTATATGCCAATGACAAACATTGAAATGTTTCAAAATCTGGTTTTTCAAATGTCAAGCAATTCCTTTTTGTAAAATCCATTTTTGCATAATCATTTTTTGTTCTTTCTGGATAAGTCAAAGCATATTGTATAGGTACTTTCATATCTGGCTCGCCCATTTGTGCAATAATAGCACTATCTTCATATTCTACAGCAGAATGAATAATACTTTGAGGGTGTATTAAAACCTCAATTTGATTTGTTTTTACACCAAAAAGCCACTTTGCTTCCATCATTTCAAGACCTTTATTCATAAGTGTAGCAGAATCTATTGTAATTTTTTTTCCCATATTCCAATTTGGGTGTTTTAAAGCATCTTCTACTGTTACATTTTTTAATTCTTCTCTTGTTTTTCCCCTAAAAGGCCCTCCAGAAGCAGTTAATAATATTCTTCTTACAGAATTTGATTTGTTCCCCTGCAAGCACTGAAAAATTGCAGAATGTTCGCTGTCTACTGGGTAAAGTGTTACATTTTTGTTTTTGATTTCGTCCATAACAAGTTGTCCTGCTGAAACAAGTGTTTCTTTATTTGCTAAAGCAATATCTTTTCCATGTCGTATTGCTTCAAATGTTGGTGCAATACCTACATTTCCTACTACAGATGTTACAACCATATCTACTTCTTTCATAGAAGCAATTTCCATAAGCCCTTCCATTCCCCAAAGCACTGTAACAGGTTCTCCTGCTAATCTTTCTCTTAACTGCAATGCTCTGCCTATATCCATCATAGCAATTTTAGAAGGACGATATGTATAATATTGTTGTTCCATCAATTTTACATTTTGATTGCCAGTTAAACCAGCAACTTTTATATTTCCCAAGTGTTTTACTACATCTAGCGTCTGTGTTCCTATAGAACCAGTAGACCCCAATATACTTATGGTTCTCAAAATATCATCTCCAAGCTTTACAATTCTACACGTATTAAAAACATCATAATATAGTATACAACAGGTGCTGTCAAAAGTACACTGTCAAATCTGTCTAATATTCCCCCATGTCCTGGTATTAATTTTCCAAAATCTTTTATACCTGTATACCTTTTCATAGCAGATGCTGCTAAATCTCCAATTTGTGATAACATAGAGCCAAAAACACCTGTTAAGCCACACAAAAGAAATACATTCACTTCTTCCAATGGAAAATTTTTCTCTATAAACCAGCCATATAAAAGTGCCAACACTGTTGCTGTCACAATGCCTCCGACTGACCCTTCTATTGTTTTTTTAGGACTCAATGTAGGGATTAATTTATGTTTACCAATGGCAACACCTGTAAAATATGCACCTGTATCGCACCCCCATGCGGAAATGAAAGCAAGCCATATAAAAATATTTCCATAAGTATAAGAACGAATTAAAAATACGTGGGATAAAAGAAACATAACATAAAAAAAGCCAAAAAAACTTAACATTCCCTCTTCTGCATTTGTTTTTTCATGAAAAAGAACAATATAAATCAGTAATATTAACAGAAATAAAGAAACAAATACATTAAACATATTTTGCATATTGATAATTTTATCAATAAAAATCATATAAATGACAGCAAAAAAATAGCTAATATACTGCACTCCTTTACTTTTTAAAGAAAATGCACTATAAAATTCGTGCATACCAATTAAGCCTGCTAACAATATAACAGCCTGTAATGGTATTCTTCCATATATTACAAAAAAAATCAGTATAGGCAAACCAACAACACTTGAAAGAATTCTAATTGCCATATTGTTTCCCTCCTCCTGCTATTTTCTGCCTCCAAAACGTCTTTCTCTATTTTGGTATTGGTAAATGGATTGTTTCAAGTCGTCTTCTGTAAAATCAGGCCACAACTTATCTGAAAAACTGAATTCAGAATAAGCTATTTGCCAAAGTAAAAAATTACTAATACGTTCTTCTCCACTTGTTCTAATGAGAAGTTCTGGGTCTGGTATTCCTTTTGTATCAAGATATTGTTCTAGCTCTTTTTCTCCAATTTCTTCTGCTTTATATTTTCCCTCTGCAACATCTTTGCTGACTTTTCTAATTGCTCTCAACAGTTCATCTCTACCACCATAATTTAATGCAATATGAAGGCTCATTCCTGTTTTTTGTTTTGTCAGTTCTTCTAATTGTATAATTTGTTGTTGTATATCTTGGTCTAAACGAGTAATATCTCCTATAATATGAACACGAACATTATCCTTTTTTGCTCTATCAATATAATTTTTCAAGTATTCTCTAAGCAAATCCATAATGCCCTTAATTTCTTCTTCAGACCTTTTCCAATTTTCAGTAGAAAAGGCATATACTGTTAAATGCTCTATTCCTAAATCCACAGCAGCCTGCGAAATATTTTCAAGTGTTTTCGCTCCTGCTCTATGTCCTGCTTTTCGAGGCAATGCTCTTTTTGTTGCCCATCTGCCATTGCCGTCCATAATAATCGCAATATGTTTTGGCATATTTTGTTCATTTAGTTTTAATTCTTCTTTATTATTATTTATAAAAGGAAACATAATCTTTCTCCTCAAAATCTTTTAGAAAATAATACAGCAAGGACAGAAAAGCATTGCTTCCTGTCCTTTATATTATTATGATTTTACACAGACAATATATCTTTACACTTAGCTTCGCATTTTGTGTCAATTTCCCCTACATATTTATCTGTCATTTTTTGTATTTTTTCTTCTAAATCTTTTAATTCATCTTCTGGAATTTCTTTTTTCTTTTCCATTTTTTTGAAAGTATCAATCGCATCTCTACGAATATTACGCAATGCTACTTTTGCATTTTCTGCTTTTTTCTTTACGTCTTTAGTCAATTCTTTTCTGCGTTCCTCTGTCAATTCTGGAAATACCAAACGAATTACTTTACCATCATTATTAGGATTGATACCTAAATCAGAAGCAGAAATTGCTTTTGATATTGCTTTCAGCATAGAAGCGTCCCAAGGCTGAATTTGTATCAGTCTTGCTTCTGGTATTGTAATATTTCCTACTTGATTGATAGGTGTTGGTGTTCCATAATAGTCTACTGTAATTTTGTCTAAAACGTGAGGATTTGCACGTCCTGCTCTAATAGTAACATATTCTCCCTCTAATGATGCTATTGTTTTTTTCATTTTGTCCTCATAAACAGTTGTGTCTGTTGCCATAATCATTCCTCCTACTTTTTACATTGTTTACGCTGTTACAATCGTACCAATTTTTTCACCACTGACTGCTCTAATAATACTATCTTTTTCATTTAGACCAAATATTACAACCGCAATTTTTCTTTCAAAACAAAGATTTGCTGCTGCCATGTCAATGACTTTTAAATTATTTTTTACAATATCTTCTGATTTGATACAGTCAATTTTTTTTGCATTTTTATTGACAGCAGGGTCACTATCATACACACCATCAACATTTTTTGCAAAAAATAAACCATCTGCATCTAATTCTGCACCTCTCAAAGCTGTAATCGTATCTGTAGAAAAGAATGGGTGTCCCAAACCGCCAGCAAATATAACAACTTGTCCTTTTTGTAAATGTGCTAAAGCACTTTCCTTTGAAAAAAGTTCTGTCATTGTACCAACTGCAAAAGGCGTTTGTACTACTGCCTCAACACCTACTTGCTTCAGTGCATCTGCTACATAAATCGCATTCATCACTGTTGCCAGCATACCAATTTGGTCTGCTTTTGTTCTGTCCATTTGAGAATTTGCACTTCTTCCACGCCAAAAATTACCGCCGCCAATTACAAGACTTACTTGTGTACCTTTTTGTAAAATTACTTTTATTTGTCTTACAAGTTCATCTATAACAGGCTGAAAAAATGTAACTCCTTGTTGTTCTCCTGCTAAAGCCTCTCCACTGATTTTTAATACGATTCTTTTATACATTGCAACAGCTCCCTTCTTTACTAATGTACCACACAACTATTTAAAATGCTATATTTTTTTCATATTCTGTCAAAATTCTTATAAAATATCCCAAAAAAAGGAAACACGCACAGGCAATGTTTCCTTTTTCTTTTGTTTATTTACAATAAATATTATTGTATTTGTTTTGCTACTTCAGCAGCAAAATCTTCTTCTTTTTTCGCAAGACCTTCGCCTGTTTCAAAACGAACATAACGTGTAATTGTAATATCAGCACCAACTTCTTTTGCAACACTATTAATATATTGTTGTACTGTCATATCACCATCTTTTACATAAGCCTGTTCTACTAAACAGATTTCTTTTAATTCTTTTTTCAATCTGCCTTCAATCATTTTTGCAATAATATTGTCAGGTTTAGATGCGTTTTTAGGGTCTTCTTTTGCTTGTATTGTTAAAATTTCTGTTTCTTTATCAATAAATTCTTGTGGAACATCTTTTGTTGCAATGAATTGTGGATTTAAAGCTGCAATTTGCATAGCAATATTTTTGCCCAATTCTTCCAAAGCATCTGCTTCTTTTTCACAAGCTAATTCAATCATAACGCCAATTCTGCCGCCGCCGTGAATATAAGAAACCAATTTACCTGCATTTTCTCTTGTATATCTTTCAAAACGTCTGATATTCAAATTTTCACCAATAACAGCAACTTGCTGGCTCAGTTCTTCTTTTACTGTAAATTGTGGGTCATCTTGCCATGTTTCTGCAAAAAATGCGTCCATATCTGCTGCACTTGATTTTGTAACTTGTTTTGCAACAGCGTCAACATAATCACGGAATTTTTGATTTTTTGCAACAAAGTCTGTTTCAGAGTTTACTTCTACAATCGCACCAACTTTATTATCATCAGACAAGTGTATTGCAACAATACCTTCTGCTGCAATTCTTCCTGCTTTTTTTGCAGATGCTGCAAGGCCTTTTTCTCTCAATACTTCTACTGCTTTATCCATATCATTATTTGTTTCTTCTAATGCCTTTTTGCAGTCCATCATACCTGCACCTGTCATTTCTCTAAGTTCTTTTACTTTTTTCATATCTACTGCCATAATTTTAAAACCTCCATATTTTATTGTATGTGGATACTTATTTTCTCAAAAAAGCCCCAGCCCAATGAGCAGGCTGAGGCTTGGGCATACGCCTTATATTATGCTTCTTCTTCTGTTTCT
This sequence comes from uncultured Clostridia bacterium, assembly GCA_910586765.1. Classification (GTDB taxonomy): domain Bacteria; phylum Bacillota; class Clostridia; order Lachnospirales; family Anaerotignaceae; genus Coprocola. Next base: position 21,646 of record CAJUJJ010000026.1, read on the forward strand.
GCTTCTTCTTGTTCCATACCAGCCATTTCTTCGCCTTGTTTAGACTCAATAACAGCATCTGCTATTTTAGAAGCAATCAGTTTTACTGCTCTAATTGCATCGTCATTTCCTGGAATAACATAATCTACTTCTTCAGGGTCACAGTTTGTATCAACAATCGCTACAATAGGAATACCTAATGTATGTGCTTCCTGAATAGCAATTCTTTCTTTTCTTGGGTCAACAATAAACATAACATCTGGTACTCTTGTCATTTCTTTAATACCGCCCAAGTTATTATCCAATTTTTCTTTTTCATGAAGCAATGCAGCAACTTCTTTTTTTGTTAATACATCAAATGTACCATCTTCCTGCATTTCTTCTAATTCTTTTAATCTGGCAATTCTTGTTTTAATTGTGCTGAAGTTTGTCAACATACCGCCTAACCATCTCTGATTTACATAGTACATACCACATCTTTCAGCTTCTTCTTTAATAGAGTCTTGTGCTTGTTTTTTTGTACCTACAAAAAGAATTTCTCCGCCTTCTTTTATAATATCGCTTACTGCTGTGTATGCTTCATCTACTTTTTTTACTGTTTTTTGCAAGTCAATGATATAAATACCATTTCTTTCAGCAAAAATGTATTCTGCCATTTTAGGGTTCCATCTTCTTGTCTGATGACCAAAGTGTACACCAGCCTCCAATAATTGTTTCATAGAAATTACGCTCATTTTATTTACCTCCTTGGTTAGTCCGCCCCATTTTCCATTTTTCTGAACGACTTAACAAAGCACCAGTTCAGTGTATGAAAATAGGTGAGTTATATTTTTTACCTTGTGCATTATATCATAGCTCTAAAAATATTACAACTACTTTACAACAAAATTTGTAAATTTTTTATGATACATAAAAAAGAAGCTATATCATAATAAATATAAAATAGCTTCTTTATACTTACAAAATATATTTATTTTTATTCTGTTTCTTCTTTCTTTTCTTCTACATAACCGCATTGTATATTAGAACAAACAATTTTGATGTTTTTCTTTCCTTTTTCTTCCATATAACTGCCACAGAGAGGACATTTCTCTTTTGCAGGTTTATTCCATGACATAAAATTACATTCTGGATTTTCACAACCAAAATATTTTCTGCCTTTTTTGGTTTTTTTAATGAGTATTTTGCCACCACATTCAGGACATGGTACCCCTGCCTCCTCATAAAATGCCTTTGCATTATGACATTCTGGAAAACCGGGACAAGCAATAAATTTCCCATAACGCCCATATTTTATTACCATATTTCTACCACATTTTTCACATATAATATCTGTTACTTCATCTTTAATATCTATTTTTTCTAACTTTTCCGCTGCATCAAGCACTTCTTTATGAAAAGGCGGATAAAATTCTCTTATAATTTGTTTCCATTCTCCTTTTCCTTCTTCTACTTTATCTAATTTATCCTCCATTGTTGCTGTAAAATGAATATCTACAATATCAGAAAAATAATTTTTCATAATATCGTTTACAATTTCACCTAATTCTGTTGGAAAAAGATTTTTATTTTCTTTTGTTACATAATTTCTTGTTTGTATTGTTGTTAGCGTAGGAGCATACGTACTAGGACGCCCCACACCAATTTCTTCTAATGTTTTTACAAGAGAAGCATCTGTAAATCTTGGAGGAGGCTGTGTAAAGTGTTGTATACCTTCTATCTCTTTTTGCTGCAATATTTGCCCTTGTTCTAAATTTACAATTTTTTCTGTTTCTTCTTTACTATAATTATAAACTTTTAAAAATCCTTCAAATTTTAATACAGAACCACCTGTTCTAAATTGGTATTTATCACATTTTATTTTTACAGATAGTGTATCATATACAGCAGGACTCATTTGACTGGCTATAAATCTTTCCCAAATCAGTTTGTACAATTTATATTGGTCTTTTGACAAAGACTCTTTAATACTTTCTGGTGTACGAGAAGCACTTGTTGGACGTATTGCTTCGTGAGCATCTTGTGTTTTTCCTTTTGATTTATATACTACCCTTTCAGGATTTACATATTCTTTGCCATATGTTTCATCAATAAACTGTACTGCCTGCTCATATGCTTCATCAGAAATACGGAAAGAATCTGTTCTAATATATGAAACAATGCCTATTGTTCCTTCTCCTTTTATGTCAATGCCTTCATATAACTGCTGTGCTATAATCATAGTTTTTTGTGTTGTCATATTCAAATGCTTGCTTGCTTCCTGTTGTAATGTACTTGTTGTAAAAGGTGCAACTGGTTTTTTTATTCTTGTTCCCTTTTTGACATCTGTTACAACAAATTCTTTTTGTTTTACTTTTTCTATTATGGCATTCGTTTCTGCTTCATTATGCAATTCTATTTTTTCTTTTTCTGTACCATAAAATTTTGCTTTTATATCATTATTATATTCATCTATTAAATGTGCTGTAATTGTCCAATATTCTTCTGGTATAAAACTATTTATTTCTTCTTCTCTGTCACAAATCATTCTTAATGCAACAGACTGCACACGACCAGCACTCAATCTTCCTTTTACCTTTTGCCAAAGTAAATCGCTTATACTATATCCTACTACTCTATCAAGTATTCTTCTTGCTTGTTGTGCATTTACCAAATCCATATCAATTTCTCTTGCTTCTGAAATGGATTTTTTTACTGCATTTTTTGTAATTTCATTAAATGTAATACGACTAATCGGTTTTTCTTTTAAATTTAAAGCGTGAAGTAAATGCCAGCTAATTGCTTCTCCTTCTCTATCAGGGTCTGTTGCTAAATAAACTTTATCTGCTGATTTTGCCTCTTTTCTTAACTGACTGAGTAATTCTCCTTTTCCTCTTATTGTAATATATTTGGGCTCATAATCATTTTCTATGTCAATGCCAAGCTGACTTTTAGGCAAATCTCTTACGTGACCCATAGATGCCTCTATTTTATAAGTGTTTCCCAAAAATTTTTTAATTGTTTTTGCTTTTGCAGGTGACTCTACAATGACCAGATGTTTTTTGTCTTCTTTTGTCTTTTTTGATTTTTTCACTTCTTTTTTTACTGACATCAATAACACCTCTCAATATTCTCTAATATAACCTAATTGAGGCAATTTCCGTATTTTTCCCATAATTTCTAGTAACGTTAATGAATATTGTACTTCCTGTATATTTCTGTTTAGTTTTCTACTTATGGTTTCTACGTCAATCGCTTCTTGCCCAATACAATCATAGACTTCTTTTTCTTCTTTTTTCATACTTTCCGACATTTGCTGCTGAAACTGCTGTTTCTCATTTTCTGAAAAAGCAATTCCTAATGCAATTAAAACATCTTCAAATTCTGTAATAATAGGACAGCCCTGCTTAATTAAATTGTTTGTACCCTCACTCAAAGCACTTGTTACATTTCCTGGCACTACAAAAACCTCTCTACCATTATTGAGTGCTTGGTCTGCTGTAATTAATGTTCCACTTCTTTTACCAGCTTCTACCACAATAGTAATAGGAGATAATCCACTAATAATACGATTTCTTTTCGGAAAGTTTTGAGGATAAACTGGTGTCTGAGGTGGATATTCTGATATGACACACCCATTTTGTATAATACGCTCCATAAGCTCTCTATGTTCCGCTGGATAACAAATATCTACTCCTGTTCCTAATACAGCAATGGTTTGTCCCCCTCCATATAGTGCTCCCTTATGTGCTATGCCATCAATACCTGTTGCCATACCGCTTACAATAGTAATATTAGCTTTTGCTAAATCACTCGCTAATTTATGTGTTACAGATGCACCATAATGAGAACATCTTCTTGCTCCTACAATGCTTACTTTATCAATATTATCATCTGGCAAATATCCTTTCATATAAAAACCAATAGGTGGGTCATATATTTGTTTTAGTAAATAAGGATATTGCTCATTTTTAATAGAAACAAAGCGAATTTCTTTTTCTTCTAATTCTTCTATCCATTTTTCCAGTTGTTGTTCTTTTTTTGCTTCTTTTATTGTTTGACAATAAACAGTGCCTATTCCCTTTACTTCTCTTAAATCACTAAAAGAAGCTTTCCAAATATTTTCTGCTGTACCGAAATAATCTAACAACAGCATTGCTTTATGAACACCAATAGAGGGTATACGAGAAAGCCACATCATATAATATTCTTCCATATGTTTCGCCTCCTCTCCAAAATATAGCGTCATAAATAAAATCCGAAATCTATCCTATCATAAAACCTTTTTGAAATAAATTCAATATAAATTTTTTGAAAATTATATTTTGTATGAAAAAAGGACTGTTTTTTCACAGTCCCAAATACTAAAAATACAGCTTTTGCTTTATATTGTAATTTCTCTCCATGCAAAACTTTCCACAATATTTTTAGCAACTTCTTCTACATTTTCTGTTCCTTCTTCTCCAAAATCTGTTGTTTGTACTACAATATGAGCTTTTTCTCCTATAATATAACGTTGTATTGTTTTTACTGGAGGGTCATTTTGTTCATCATTTACTTCAATACAAAATACAGTATATCCATTTTTAGAAGTATATTCTTCTGTTACTAAATTATGATACAATTCTGGTTTTAATTCCAATTTTAATTGATATAATATTGCAGAAATCAAAATATCATATTCCTCTTTTTTATATTGATTTTGACGATATTCTACAGAAATATTTGTTGTTTTATTTGTAATTTCTTCTCCTTTTTTGGTATAAAAAGCACTTTCATCATCAGAATAATTTTCCAAAAATACCCAATCTTCATATACATCATAAGTTCCAAATATTTTTTCTTGTTTAAAAACAGAAGGAATAACACTATCATCTTCTGCTGACTGTTGTTGCATCTGTTGCTGCTGTTCTACAGGTTCTGTTTCCTCTTTTGCACACCCTTCTATTAAAAAAAGTAACATAATACAAAATAACACATTGATATTCTTTTTCATATGTTTCCTCCCACATCTCCCTATTTTTATTATCATAACATATATTGTTAAAAATCACCATAGATATGTTTTGTTTTTGTTGAAAAATCATAAAATTGCTGTTATTATGAAAAAAATAGTATTATGCTGTTTGAAAAGGGAGGAATGAAAATGCTTTCAAAAATAATCAGTAGTGGTATATTAGGTATTGATGGGTATATTATAGATGTAGAAGTAGATTTGAGTAGTGGTCTACCTGCTTTTGACTTAGTAGGATTACCTGACTCTGCTGTAAAAGAAGCACGTGAACGTGTTAGAACTGCTATCAAAAATTCTGGTTTTATATTTCCTGTAAAAAGAATTACAGTAAATTTAGCACCTGCTCACATGAAAAAAGAAGGGGCAGCTTTTGATTTACCTATTGCTATAGGTATTTTGTGTTGTATGGAATTATTTTCTCCTTCTGCTACTGAAAATACATTAGTATTAGGCGAGTTATCTTTAGATGGTTCTGTACGTCCTGTAAATGGTGTACTACCTATGGTACATCATGCCAAAGAAAAAGGGATTTCTCGCTGTATCGTTCCTATTGAAAATGCAGAAGAAGCTGCTCTTGTAAAAGATATAGAAGTATATCCTATTACAAACTTAAATGATGTCATTGCCTTTTTACAAAAAAAGAAACAAATTTCTCCTTTTACTGTTGATTTTCATTCTCTTTTTTCAAAAGACATAGAACAAAACACTTTTTTAGATTTTTCTGATGTAAAAGGACAAGAAAATGCTAAAAGAGCATTAGAAATTGCAGCCAGCGGTATGCACAACGCATTATTAATAGGCCCTCCCGGAACTGGTAAAACAATGCTTGCTAAAAGACTTTCCACGATATTGCCTGATTTAACTTTTGAAGAAAGTATTGAAATTACAAAAATATATAGTGTAGCTGGACTATTGCCTTCTCAAAATACGTTAATTCGTCAAAGACCTTTTCGCTCTCCTCACCATACGATTTCTCCCTCTGCATTAACAGGAGGTGGCAGAATACCACGTCCAGGAGAAATATCATTAGCACATAATGGTGTATTATTTTTAGATGAATTACCTGAATTTCAAAGGGGTGCTTTAGAAATTATGCGTCAGCCTTTAGAAGATGCTAAAGTAACGATTGCTCGTGTTAGTGGAACATTAACATATCCTTCTAATTTTATGTTAATTGCTGCTATGAACCCTTGTCCTTGTGGTTATTTAGGTGACGATAATCGTTGTCATTGCTCTTTAAATGAAATTACAAAATATCATAATAAAATCAGTGGTCCGCTTCTTGACCGTATTGATTTAATGGTAGAATTGCCTGCACTTTCCTATCAATCATTAGAGCAAACCTCTTGTGGAGAAAGCTCTGCACAAATAAAACAAAGAGTATTACAAGCACAACAAATACAACTAGAAAGATATAAAAACGAAAAATTCTTTTTTAATTCACAACTTGGAGCAGCACAAATTGAACACTACTGTCATTTAGGACAAAAAGAAAAAACATTATTGCAAGCAGCATTTGACCGTATGAATTTTAGTGCTAGAGCATATCACAAAATATTAAAAGTGGCTCGTACTGTTGCTGATTTAGAAGGCTGTAAAGATATTAATACAAGACATATTGCGGAAGTAATACAATATCGTAGTTTAGACAGAAAATATAAAATGTAGTAAAAAAAATAAACAGTGGCAAATACACCACTGTTTTTTATTTTATATCGGTAAAACAAAACTATTTACAAATTTATCATAACAACTTTCACATATATCAAAATCATCTTTTCTTCCATCTTTTTGTGAAAAATATCCCCATTGTTTTTCTATATGCAAATGGTCTGAAAAATAGCCCTGTTCTTTTTTAATTTCTTTTCCACAACAGTTACAAAGGACTTTTTCCACTTTTTCACTATTTTCTGTTACAGTTTCATACATTCTCATTACACAGTCCCCCTCATCTGTTTGTTGTTTGTTTTATTGTAGTGTAACATAGCTTTTTTATTTTTGCACTATTAAAACGCTGGTACATTTGTTAAAATAAACATAGCAATTATAAAAAGGAATGATATTATGAACAATACTATGAAACATTGTACTATTTGCCCTAGAAATTGTGGTGCAAATCGTTATAAAGGAGAAAAAGGATATTGTAATGCAGGCTATTTCGCAAAATGTGCTTTGGCTTCTATTCACCACTGGGAAGAACCCCCTATTAGCGGTCATAAAGGTTCTGGTACTGTATTTTTTTCTCATTGCAATTTAAACTGTGTATTTTGTCAAAACCATACTATCAGTGAACAAGGATTTGGAAAAGAAATTACAGCAGAACATTTATCGGATATTTTTTTATCACAGCAAAAAAAAGGAGTACATAACATCAATTTAGTTTCTCCTACTCATTTTATACCTCAAATAAAACAAGCATTATTATTAGCAAAGCAAAAAGGGCTTTCTATTCCTGTTGTATACAATACAAATGCTTATGAAAAAGTAGAAAGTTTAAAATTGTTAGAAGGACTTATTGACATTTATTTGCCTGATTTCAAATATATTTCTCCAGAATATAGTAAACGTTATTCTTTTGCACAGAACTATGCTGAATATGCCAAAAAAGCAATACTTGAAATGAAAAGGCAACAACCTACCACTGTTTTCGATACAAATGGCATATTGCAAAAGGGAATTATTATACGTCATTTGGTATTGCCTAATTGCTATAAAGATAGTTTTGAAATATTAAAATGGATAAAACAAAATATAGGAGAAGATACTTATATTTCTTTGTTAAACCAATATACGCCTATGCACAAAGCAGCACAATACAAAGAAATTTCACGCAAACTTACTACATTAGAATATCAAAAGGTGGTAAACTATTTTTTTGAAATAGGATTAAAAAATGGTTTTATGCAAAGCAAACATTCTGCTACTTCTAATTATACCCCTATATTCGATTTATCTGGTTTGTCATAAATAATGATATTGATAAAAATACTACAATATTGTATAATAAAAATAATTTTATTAACATTATATATTACATAGAAATGAGGGATTACATTATGGTAAGAAAAGAAACAATTGCAGAAGTAGAAGGACTTCGTGGCGGAAAAGGTTCAGCGGAAATACATCATATTTTAAGCAAAGAAGAATTGATGGGACACGGTAAAATGTATGCTCGTGTTATACTTCGTCCTCACAGCAGTATAGGTTGGCATCAACACGTTGGTGACACAGAACCTTATTTAATATTAAAAGGGGAAGGTGTTTTTATTGACAATGACCAGTCTAAAACAATTGTAAAAGCTGGTGATGTTTGTGTTATTAATGTAGGAGAATGGCATTCTTTAGAAAATAATACAGACCAAGAATTAGAAATTATGGCACTTGTAATAAACGAAGAAGCAAAATAATATCACATCAAATCATGTTACTTTTGTAGCATGATTTTTTTATATTAGAAAAGCACCTTTTGTCCTTTCGTTCAATATAATAGATTAAACGAAAAAAGGAGGTATTCACTATGTCTTCTATGGTAGAATTAAAAAACATAACAATTAGCTATCATAGCATATCTGGTGAAACAAATGCCGTTTCTGATTTAAGCTTTTCTGTAGAGCAAGGAGAATTTGTTTGTATTGTTGGGCCAAGTGGCTGCGGAAAATCTTCTATATTATCTATGTTAGCTGGACTAATAAAGCCTTCTAGTGGTTCATTCCACATTCATTCTAAAACAAATATTGGTTATATGCTTCAAAAAGATTATTTATTAGAATGGCGTAATATTCATAGTAACGCCTGTCTTGGACTTGAAATTCAAAACAAACTAACACCTGAAAACATACAAAGAGTAGATGAACTTTTAGAACTTTATGGTCTTGGTGACTTCAAAAACCATATGCCTTATCAACTTTCTGGTGGTATGAGGCAAAGAGTTGCATTAATACGTACATTAGCCGTTCAGCCCGATGTATTGCTACTTGACGAACCTTTTTCTGCATTAGATTATCAAACAAGGCTTTATGTTTCTGATGAAATCGGTACCATTATAAGAAAAGAGAAAAAAACAGCAATACTTGTTTCTCATGATATTTCAGAAGCAATAAGCCTTTCTGATAGAGTAATTGTGCTTTCTCACCGTCCTGCCACATTAAAATCAATACACAACATTAATTTAAGTATAGAAGAAAGGACACCTATTAAGGCAAGAGAAGCACCAGAATTTAAAGATTATTTCAATCAAATATGGAAGGAGCTGGACGTCCATGTATCATGAAAAAAACAATATATCTGCTCAACAACTGCAATATTTAAAAAGAGTAAAAAAGAGAAAAATTCTTGTATGCAGTACACAAATATTTTTACTGATTGCTTTTTTTGCTATATGGGAAATAGCTGCACAATGTAATTGTATTGACCCATTTTTGTTTAGCCAGCCTAGTAGAATGTTTTCTGCAATGGTCGATATGGCAAAAACGGGCATACTTTGGAAGCACATAGGCATTACATTGTATGAAACCGTAGTTGGTTTTGTATTAGGCACAATATTTGGCACATTAATTGCCATATTGCTTTGGTGGAACAATTTTATATCTGATGTCACAGAGCCTTATCTTGTTGTACTAAACTCTCTGCCCAAAACAGCACTTGCACCCATTATAATCGTATGGCTAGGCAATAATATGACATCTATCATAGCGACAGCACTTATGACATCTATTGTTGTGACAATTATGACAGTATTAAACGGCTTTTTGCATATAGACAGCGACAAAATAAAATTAATACAAACATTTGGTGGAACAAAAAAACAAGTTTTAACGAAAGTAATATTACCTGCTAGTATTCCTACAATCATCAGTGCTTTAAAAATCAATGTAGGGCTTTCTTTTGTTGGTGTAATTGTAGGAGAATTTTTAGTTGCACAATCTGGATTAGGTTATCTGATTGTATATGGTTCACAAATATTTATATGTGTTCTCATACAGATACTTTTTCAGTCAAATAATTTTACAGATAGTAAAATCGAATATCCTAAAAGGCATTTTTTTGCTGTATAACGCATTTTTTTAGCATAACGTAATAAACATCATTTTTATCATTTTTTGCTGACAAGGCTTAATTTTGCGTGATAGAGCAATTACCATTATTTGCATGATATATAAAAAGGCAGTCTTTCGACTGCCCTTTTGCATTTTGTTTAGTTACAACCGCAACCATTGTTGCAGCCGCAGCCATTGTTGTTATTGTTGTTGCAGCCGCAGCCACCGTTGTTATTGTTGTTACAGCCACAACCATTATTGTTATTGTTGTGACCACAACCGCAACCATTGTTGTTACTGTTATTGCCACAGCTTTGGCTATTCCAATAATCATACCAAGCGTCTAAATAAGCACTACCACAGCAACCTCCACAATCGCAGCAACCACAGCCACAACCGCAACCTCCACAACCACAGTTATTACATTGATTACATCCACACATTTTTTTGTTCCCCTTTCAAATTTGATTTATAGTACATACTATGCTAGTACCAAAAAAATGTGCATAAATGTAAAAAATTTTTTTATAATACGAGTGCTGCCATGTGCCCCAATGTTTCACTTTCTGTTTTATTCAGCTGTTCCTCTAATTTTGTCATATGTAACATATTATTAAATAGTGATTTTGCAAATTCAGAAGTATAATATATAAAATCCTCTTCTGTGCTATCTTTTTCTAAGCAACAAGTCCACATAACTAACATCATACTATATGTCATTGCCATAGCACAATAATTTCTCCATATACCTCCTTTTACATAGAAAGGAAAACGAACGCCTAAAATTCCTTCTACCATTACATTTTCTATCCAATGTTCTTTACCTTTTATAAATTCCTCAAAATCCTTTATAGCTTGTTGATATTTTTCAACATTATATTCTATATTCAAATTTTGAATTTCTTTCTGTTTCATTTGAAATTTCATTTTTACATCTATTCTACTATTTATTCTATTTTGTATTTTTAAATCTTCTATTTTTCCACTTGCATTAAAATAATAAGTAATAAAATTAAAAAGTCTTTTTCTGCCACTTTTATCTGCATTTTCAAATAATTTATCATACATATCTTTATTTCTATTATCATTAAAATCAGTCACAAACTGTTGTATATAATCCGATATCTCCTTTTTATATTCCACTCCTTTTTTTAACATTTCATAAATTTTTTTCATTGCCATTCCTAATACTATCATTCTTTCTCCAAAAGTATACTCTCTATTTTGAAGCACACCTAAAAATAGCACTTTAAATTCTGTCCAAAAATGAATTACAGCATTCATTTCTACTGTTCCATAATCTATCCTTGCAGCACCATTTTTTTCTGCATCAGTCACTTCTCTTTCTATCACTTCTAATTTAATGCCTTCTTTTTCTTGTAACAGCAATCTAACAACTTCTTCACAAGCTATATCTAAAAAACACTCATATTTTCCCATATAATATACAGGTCTTCTCGGAAATATTTGACAAGTCAAACTCATATTTTCAGGGCCCATTTCTTTATAGACTTTACACAGTCCATACTCATCTAAAAATTTACATTTATTATTTTCATTAAATTTAATTTTATAATCAAATACATCAAACTGATATTTCTCAAAAGCATCTTCAAATATTTTTCTAAATTCTTCTGTTTTGATATTTCTTTTCATATTTTTTAATTCTTTTTTTGTAATACCAATATTCCACTCTCTACAGCAGTTATATTTACAGTCACTGCCTATACATTCAAATTTATTATAAAAACTTGGCTGTAATACAATATGCTTCATATTATTTCACCTTCCTTATTGTTTTAGCAACATTTTATAGAAGGGAGTGAGGGAAATCCCTCACTCCCTTTTTTATGAAATAAAAAAGGCTGGCAATTTGCCAGCCCCTATATAGTTTTGATATATTATTGTAATAACTGAAGAACACCCTGAGGTAACTGATTTGCTTGAGCCAACATAGCTTGAGAAGACTGAACAAGAATATTGTTCTTTGTATATTGCATCATTTCTTTTGCCATGTCTGTATCTCTGATACGGCTTTCTGCATCTGTCAAGTTCTCTGTTGTTGTTTCCAAGTTATTCAATGTATGGTCTAATCTGTTTTGAGTAGCACCAAGTTTTGCTCTTACTTTAGAAACAGTATCAATAGCATCTTTAATTTTGCTAATGCCTTGTGCTGCACTGGACTCTGTAGTTACATCAATACCAGCTACGCCTAATGCTTGTGCATGACAGTCTTGAATACTTACAGTAACTCTGTTATAGTCGTCAGCTGTATCACCAATTTGAAGAGAAAGAGCACTTCCGCCTGTACCTTGGCTAGATACTTTATTTGCTAATCCTAACAAGCTCGCTGTTCTACCTGTAACACCGTCTTCTGTTTTTTCTCCAAAAGTAAATGTCACTTCTTCAGCATTGTCGCCAGTATAACTTACTTTTAATCCACCATTTTTATCTGCCTCAACAATAAATTTAGTTGAATCAATAAATTCCTTTGTACCAGTATCTGCCATTGCTGTATTATAATTAGCTACAGCTGTTCGAATATCTGTTTGTATTTGAGTAGCTACGGCATCTAAAGTAGTTCCTGCAGCTATATCCGCAGTAATTCCAACTTCAAATTTTGTATCATTAATTGTCATTGTAAATTTGTCGCCATTTGCAATAGAATTAAAGAATTTCTGTCCTGGCTTTGCAATATTAGATGCACCTATTGAAGCATCTCCAAAGAAATTAGCACCTATTGTTAATTTATTATCTCCTGCAGCACCATCTTTAGAGCCTACAAAACCTACAGAAGCATCTGGGCTGTTATTCATACTCTTCATAACAAATTTACCAGCTGCACTACCCATTTCAATTTTAATTTCTCCATTAACACCTTGTTCTTTCATTGCATTATTGAACAATTCTGTTAATTTTTCAGCAATTTCTTTTGTTCCCTCAGGTGTTTTACAACCAGCTTTAGTATGGTCTATTGCGAGTGCAGAGTCAAAAAGTTTTTTCGCATCGCCTTTTGACCAGTCAATTGTAAATGTCTGTCCATCAACTTCATATGTTTCTTCCATAGCTTTCAATTTACCAGCTGCACTAAGGTCAGCAGCTATAGCAGTTGTAGTTTCTGGTGTTTCTGGATTAAAGAAATCGCAAATATTAGCACCTGTAACTTGTGCTGTATCTGTTTTTACTGATCCACCACTTAAATTACCGTCTAACAAATTAATACCATTGAAATTTGTAGAGTCTGCAATTCTGTTAATTTCGTCTTTCAGTTCTTGAATTTCATTTTGGTATTTTTCTCTGTTGCTGTCGGAGTATGTTCCGTTTGATGCCAATGTAGAAAGTTCTACCATTCTGTTTAACATAGAGTGAACTTCTGTCAAAGCACCTTCAGCTGTTTGAACCAAAGAGATACCATCTTTTGCATTCTGTTGGCAAGCTTCCAAACCTGTGATTTGAGCTCTCATTTTTTCAGAAATTGCCAAACCTGCTGCATTGTCAGCTGCACTGTTGATTTTGTAACCAGATGACAATTTTTTCAAGTTTGATGCTACGTTTTTGTTGTTTGCTCCTAATCTGTTATAAGAGTTTAAAGCTGGAATATTATGTTGTACTATCATAAATACTACCTCCTTGAATTTGACGGGGAGTATCCTTTCTCCCCCACCTTTGATTAATATTGTTTACTCTGAGTAAAATCGTATGCAGTATGACACACTCATTTTTTTACAAAGAGTATGCCATATTATCGTCCTAATGACCTTGTGCGTACAATACAATCTGGTACAGCGTGATGTTTTTCGTAGTTTTCCCCTCGTTCGATTTTGATTTCTTTTGGTGCTTCAATCGCCAAGCGGAGTGAACCATCTATTGACACCACTTCCACAATAATATTGCCATTAATAACGATATATTCTCCAGGATTCCTTCCAAGTGATAGCATTTTAAACAACCTCCTTGTCAATTTAATTTTACTCTGTGTAAATATAGTAATACTATTTGTAAAATTTGTCAAGACTTTTTTTACAAAAAGTCAAAAAATTTTACTTTTAGTCTGTTACCCTTTTTCCTTTTACAAAGTAAAGTTATGTTGTGGGGTGATATTATGGATTGCAAAGAAATGGGCAGTAGAATAAAAAAGGCTAGACTTAGCCAAAATTTAACACAGGAGCAACTTGCGGAATTGCTTGATATTTCTGTATCTTACGTCAGTTTGATTGAACGTGGCAGCCGCAACGCTACTGTGGAAACCCTCCTTGCTATTGCCGACGTGCTTCATGTTTCTGTCACTTCTCTTTTACAAGATAGTGGCGACTTGGACCGTGACGAGGAGCAAAATAACATTTGGAATGAATTGACCAAAAATAGAACGGCGGAAGAAAAAGACATGATTTTACAGACAGTCAAAACCATTGTTACTTTTTTAGACCGTCAAAAAAAATAAGAACCCCTAGGAATGTTTTCACATTCCTTTTTTTCGCTGAACTTTTAGCCAGAAAGGCAAATTCTTTTATTGTCTTTTCTGCATTGCTTCCATGATTTTTTATCTTATTTTTTTTATCTGTTCTGTCTAAAAGTGATATTGTTTTGTTTTTAGAGAGAGGAGCATTTTTTTATGGATAAAAAACAACAACTGATGGAACAGAACCTTAACGCTTTTTTGGAAAACTATATTTCTGATTTGCTACTATATTATGCGAAAGATAATGAGCAGCTTGCTACATTACTTTCACAAAAAAAAGAGCTTACTGCTCAACTTACAAAATTTGGAACGCCTTTTTTTGAATATGATGATATTCAAAATACAATATTACATACTATAGCAGAACTCTTTTACAAAAATGGTTTTTCAGATGCGATTGCTCTGCATAAAAAGTTAAAATAAATTTTTATTTTTGCCCTCGACAAATGATTTTTATTTTGCTATAATAAAATAAATTATTTTTCGGCTAAAGGAGGGGATTTTATGAATATTTCTTTATTAGATATGTCACCAGCTTATTCTGTTTCAACACAGTTTCACCCTGTTGAAAATTTTTCACAATCTGCTCAAAATGATATGGTACAAAATCAATATGGCAATACAGAAGATACTTCACCTGTTGCACAAAATAACAAGCCTTTTGATACATTAGAACTTTCCAACACTTCCCCTAAAAAAGACGAAAATGACCTTTCTGACGGGGAGTGTCAAACTTGCAAAAATCGCAAATATCAAGATGGCTCTAATGACCCAAGTGTTTCTTTTAAAACGCCTACCACAATATCACCCGACAGAGCGGCAGCAGCGGTACGCAATCACGAAATGGAACACGTTTTTCACGAACAAGCAAATGCAAAAAGAGAAGACAGAGAAGTTGTTTCTCAGTCTGTAATATACAAAACAGATATTTGCCCAGAATGTCATAGAATATACATTTCTGGCGGTGAAACACGTACTGTAACAAGGGGAAAACAGGAATACGACACTACTACAGACCCACAGCAACAAAAAGGAAAATTTTTTGACGCTGTTGCTTAATTTTGTCCGTTCTCCTTATTAACATATATATTTTGAAAAGGCAAGCGTTGCTAACTTGCCTTTTTTTATGCCCAAATAAAAAAACACCGTTTATTAAAAACAGTGCCGTTTTATTATGCTATATATGGGGGAGTAGCATAAATTTTCTTTCTCAAAAAGTATACCTTTTGGGA
>CAJUJJ010000027.1:0-6054 GCA_910586765.1 uncultured Clostridia bacterium
CGAGATATGTAGCGGTGACTGGAGTTCAGACGTGTGCTCTTCCGATCTAGACAAAGAAAAGAGTTTTAATAATGGTAGGGAAGTTGGTGCTAAAAATCAAAAAATAGAAATATTAATTACAATGTATAACAAGGGCTATGAATTACAAGAAATATCAAGTGTAGTAAATATGACAATAGCTGATGTAGAAAACGTAATAAAGGAATATGAATTGAGAAAAAAATCAGGAGTGAATGTAATACCAGTAAATATATGATATGCTTCTGCCACTGAAAGTGGAATATTTTGCTTAATATTATAAAAAAGACAATACTGACAAAGAAATTGCAGTATTGCCTTTTTATTATGTATTTTTATTACATTTCTTTAATTTTAAACTGTTTTACTAAATTCATCAAAAATTGAGCCTGACTTGATAATTCTTCACTAGCGGCTGCACTTTCTTCAGAAGTAGCAGAATTAGTATGTACTACACTAGAAATCTGGTCAATTCCTTGCGTTACCTGTGCAATAGATGCTGCTTGTTCTTGTGAAGCAGTAGAAATTTCTTGAACCAATTTTGCTGCTTCTTCAGAAGAAACAACAATACGGTCAAGCGATTCTGAAGTCTGATTAGCAATACCAGCACCTTCTTGTACAGATTGTACAGTAGCTTCAATGAGAGTAGCCGTATTTTTAGAGGCTTCTGCGGATTTGCTTGCCAAATTACGAACTTCATCTGCTACTACAGCAAACCCTTTTCCTGCTGAGCCAGCACGAGCTGCCTCAACTGCTGCATTTAATGCAAGTATATTCGTTTGGAAAGCAATATCTTCAATCGTTTTTATAATTTTACTAATTTCAGAAGAGGAATCGTTAATTTGATTCATAGCAGAAATCATTTGTTTCATTTGTTTTTTTCCTATTTCTAGTTCTTCCACTGTAAGGAGGGCTTTATCGCTGGTTTGTTTTGCATTTTCTGCATTGTGTGCTACATGAGTGTGTATTTCATTAATAGTAGCAGCTAATTCCTCTACAGATGACGCTTGTTCTGTAGTTCCTTGAGCAAGAGCTTGAGCACCACTCGCTACCTGTTCTGAACCACTTGCTACTTCTTCAGCACTCATATTTAATTTTCTGAAAGTATCATTTAATTTTTGAATGGTATGTTGAAATGATTCTTTAATAGGTGCAAAATCTCCCACATATTCCATATCAATATCAAATTTGAGATTTCCTTTGTCTAGTTCTGCTAGAGATGTAGAGATGTCTCCAATATAATCACGCCAAGTTTGTACTGTTTTTGCTAAAGCACGTGTTAAATCTCCAATTTCGTCTTCGGGTTTAAATTCTTCTACTTCATCACTAAGATTTCCCTGACTAAGTTTAATTAAGCGTTCTGATGCTGCCTTAATAGGGTCAGCCATTTTTTTAGCTATAATAGAAGTTACAAAAATACCAATGATAAAAATAATTAAACCAAAAAAGCAAGTCATTAGTATTGCAATGAAGCAAGATTTGTTAGCTTCATCAAGTTCTCCTTGTATAATAGGTAACATATCTTCCTCGTAATTTCCAGTGCCAATATACCAGCCGTAAGGTTCAAATTTTTTAACAAAACCTCTTTTTGCTTTTGCTTCAGTTTCTCCTGATTTTGCAAAATAAAAATCTATAAAACCTCCATCTGGCTTATCTCCAGCAGCAATCGTATCTCTTACAAAATAATTTCCTTTTTCATCTTGTGTATTATAACGGTTTGTTCCTTCTACAGCAGGATTAATATGTACTGCATTTGTTCCATCTGCCATGTCTGCCCAGAAGTAACCAGTTCCATTATTATATCTGGTAGTGCGAACAATGTACTTCGCATTTTCCATAGCTTCTTCTGCAGTAATATCACCATTTTGATATTTGTCATATTCTGCTTGCAGAACGCCAATCATACATTCTACCTGACTTTGAATAATCTGGTCTAGTTTTTCCTTCTCAGCTTCAATGTTTTTGTCATATGCTCTTTGCAAAGACAAATAAGACAGGGACGAAATCAATAATACAGCTACAAAGATGAGAATCCCCATGCTCGAAATCAATTTTCCCCGCAACTTCAGTTTCATTATAAAAGACTCCTCTCATATTAAAAATAACTTTTAGCATTTTTCAACAAAAACAGTCAAAAAATGTTTATTATATTTTATTATAATGGATAATACTTAAAAAGTCTATGCTTATTATTGTTTTTATTGTATTTCATCATTTTTATTAAAAAGTATTAAAGAAATAATAAAAAAGAAGTATAAAAAATTACAATATGTTACAAATTAATATTCTGAAAAGTATTTGAAGGCATAAAAAAGTCAGCCAAATGGCTGACTTTTAGATTGTCAAAAAATGTTAAGGGCATATCTACACTTCGCTTTAAATAACATTAGGCGAATATCTAACAGGTGTTTACTTTGCCCAATATTTTGACTTTAATGTATAAAATGTTGTTTGTTAATTATTTATTTACTTTTTCAAGAAATAATTTTAATATTGTTGCAACTTCAGCTCTTGTTGCAACTCCTTTAGGGTCAAAGCTTCCATCTGTTCTACCATTTAATATTCCAGCTTTTACCATAAATTCAACGCTTTCTACTGCCCAAGAACTAATATTTGCATTATCTGTGAAAACAGCTTCTTTTTCTGTATTTAGGACATATCCTTGAGATTTCATAAAATTTGAAACCATAACTGCAAGTTGTTCTCTCGTAACATTTGCATTAGGGTTAAATTCTGTTTCAGATACGCCACTTGCAATACCATTTTCTAAAGCCCAGCCAATAAAAGGAGCGTAATATTGACTTTGATTTACATCACTAAATTTTGTTGTAATATTTCCTTGCACATTTGCAACTCTTCCAAGAACAGATACAATCATTGCTCTTGTCATAGGAACATCAGGACTAAAAGAATTTTCAGATGTTCCTGCAAAATAACCTTTTTCTACTACAAATTGAATACTGTCAGTAGCCCAATGATTAGATACATCAACAAATTTATCAACAGATGTATTTTGAGAAGAAGTATTTGATGTTGTATTATTTGTGTTATTGATATTGTTTATATTTTCATTATTCGTATCTTCATTTACATTGTTTGCAGTTTCATTATTTGTATTTTCGCTTTTGTTATTTCCATTGTTATTAGAACTGCTTGAGCCGTTGTTGCTGCTACTGCTTGAACTACTACTGGAACCACCACCGCCGCCAGAACTTGAACTTCCTATTTTAGCAATAACTCCATTTAATACGTCAGAAGTTAAAGTAACTTTATCTTTGCCTTCGCCTTTAGACAATGTAACAGTAAATGTAAAACTACCTTTATCTTTGCTTTTAGCTGGTGTAAAATCTGTAATATCTATGCTGTCAATGGTAATATCTGCTGATTTTAAAGCATCAATTTTTTCTTTAATCCATTTTTCCGCTTTTGCTTTTGTATTTACAGTTTTTCCACTCACATCATAATTTACAGCACTTATTTTAGCAATAGTATCATTTAGGTCAGCTAAATTAGAAGAATTTCCATTAATATCAATGGTACAGTTTGCAGAAAGTTCTGGGTATGCTTTTGATTTTGCTGTAACGATAACAGTACCTTGTGCTTTTGCAGTAATTTTAGCAATAGTAGGTTTTGATGCGTCGACAGTCAACTCTGCTAGTTTTTCATTGTCAATACTCCATATAATGTCTTGTGAAAACGTACTAGGAACAACTGCTGCTTGTAAATCAAGTGTTTCTTGTACGTTTAATTCTGCACTTGTTTTATTGATTGTAACATTTTGTGGCTTTTGTGGTTTTGTAGGAACGTCTGGTGATGGAACATTTTTATATGTAGCAGTAATTGTTACATCAGTAGCAGGCATAGTAAATGTAGTAGAGGCACTTGTTACATCTGCAAAATTAACATCAGTATTGTCAGATGTCCATTTATCAAATACTTTTCCAGCTTCTGGTGCTTTTGCTGTAATTTCAACTATATCTCCATCATCGTAATTGCCGCTGCCGCTACCATTGTTAACAGTCAACTGATATTCTTTTGCTGGGTCTGGTTTTGAAACATCTTGATATGTAGCAGTAATTGTTACATTAGCAGCAGGCATAGTGAATGTAGTAGAGGCACTTTTTGCATTTGCAAAAGAACCGCCATTGTCAGATGTCCATTCTTTAAATGCTTTTCCGTCTAGTACAGTTGCTGTAATGTTAATGGTTTCACCAGCTTCATATTCTCCGTCACCAGTACCATTTTCAACAGTTAAAGTGTATTTTTCTGATGGTTCTGGTGGTGTAGTACCTTCTTCTTGATATGTAGCAGTAACTGTTACATTAGCAGCAGGCATAGTAAATGTAGTAGTGGGACTTTTTGCATCTGTAAAAGAACCGCCATTGTCAGATGTCCATTCTTTAAATACTTTTCCATCTGGTACAGCTGCTGTAATAGTAACTATATTTCCAGCTTCATAACCACCACCGCCAGCACCATTTTTAACAGTCAAAGTATAAGCATTATAATGTATAGTGACATTTTTTAGAGCTACAGTAACATCAGCTGTTTTATTTATAGCGTTCCATTCTGCTTCACTACCACTAAAATATATGTCTTGTAAAATTCTACAAGATCCAAAAGCACCTGTTCCTATTTTCGTTACAGTACTTGGAATAGTAATTTTAGTCAATGACTGACAAGAAGCAAATGCATTTCCTTTAATTTCACTTGCACCTTGTGGAATATTTATACTAGGAAGACTACTGCAACTTGTAAACATTCCATTACTAATGCAATCTGCTTTTGAAGGAAGTGTTACATTGTTTAGAACATGACACCCTGAAAACATATCTTCTCCCATTGTTACTGCATTATTACCATTACTAGGAGCGAATATTACACTTTCCAATTTAGTGCAGTTAAAAAATGCACCACCACCAACACTTTCGATGCTGGCAGGTAATTCAACAGAGGTAAGTTGTGTACAGCCTTGAAATACTCTTTCGCCAATTGTTTTCACACCATCAGAAACAGTTACAGAACGAATTTTTGAACATTCACGAAAAGCATCACTGTTAATTGTTTCCACACTAGAAGGAATAGTTACAGAAGTAATTGAAGAACCCCTAAAAGCGTTATTTCCTATAGTATTTACAGTATTAGGAATAGATACACTGAAAGCATTACTATTATAGAAAGCATTATTTCCTATATTAGTTACACCATCTTCAATTACAATAGTTAGAATTTTATCTTTATAATCCTTCCATGGTTGGTCAATATCAATTCCTTCAAAATCTGGCATAGCTCCATTTCCAGAGATAGTCAGCTTACCACCTTGTGTTAGTGTCCATGTAAGATTGGCTCCTAGTGTTCCACTTCCTCCTTCAATCGGTTTATCAGCATCAGGGTCATCTGGATTATAACCTTCTGGATAACAAGTAACTAAAAAGTCAGCAGCTTCAACTTCAGATTTTGTCAAAGTACGTCCCCAGTGAACTTGTTTGTTATAGTTAGCTTCTGCAACAATTGCGCCATCGTTAGTTGTTTGAAGTACAATAACACTGTGAGAATTACCTTCTACTCGTAATATGTCTCCCACTTTTACATCTGAAAGTTTAAAACTTCCTGTGGATAATGCCCTTGCCTCAAAAGCACCGCCAAATATTGCATCATTAAGTATAAAAGAAAAAGCTGCACAACCTGTACCAGTAGTTATATTAGCTCCACCAATAGAAAGAGGGCCTCCCTTATATGTATAATTAGGACTGTTTGTACCCGGAATATTAGTGCTATCCGTCCATGTTGTTCCATGTTTAAAACCTTCTTTTTCTTGAAAAGCTATCATAATGTCATAGGCTTCTTGTTGAGTAGGAACTTCGCCATTTGCTCGTGGTTCTATTGAAAATGGTGCAATATTTTCTTCCTGTTCGTCTGGATTTTCTATTTCATTTGGAATTTCTGGTTGTATGGGAGTTTCTGGTATAGTAGTATCTTTAGGTATGTCAGGACTTACTATTTCAATGCTGTCATCAGGAATGATTGGACTTTCTG
>CAJUJJ010000027.1:6154-36181 GCA_910586765.1 uncultured Clostridia bacterium
TTTCAATGTTGTCATCAGGTGTATCAGGGTTTACCATTTCAATATTGTCATCAGGAACGATTGGACTTTCTATTTCGATGTTGTCATCAGAAACATCAGGACTTATCATTTCAATATTGTCATCAGGAATGATTGGACTTTCTATTTCGATGTTGTCATCAGGTGTATCAGGGTTTACCATTTCGATGTTGTCATCAGGTATGTCAGGATTTTCTGTTTCAATGTTGTCATCAGGTGTATCAGGGTTTACCATTTCAATATTGTCATCAGGTATGTCAGGATTTTCTGTTTCGATGTTGTCATCAGGTATGTTAGGATTTTCTGTTTCAATGTTGTCATCAGAAACATCAGGACTTACCATTTCAATGTTGTCATCAGGAATGATTGGACTTTCTGTTTCAATGTTGTCATCAGGTATGTCAGGATTTTCTATTTCGATGTTGTCATCAGGTGTATCAGGACTTTCTGTTTCAATGAAATCTTCCGTTTCGTCTAAAATTTCCAATTCATTTGGAATACTTTGTTCAGTAGAACCCTCTGGTATTGCAGTATCTTCCTGTGAAGCATGCACTTTTGGTATTTCAGATGAGAGCAAACAAGTAGCCAAAAAAAGTGCAAACATTTGTTGTTTTTTCAATTTTATGTAACCTCCTATCAATTTGATTTAAAATAACAAAATTTTCCATAAAAATTTAGGCTAAAGCCTTTTTTAAATATTGCTAAATGCCCAGCGGACTTCGTCCACTGGGGGAACTCTTTTCATAAATGAAAAAAGTTCCCCTTTTAAGTTTTCCTTGTGAAATAAAAATACTTTTTTATCCACTCCCATTTACTACTATTTGTATAAACAAACAACATTTTATAGTTTCATTATAATTTAGTTTTTTATAAATGTCTATGTTAATTTAAAAAGTTTTAAATATTGATAATATAAAAAGCTCTCTATAATAAAAAATAGAGAGCTTTTTTATATATAAATAAGGAGGTTGTTTAAATAAATTAATCTATAAAAGTTTTAAGCATCTGAGCCGCTTGAGCACGTGTTGCCAAACCATTAGGGCGAAGTGTGCTATCTTCATAACCATTTAATATGCCATTTTCAACTGCCCAATACAAAGCATCAGAAGCATAATCGCTTATTTGTTGTACATCGTGGAATGACAATTCTTTATTATTGTAATTTGGTTTTTGAGCATATTGCCAAAGCATTACAGCAAGTTGTTCTCTTGTAATATTGTCATTAGGGGCAAATATACCATTGCCATAACCATTTACAATACCTTTTGAAGCAGCCCAATTTACAGCATCAGCATACCATTCATTTTCTGGGACATCTGTAAACACATTATTACTATTTATAGCTGGTCTGCCTTCTTTATTATATAATATCTGTGCAAGCTGAGCACGAGAGATATTGTTGTTAGGGGCAAATTCTGTGCTGTTATAGCCATTCATCAAGCCATTTTCCAGAACAAAATCCACAGCTTGATGATACCAAGCATTTTGTTGCAAATCTACAAATGTAGAAGAAGGGCAATCTTTTTCGTC
Organism: uncultured Clostridia bacterium; assembly: GCA_910586765.1. Taxonomy (GTDB): domain Bacteria; phylum Bacillota; class Clostridia; order Lachnospirales; family Anaerotignaceae; genus Coprocola. Next base: position 7,703 of record CAJUJJ010000027.1, read on the forward strand.
ATTTGTTTCTACATTTTCTGTATTGTCAGCAGTTTCAGTAAATGTTGCTTTTACGCTTACATTGCTGCTAGGCATATAGAATGTATTTTTGTCATCTATAGCAACTGTTTTTGACAATTCATCAGTTACAACAATATTTTCTAATGTATAACCGCTATTTGCTTGTATATTCAGTGTTACACTAGAACCACTTGGGGCAGTAGTGCGACTTGGTGTTACTTTACCGCCGACACTGTTTTCTACTGTAATATCATACATTTTGAGACTGCCTGTTCTGCCGCCACCGCCACTTCTTTTAGAAGTAGTATTTGTATTTGGTTTATCTGGTTTTTCTGGAGCAGTCCAACCAACAGAAATAGGGGACAGACCTGTTACAGTGAAGCGGATACCATTTTCGGTATTTTCAACTTCTGGGCTTTCTGTAGTACCAGCAGCTTTTCCAAAAGCATTTGTTGTAAACATATGTACTACAACAAATTGATAATTACTGTCAGTACCTTCAGGATAAGGCAATGTAATTGTCAACTCGCCGCTTTCAGGGAAATTGTCTTCCGTAGCAGGTACCCAAGTAATTCCGCCATCTGTACTAACCATAAGAGTGACATTATAAACAGCGGTATTTTCTTTTTTGATGTCAGCATTTATTTCCGTAATACTTGCTTTCATAGCTGTTTCCAATTTTTGAGGAGTATTTAATGTATCAATGTCTTTTAAGCCTTCTGGCACGGTTGTAATACCATTTTCCATAACAATCTGCAATGTTTCGCCATCATTGCCCTGTGGAGGGTCAGGCAATACCACAGTATCATTGTTATTTTTAGATACCACTACAGTACAGCTTGCATTTGCAGCATAAAACACATCATTTCCGGCATAATTTGCAGTAAATGTATATGTTTTTTGGGTATCTGGCAATGTAACAGTGAATGTATTATTTTCGCCAGAAACAACTTCAATACTACTGTCATCACAAACTACAGTAGCCGTTTCGCCATCTGGCAATCCTGTCAATGTCAATGTCACTGTACCGCCTTCGTTCAACTGAGCAGGGGAGGCAGTCAATGTCAATTTTGGCAATATTTTGTCAGCTTTTTTCTCTACTACTGTTACAGTAATTACTTCACTAGATATTGTATATTCATAGCCCTCGCTGTCTGTAAATGTCACATCACAATAATACTGATAACTTCCTATTTCCAAATCTTCTGGAGTATAGCTGTTTTGTGTAGCATTTTCTATCGGTGTGGAGTTACCTTGTTCGTCAACACTATGCCACTGATAAGTAACGCCATCTGTAGGTTGTGTTGTAACAGTCAATGCAGGCATTTCCGCACCATAAATTACTTCTGTATCTTGGGACTGATTTACAATTTGTACAGGAACTTCTTCTACCATATAGCCCTTATCACTAGAAGGTTCTAATACATTGTTGTGATACTCTTCAGGAGTAAGCCATTCTAATCCTTTTAGTGTTTCAGCATCAGTAAAAAACTTACGATAAGCATAACCATTTGCAAGCAAATCACAAGCTTTGCGTTCTAGTGCATCATTTACTGTAGAAATAGTTGCGAAATAACCTCCAGAAATGCTTACATCACCATCATTTACTTGTAGTTCATAAATCCTAGCATTATCTGAAATGGATATTGCACCACCGTTTACCACAACATCGACAGAAATAGTATCACCTAAAACAGTTACTGTACCATCGTTTACTACAAGATTTTCAAGTATTGTAGTATTACCTAAAACGGATACTGTACCACCATTTACTTCTAGTTCCCTAGTTTGAACATAGTTTGAAAGTGTTAATACACCACCATTTACAATGATTTCATCAATATCAAACCCTATCACATTGTTTTCTATTTCTTCTACGTTTAGTGTAATATCATTGCCATCTTCTACAGTAATGCTATCAAAATCAACTATCTTCAGTGCTGTTACAGTTGCTTTCTCTGCTTTTTTGGCAGCTTCCCAAGCCTGTTCAAATTCTGCAAAATACTTTGTATCGCTGCCTACTGTAACACTTGTAACAAATTCTATACCACAATCGTCACAAATTCCGTCATCATCTTCATCAACGTGAGGAATACCGCTTTTTGAATAACCGCATATGGTACAAGTACCACCGTGTGTACCATCACCACTGTCGTGTATGTCACTCTCATCATACATATGTGTACATTCTTTTACTACTACAGGATTGTTTTCATCAGCGCCTTCTATAAATCCAAGCTCGTTAGCATTTTCAACAATGCTATCATTTATGTAGTAGGCATAGCCTTTTTTGAGGAAGTCTTTTATAGTAACGGCATCTGAAGCATAAGTTGCTATATGATAGAATGTACCACCGCTGATTTCAACATTTGAAAAGTTACTATAAAAGTAAACAGTATCAAATTTTCCTCCGCTGATAGTTACTTCACCATCATATGCACCTAAATAAGAGATTTCACCATCTGTAATATTTAGTGTACCGCCAACCATATCTGAAATATTAGCCATACCACCACTGATATTTACAGTACCGCCCTGAATGTTTGGAATACCAGCTTGACCACCACTGATATTTACAGTACCGCCCTGAATGTTTGGAATATCAGCTTGACCACCACTGATATTTACTGTACCGTCTGTACCGTCAGTCATTAAAAATGTACAGTAAAAATCCTCCTCTATACTGGAAAAATCATTTTTATATTCCACAGTACCGCCTTCTACAATAATAGCCCATATTCTGGCAATACCGTCTACTGTAACAACAGCATCGCCAGATACTGCTATAGGAAGAAGATCTTCTGACATACCTACAAAGACACCATCAGTAATATTGATTGTACCACCTTTTGCTAAAGTACTCATTATCATACCACCATTGATTTCTGCTGAGCCACTGTTTACTTCCAAAATATAAGCAGTCGGAATAGGCCTAGTTTCAGTTTCAGCACTCTCACCATTTAATATTGCCTTTCCGCCATTTACAGTGATTTTAACCACTACACCGTTTTCTCTTGTAAATGTACCACCTGTTATCACAATGTTTCTAAAAAGTATCGTTTTTTCTTCCGTTGTAAGTGTGATATTACCGCCAGTAATTTCAATTTTAGGGAATAAATCATATGTATCAGGGTCTAATTCGTCAACACCTTCAGGTACATCGTTTGGATTATCCCCTTTCAGTATGTGTACAGTTGCAGTTTTGCCATTTGCCGCTTCAAATGCCTTTGCAATGTCGTTGTAAGCAGTTGTTGTACCATCTGCTGTAACAGTTACTATTGCTGTCAATCCGCATATCGTGCAAACACCGTCTGTATTAAATTCGTGCTGACATTCTTCTGCTACAATTATTTTTTCATCAGTATTTTTATCTCCAAAATCTGTAAAAGCTGTTTTACCATCTGCTTGGAAATATTGATAACCTTTTGCAAGTAAATCAAAATAATATGTGTCGTCTGCTCCTGATATCCCAATACCATAATTAAATGTGCCACCAGAAAGCACAACATTTGGCGTAATTGTTGTATACAGAGTATATAATCTATCAATAGTACCACCATTGATTTTCACATCAGCACATTCACAAATCAATAGGGAACCATAATTAAAGTCACTATTTCCATTATATAATAGGCTACCACCATTTATAGTAATTTTGCTGTTTTTTCCCTCAACATATATAGTATCTTGATTTTTTTTTTCATTTTTTATAGTGCCACTTTGTAATGTAAATGTTCCATTTACTTTAATAGCACTAGGAGAAATGAAATTTTCAGTAAATGTAAGGGAATGTTCTCCGCCTACAAATGTAATGTCTGTATCTTCATCTACTACAATGGTATTTCCATTTGCTACTGTAATGTCTTTAAGTAGTGTGATTGTTGCTGTTCCTCCTGCCGCTGCCGCAAATGCTGCTTCTATTGTAACACATTCTATTATTACACCATCTATTTCTACACTTGCTACACTATCTGCTTGTGGTGCAGGTGTTGCTGCTTTTGCCATAATTTTGTTTGTAACAGCAGTAATACCGCTTGGAGGAGTTATATTGTTGCTGCTGTCGCTTGGGGGCAGAATGTCACTGTCGTTAGGAGCTTTTTCCTCGTCGTCGCTAGGAGATTGCACATCATTTTCATTAGGGGCTTTTTCCTTGTCGTCGCTAGGAGATTGCACGTCATTTTCGTTAGGAACTTTTTCCTCGTCGTCGCTAGGAGATTGCACGTCGTTTTCGTTAGGAACTTTTTCCTCGTCGTCGCTAGGAGATTGCACATCATTTTCATTAGGAGCTTTTTCCTCGTCGTCGCTAGGAGATTGTGTATCGTTTTCATTAGGGGCTTGTTGTTCCTCATTGTTAGGGAGTTGAGCAGTATTGTCATCTGTAATTTTTTGTTCGTCATCATTAGGGAGTTGAGCAGTATTATTATTTGTAATTTGCTCCTCCTCATTTTCATTAGGAGATTGTGTATCTTCCTCATTAGGAGACTGAACATCATCACCATTATTAGGTATTTGTGTATCCTCCTCGTTAGGAGTTTGCTCTGTTTGTTGTATTACTTCTCCATTGTTTGTATTTTCTTCTGCATATACTCCTGTAGGCAAAAGTCCTAAACAGAGTGCTATTGTCAGAATAATACTTACTAATTTTTTGTTCATTATGACACCTCCTGTAATATAAAAATTTAGAAAAGGGAAGCATCTGTTGGTATAGTAAACTATACCAACAAGGGGCTAGCCCCTTGTCTTTTACTGTTGTTTATAATTATTTTTTATTTTTAAAAATAGGGTGTCCCCGACAATTTAGTTTGATTTTAAAGTAAAACATAATAACATTCCTTTCTATAAAATATAGTTTTATTATAATACCTTTTTTATTGAAAAAATAAAAAAGACTAATTTCTAATATAGAAATCAGTCCCTTTATTTAGTTTAGCAAATTTCAAATGTTTGTCAATACCTTTTGCATGAGATGTCAAAAAGCTGCACGAGATGTAGTTAACACTTTTTTAAAAATATGCTATAATAAAAAACGATGTTATTTTAAGTTAGGAGGGGAGTGCGTGAGATTCGCCATAATAGATGATTTAGACATAGATATTGAAATACTACAACAATATATCAATCGTTTTGCAAAAGAGTATAATATTCCATTAGTGCCACCACCTATGGTATTTAAAAGAGGTGAAGCGTTTCTTTCTGAATTTAAAGCTGACCTCTTTGACATTATATTTTTAGACATTATTATGGACGGCATGGACGGTATGGAGGTGGCAAAACAAATTAGAAAGGTAGATGAAAAGTGTAGAATTGTTTTTATTACAGTATCTATGGAATTCGCAGTGGATAGTTATGAAGTAAATGCTTCTTGGTATATTGTGAAACCGTATACATACCAAAAATTTTCTAAGGCATTGAAGCATTGTGGTATCAGTATTTTGGAGCAGAAGCAGCATATTATAATAGGGGAACAGCCTATATATGTACATTCTATTGCCTACACAGAGTACAGAGAAAGAGAAGTTTTTATCTATTACCAAAATGGGGAAAGCACTACAATTTCCATACGCCAGTCAGATTTTTCTGCTTTGCTGCTAAAATATAATTATTTTTGTGATTGTGTTAGAGGAATATTAGTCAATTTTGAAGCAGTAGAAAAACTGATGTCGGATAGTTTTTTGTTAAAAGATGGTACAATTATCCCTATAAGCAGATTAAAATATAAAGAAGTGCGTGAAAAATTTTTGAAGTTTTATTATAGTCGTTTGAGAGGAGGAAAACAATGATCCGTACTGTTTTGGAATTGTCTATAATGCTGCCAGGTGCTGTAGCCTGTTATATTCCTATGAAGGGTCATCTTTATGGCAGAGAAAAAATGATTACTTTATTGGGTATTCCTTTTTTGATATTATGGATAATAGCAGGGGGAGCAATATGCTATAAAAATAATTTGCGTACTGTCATTTGGCTGCTGCCTTCATTGATATTGTTTGGCTTTATTTTTTATAAGACAGTTTCTCTTTCTGCTTGGAAATCGATTAGTGTGTTTTTGGCTGTATGTGGAACATTTTCTTGTATGAAAAATTTAGCGATTGTAGTAGATGCAATGGTTTTTCCACAAAACAATTCTTCTCTGCTTGGGGTATCAGGGGGTATTGTTTATTTTTTATTATGCTGTTCATTGGTTGTTGCGTTATGGTATCCTTCTACTCACGCAGCACACTGGTTATTGGCAGAATTTGAAATGCCCGGAACTTGGTATGTATTTTGGATACTTCCTGTATTTTTTGTAATGTTAAATTGTTTTATTCAGCCTCGTTCTTATACTACTCTTTACATAAATAGAATGATGGTAATTTATCCAATTATGGTAATTGCATTATTAATACTAATGCTTTTTTGTTATATGATGTTTTACTTAATGGCTAGAGGACTTGGCAAAAATATGCGTCTTACACAAGAAAATGAATTTTTGCAAATGCAGTTAGCACAATATCGTATTTTGCAGAAAAATATGGAAGAAACTCGTAGGGCTAGGCATGATTTAAGACAACATATTACAGTAATTCAAAGTTGCATAGATGGGAAGAATTGGGAAAAGTTGGAGCAGTATATCAAAGATTATTCTAAAAATTTGCCTTCAGATGTTATACGCAGCTATTGCAAAAATTATGCAGTTAACGCATTGCTTCGTTATTATGCAGAAAAGGCTTTAAAAGCACATACGGATATTGATATTTCTGTTTCTATAGGAGAAAAAACAATTATTCCAGAACCCGAATTTTGTGTACTTTTAGGAAATCTTTTGGAAAATGCCATTGAAGCTTGTTTGATGTCTGATAAAGAAAGAAAAATAAAAGTTGTAATAAAACAAACAGGAGCGTCTATGCTTTCTATGATAATAGATAATACAAGCCCACAAGAACCTATGTGGGAAAAAGGAAAACTTCTTTCTTGTAAACATGATGGCTTTGGTATGGGTACAGAGTCAGTATATATGATTACACAACGTTATAATGGCGATGCTCGTTTTGAGTGGAAGGATAATGTATTTTATACTTCTATTATGTTAAATCCTTAAAAAATTCTTACACATTTGACTATAGTATTGACAATATATTATATACACTATATCATTAGTAATAAGTGTTATTGTCATAATTATAGAAAAAGGGGAGGAATGTGTACTATGTTGAAATGTTTTAAAAGGCTGGTAAGTGTTACTTTGATGTTTTCACTTATAACATCTGTATGTTTTGCACAAAACAAACAAAATGACGATGAAAAATTTCAAAAAATAATTGCAGATATGAAGAATGAAAGTGCAAATTATATTTCAGAATATTATGCAGAGAATATACTACTTGCAAAAATATTAAGAGATGCTCATATTGCAGCAATACCTTATGGTGTGAATTTAGAAACAGTAAATAATGTAGAAAAATTTTATATTGATTTACAATTACAAATTGCAGATTTAAAAGGAGATTTTAGTAGTTTATCTAAAAAGCAAATCGCAGATACTGTAATATTATCTACTTCATTATTTCATGATGCTGAATGTATTTCGGGATATTCTGTGTTAGATGCTTTGCTTGGCAGCGAAAATGTATATAAAATAAAACAAGAAGGCATCAATAGTGTTTGTGCTGCTTTTACAGCATATACTTGCCATAATAAATATATTGAAAAAAGTCAAACAGAACAAAAGCAACTTTTAGAGTTTATGCTAAACTATGATTATGATGATAATATATTAGCTATTACAAATGCTTTAACTGCCATTAATAATGTAGAAAATACTACAGAAATACAAAACTGGAAACAAAATATATTAAATAAAATTGTTGGTTTTTATAAAGAAGATGGTTGTTCCACACCAAGAATTGCAAATATTGTAACTTGTGCTTTGATTTTAGGGGTAGATATTGACAGTGATAGCAGATTTATAAAACAAGGGCATACAATAATAGATACTCTGTATGAAAATGTAAAAAGTGAAAATATAAAGGCTATAAATTATGTGGAAGAAGTATTACCTGCTTTTGTATATTATCATACAAAACAAAATCCATATGATTATGGTAATTATAAATTGAAACAAAATAATAATCAAATTACTACAGAAATATATCAGTATTTGTTAAATAAAAGCGATATTTCAAAACATTGGTCAAAACAATATTTTGTAAATATGATTTTAAATGGTTCTATAGCGTATGATTATAACAAAGAAAAAAATGTATTTCCTGATAAAAGCATTACAAGGGGAGAATTTATTTATATTATCAATAAAATAAAAAATATAGAGAATAACTCTGAGCAATTATTTTATGATGTCAATAACTCTATTTACAAAAATGAAATCAATGGCTTTATGAAAGAATATATTACAACAAAATTTATTTCACAATCAGAAAAACAAGCTTTTTTGGATATATATTTTGGAGAAAATTTCAGACCAAATGATAATATTACAAGAGAAGAAGCAGCATTTTTTATAAAATGTGCTTCTGGTTATACTAACAAATTGCAATCAGACAGTGTTGAAAATATAAAAGCATTTAGTGATTATAATGATTGTGATGAAAAGTATGTTGATATGTTAGAATTTTGTACAAAAAGAGGATTTATTTCAGGAAGAAATGGAAAACTTCTTCCTAAAGAAACATTAACAAGGGCAGAAGCAGTTACGCTGATTACAAATTTTAACAATTACCATTAAATGATTGATAATAAAAAAAGTATCACTCTTGAATTTTATTTATTCAAGAGTGATTTTTTATGGTTATATTAATATTCTCCTGCTTTAAAATTATATATAGGTTTAATAACATCTACAATTTCTACAGTATCTCCAATATTATTTACAATATCCTCCATATTTTTATATGCCATAGGACATTCATCTAATGTATTTTTATTGATAGAGGTAGTATAAATACCATTCATTTGATTTTGAAATTCTGATACAGTAAAAGATTGTCTTGCCACAGAACGGCTCATCAATCGTCCTGCCCCATGTGGTGCAGAATAATTCCAATCTTCATTGCCTTTACCAATACATATTAAAGAGCCATCTCTCATATTGATGGGAATAAGTAATTTTTCATTTTTTTGTGCTGACACAGCCCCTTTTCTCAGTATCATAAAATCTGTATCAATGTAATTGTGTATTGTAGTAAACTGTTCTACAATGTGTAGCTTCATACCTTTTACAATTTCATAAATCATTGCTTTTCTGTTCCACTGTGCATAGTTTTGTATAATTTTCATATCGTGTATATATTGTGTAAATAAATCACCTGTTACATAAGCAAGTTGTTTTGGTATAGATGTCGTTTTAGTATTTTTTAATGTTGTAATACTTTTTTGAATTTCTTTTGTTCTTCCTTGTGCTTTTAAATTTGCTATCAACATATCAATATCTTTTTTAGAGCAACCATTTAATGCTTTATAGCCTTCTAACTGATAATAGTTTGCAACTTCCAAGCCTAAATGTCTGCTGCCAGAGTGTACTACAATATAAATATTACCACTGCTATCTTTATTTACTTCAATAAAATGATTTCCTCCGCCTAATGTTCCTAAACTTCTTTCTGCTCTAATTTGATTGATGTGTTTATAACAATATAATTCTTCTAAATTTATTTTATCAAAGTAACTGTGAGCTTTCTCTCTTATATCAAATCCAGAAGGTATTTTTTGGTATATTAGTTTATCTAATTGCTGTAATTCAATATGTTTTTCTTTTATTTTAATGGTTTCCATACCACAACCAATATCTACTCCTACTAAATTAGGTACAACTTTGTCTGTGATTGTCATAGTTGTACCTATAGTACAGCCTGCACCTGCATGAACATCTGGCATAAGTCTTATTTTACTATCAGAAACAAATTGTTGATTTAACAAAAGGATAATTTGAGAAATAGATGTTTCATCTACAACATCAGTAAAAATTTTTGCTTCATTATATTTACCTTTTAATGCTATCATATTTCCTCCTAAATAATTATATTATAATGAATATCTTTCTGTATTTTATATCTGTTTCTTTTTATTTTTTCTATCAACATATCAAATTCCCCCTTTAAATTGCAAAAATATATATTAAATTATACTTAGTATAACAATTTTATTAATACAATACAATTCTTTTTTTGTGTTGTGATATTATTTCGATATTACTATAGTATATAATTATAAAGGAGTATATAAATTTTATAAATAAGTAATGAACAAAACTATTATTTTGACTGAAAATAGTATATAATAAGACATAATACCATTGAAATATGCAAGAAAAGGATAGGTGATACCATATGGCATTAGTATTTACAAACGAAAAATGTATTGGGTGCAATAAGTGCATACACGTATGTAGTTGTATGGGAGCTAATATTTTTGTAGTACAAAATGGCAAAAATAGAATAGAAGTAGACGAAAAAAAATGTATTGCTTGTGGAGCTTGTATTGATGCGTGTGAACATAATGCCAGAGAATTTAAAGATGATACAGATTACTTTTTTGATGATTTAAAAAAAGGAAAAAATATTTCTGTACTTGTGGCACCAGCATTAAAAGCAAATTATGCTGATACTTATAAAAATATATTAGGGGCATTAAAAAGTATGGGGGTAAATCATATTATAAATGTATCGTTTGGTGCAGACATTACAACGTGGGGATATTTGAACTATATCAAAGAATATGATTTTAAGGGCGGAATTTCACAGCCATGTCCTGCTGTAGTAGGATATATTGAAAGATATATACCACAGTTAATACCAAAACTTTTCCCAGTACAAAGTCCTTTAATGTGTGCTGCCATTTATGTTAAAAAATATATGGGAATAAATGATAAATTAGCTTTTATTAGTCCTTGTATTGCCAAAAAAATAGAAATAGATGACCCCAATAATGGAAACTATGTTAGCTATAATGTTACATTTAGTCATTTAATGGATTATATCAAAAAGCATAATATAAAAGGAAAAGAATATACAGACGAAATAGAATATGGTCTTGGTTCTATATATCCTCTGCCAGGGGGATTAAAAGAAAATGTTCAGTGGTTTTTAGGAGAGGATATTTTTATACGTCAAATGGAAGGCGAAAAAAGAATGTATCATTATTTGGAACAAAATAAAAACAATATCGCAAGTAATCGTTCAAAATATCTTTTTGTAGACGCACTAAATTGTGAAGCAGGCTGTATTTATGGAACAGGAATTGAAAGCAGCAAATTAAATAATGATAACAATTTAAGCAATCTTTTTGATATTAGAGCACAAAGTAAAAAAAATAGCATTAGAAGTGCATGGAGTAAAAAATTAAAACCAGCACAAAGATTAAAAAAATTAAATAAACAATTCTCAAAATTGAACTTAAATGATTTTATACGTAAATATACAGACCGTTCTAAGCAATGTCAGTATAAAATTCCTAATTCTACAGAACTAAATCGTATTTTTTTAGATATGGGGAAAGAAAAGGAAGAAGAAAGGAAAATCAACTGTTCCTGCTGTGGCTATGATACTTGTCATGATATGGCAGTTGCTATTTACAATCAATTTAGTCACAGAGATAATTGTATTTATTACATAAAAAAACAAGTAGAAGAAGAACAAAAAAAGACATTACAACAAGCAGATGATATTATAAAACAAAAAGAAGATTTATTAAAAGCAGTAGAAAAAATTAATGATGAATTTTCTGGTCTTTATCAGTCTGTTGACCAAATGTCAAAAGGAAATGATGCTAATGCAGAGGAAACTTCTGGAATATCAGATGAAATGCAAGAAGTTTCTGATTTTTGTAAAAACCTTGAAAATTCTATTGTAGAAATTAGTAAACTGCTTCAAGAACTAAATAGTAATAATGAAGAAGTTGTGTCAATTTCTTCTCAAACAAATTTACTTGCATTAAATGCTTCTATTGAAGCAACAAGAGCAGGGGAAGCTGGAAAAGGATTTTCTGCTGTAGCATCATTTATTAAAGAGTTAGCGGATAAGTCGAAAAAAACAGTAATAGAAAGCAGTCAAAGTCAATGCAGAATAGAAGATGCCATAATAAATATACAAAAAGATGCACAAAAATTAATAGAAATTATAAATAGAATTAATGACAGAACACACAGCCTTGCGACTTCAACAGAGCAGATTGCAGCTTCTGTGTCCTCTATTATAGAAGTATCAGAGGTTATAAAAAATAAATTGAGAATGCTTACACAATAATACGATATAGAGATAGCAATAATAAAAAATCAAAATTACATTGACTATCAATAATGTTTTTAAAGGAGAAATTTATGTATACAATAGCAGTATGTGATGATGAGAAAAAAGAAATAAATAATATTGTGAAACTTCTAAAAAAATTTAGTAAAAATAATGAATTAAATTTTAAAATAGAAACTTTTTTATCATCAAATGAACTATTTTGTTATATTCGTGAGGGAAACATTCCAGATATTTTATTTTTAGACATTTATATGGAACATGAGAATGGTATAGAAGCAGCAAAAAAATTGCGTGATTTTGGTTTTGAAAACGTTATTATTTTTATTACAACATCAAAAGAACACGCATTGGAGGCCTATAAAGTAAATGCTATACAATATTTAGTAAAGCCATTAGAAGAACAAAAACTTTTTATGATACTAAAAAAATTGACAGAAATATATGAAAAAGAACCTGAACAATATATTGTACTTCGTATTAATGGAATGATACAAAGAATATTGGTATCTGACATTATATATTGTGAAGCACAAAAAAATTATCAGTGTATTCATTTTATAGATGGCAGTAAAAAGAAAATAAGAATTACTATGACAGCATTATATGATTATGTACATAAATGGCCTGAATTTGTAAAAGTAGGTTGTTCTTATTTTGTAAATTTATCTCATATAAAAAGTTTAAATTCTAAAGAATTAGTATTTGTAAATGGAAAAACTTTTTATTTGCCAAGAGGAACTTATGCTGCATTAAAAGAAGCCTATTTTCAATATTATTGTAATCAGGAGGTGTAGTGAGTGGTATTAGGAATTACTATGCTGCTTAGTATTTCTCGCAATATGTTGGAAATACTGTTGTTATGTACACTATTTCTTTTTTTGGATAAGCCTAAGTATTCATGGAAAAAGACCATTTTTTTATATACGCTTTTTGTAATTGTTCATACAATAATAGGAACAATATGGGTATCAGTACATAGCCAAAGTTATGCTCAACTTGCAACCTTGTCCATTATAATATGGTCAATAATATTTTTTTATTTGTTAAGTCAAGACACAATATATCAAGTAATATATAATATATGTTTACAAACTTTTTTGCTTTTATTTGGTGTTTATTTGGGTGTTTTATTTGCACAACATTTTTGTAATGGAAATCCATGGTCAGACATTTTATTTAGAATATTTTATTCTATGATAGTTTGCTATATTTATTTGAAGATGTTGAGAAAGCCTTACAGAGAATTGACAGATACTTTCAAAATACGTTGGATAGAATTAGCTTTTATTGCTTTGCTAGGAGATATATTAGTAACTTATTGTGGTATCTATCCTGTTCATGTTATGATAAGGAGCTTCAGAGAACAAATTATATTTGTTGGTATTTGTATTATTTTGTTTCTTACACATACCGTAATGTTAAGAATGATGTTTATTATGCTGAAAGAAAGTAAAACAAAAGAAGAATTAAAATATACTATTATGCACAATGCGTTTTTAGAAAAAGAATTTTCAGAAATACAAAATAACATATTTTTGTCCAAACGTATTAGACATGATTCAAGACATCACAATTTGATTATTGCGGATTATGCAAAAAAGGGAGATGTTACAGGTCTGCTTTCTTATTTGAATGAGCAAAAACAAGAGGTGGAAGATAATATTTTTATAAATTACTGTGAAAATAGAACCATTAATAGCATTTTTACTGTTTATGCAGAAAAAGCTAATATGGCTCATATAAAAATGTCTATTAAAGCAAATGTACGAAATGATATTAAAATTAGAGATATTGATTTAACAGCAATATTAGGAAATATATTGGATAATGCAATACATGGTTGTCAGCAATCAGGCAGTCTTTCACCTTATATTAATGCAACAGTACATATAAAATCTGGAAAATTAGTAATTGCAGTAGAAAACACTTGTAGTGAAGATGTTTATTTTGAAGAAGGTATTCCAAAATCAAAATTTAAAGAGGGAATAGGAATACAAAGTGTTTTCAGAAGTGTAAATATATATCATGGTGAAATAGACTTTAAATGTGAAAATCATACATTTTTATGTAGAGTGCTGATTGAACTATAATGATTTATAAAAAACAAATTCTTTACAAGATATATAATACTATGTTATAATCTATCCAAGAAAGCAGCCATAATATTATGACTGTTTAAGTTAAGGTAAAACTACCCTAGCTGTGAATGTCCAGAGCTATTATGGGTAGTTTTTTGTTACTTTCTTTTATTAGTCAAATTTTTAGATAACAAACTAACGTTAGTAAGTGCTAAGAAAAGAGGAAAATTATATGTCTTTTTTACCAGTAACAATAGAAGAAGTAAAACAAAGAGGCTGGGAACAGTTAGATTTTATATATATTTGTGGTGATGCTTATGTTGACCACCCTTCTTTTGGAGCAGCAATTATTTGCAGAACATTAGAAAGTAAAGGCTACAAAGTAGGTATAATAGCACAGCCAAATTGGAAACAAAAAGAAGATTTTATGAAATTGGGAGAGCCTCGACTAGCTTTTTTGGTCAGCAGTGGTAACATTGACTCTATGGTAAATCATTACAGTGTAGCAAAGAAAAGAAGACAAAAAGATGCTTATTCTCCAGGAGGAAAGGCAGGACTTCGACCAGATAGAGCTGATATTGTATATAGTAATAAATTAAGAGAAGTTTATAAAAAAACGCCCATTATATTGGGAGGAATTGAGGCAAGTTTAAGAAGATTGTCACATTATGATTACTGGGATAATAAAGTAAGACGTTCTATATTGTTGGATTCTGGTGCAGATTTAGTGTTATTTGGTATGGGAGAACATCAAATTGTAGAAGTTGCGGAAGCATTAGATAGTGGTATTCCTATAGAAGAAATTACATTTATAAGAGGTTCTGTATATAAAACGAAACAACAAGACAGAGCATTTGACGCCATACGTTTACCAGATTATAATGATGTTGTACAATCTAAAAAGAAATTTGCAGAAAGTTTTGTAATACAATATCAAAATACAGATGCTATTACTGCAAAAACGCTAATAGAAAAATATAATGAATGTTTTGTAGTACAAAATCCACCATCACCACCTTTACAAACATCAGAATTAGATAGTGTATATTCTCTCAATTATATGAGAACATATCACCCTATGTATGAAAAGCAAGGCGGTATTCCAGCGATTGAAGAAGTAAAATTTAGTTTAATCAGCAATAGAGGTTGTTTTGGTAACTGCAATTTTTGTGCTTTGGCATTCCATCAAGGAAGGGTAGTAACTGCTAGAAGTCATGCTTCTTTGCTACAAGAAGCACAAAAAATAACTTGGGAAGCTGACTTTAAGGGATATATACATGATGTAGGAGGGCCTACAGCAAATTTTAGACAAGCAGCTTGTGAAAAGCAATTAACAAAAGGTGCTTGTAAAGATAAGCAATGTTTATTTCCCAAAAAGTGTGAAAATTTAAAAGTAGACCACAAAGATTATATTAAATTGCTAAGAAAATTAAGAGAAGTACCAAAAGTAAAAAAGGTATTTATTCGTTCTGGTATACGTTATGACTATTTAATATATGATAAAGATACTACTTTTTTTGAAGAACTTTGTAAATACCATGTAAGCGGTCAGCTAAAAGTAGCACCAGAACATATTTCTGAAAAAGTTTTGAAAAAAATGGGAAAACCTACAAAAGAGGTATATGATAAATTTGTAAAAAAATATTTCGAAATAAACAAAAAAATAAATAAAGAACAATATCTAGTACCTTATTTAATGAGTAGTCACCCTGGAAGTGATTTACAAGCTGCGATTGAATTAGCAGAATATTTGAGAGATATAGGACATCAACCTGAGCAAGTACAAGATTTTTATCCTACACCAGGAACACTTTCTACAGCAATGTATTATACAGAGTTAGACCCTTTTACAATGGAAAAAGTTTATGTTCCTAAAACACCTCATGAAAAAGCAATGCAAAGAGCATTGATACAATATAAATCACCTCAAAATTATTATCTAGTTTTAGAAGCATTGAAAAAAGCAAATAGACAAGATTTAATAGGATATGACAAGCATTGTTTGATACGTCCAGTACCACCTTCTAATAACGGAATACGAAAAGGAGCAAAAGCAGACCGTTCTAAAATAAACAATATACAATCTACAAAACAACAAAATAACAGTAAACAACAACCTAAAAAGAAAACAATTAGAAATGTACATAAAAAGAAAACAAAATAGTATAGAAAAGGGGAAAAGCAATGAATTATATTGGCACAAGAGATAACACAATTACAGCAACAGCTTCACAGGCAATATTAGAGGGAATTTGTAAAGATGGTGGTCTTTTTATACCTGAACAAATTCCTCAAATAGATAAAACATTATTAGAATTATCGAAATTAAATTACCAAGAATTAGCTTATGAAATATTGAAACTATATTTAACAGATTTTACAGAACAAGAATTAAAGTATTGCATACAAAATGCTTATGATACAAAATTTGATACACCAGAAATTGTACCTCTTGTAAAAAAAGGAGATGCTTTGTTTTTAGAATTGTTTCATGGCAAAACACTTGCCTTTAAAGATATGGCACTTTCCATATTACCTTATTTTATGAAAACAGCAGCAAAAAAGAATGGTATAGACAAACAAATTGTAATATTAACAGCAACTTCTGGGGATACTGGAAAAGCAGCATTGGAAGGTTTTGCAGAAGTAGAAGGAACTAAAATCATTGTATTTTTTCCAGAAGATGGCGTTAGTCCTGTACAAAAACTGCAAATGACAACACAACAAGGAAGCAACACTTGTGTTGTGGGAATAAAGGGAAATTTTGATGATGCACAGACTGCTGTAAAAAGTATATTTACAGATAGAGAACTGTCCAATAAATTAGAGCAAAATGGTTATATGTTTTCTTCTGCAAATTCTATAAATATAGGTAGACTTGTGCCACAAATTGTATATTATTTTTATGCTTATATGCAGGCAGTAAAACAATGTGAAATAAAAATTGGAGATAAATTGAATTTTACAGTGCCTACAGGCAATTTTGGTGATATATTAGCAGGATATTATGCCAAATGTATGGGATTACCAGTAAATCATTTTATTTGTGCCTCTAATGATAATAAAGTGCTTTATGATTTTTTTGAAACAGGAGTATATGATAAAAATAGAGCATTTCATATTACAATTTCTCCTTCTATGGATATATTGATTTCAAGTAATTTGGAAAGATTTCTTTGTCATACTATAGGACAGCAAAAAACAAAAGAATGTATGATAAAATTACAAAAAGAGGGTAATTATAGTATAGAAGCAATACAAAATAGTGAAATTTCTGGAGAATATGCTACGAAACAACAAACTTATACTGCAATTAAACAGTTGTATGAGCAAACAGGCTATGTTATGGATACACATACCGCAGTAGCATATGCAGCGTATCAAAAATATAAACAAAAAACAAAAGATGATACGCCTATGGTGATTGTATCTACAGCGAGCCCTTATAAATTTACAAAAGATGTTATGACAGCATTAGACCAGAGCAATCAAAATAAAGATGCGTTTTTACTTATGGAGAAATTGCAAGAAGTATCTGGTGTAAAAATACCTGCTTCTATAAAAGACATTGAAAAAAGAAAGGTACTTCATAATAATGTATGCGAAAAACAAAATATAAAAGAATTTGTGACAAAATATTTATTAGTGTGAAAATTATAGTATAATAATACTTTATTATAATATATGTGTGGAAATAGGAGGAAAATAATGTTAGATTTTAGTGAAATACAAAATGTAGATGCTGCAATAGCAGATGCTATAGCACAAGAATTGGAACGTCAACAACATAATATTGAATTAATTGCTTCTGAAAATGTTGTTTCTAAAGCAGTTATGTTTGCTATGGGAACACCTCTTACAAATAAATATGCAGAAGGTTATCCAGCAAAGCGTTATTATGGTGGTTGTGAAAAAGTTGATATTGTAGAAAATATTGCTAAAGAAAGGGCAAAAGAACTTTTTGGCTGTGACCACGTAAATGTACAGCCACACTCTGGTTCACAAGCAAATATGGCAGTTTATTTTGCTATGCTCAAACCAGGAGATACTGTACTTGGTATGAATTTAGACCAAGGAGGACATTTAACACATGGTAGCCCTGTAAATATTTCAGGAAAGTATTTCAATTTTATTTCTTATGGTGTAGACAGCAATGGTATATTAGATTATGAACAATTACACCGTTTGGCAAAAGAACACAAACCTAAAATGATTGTAGCAGGAGCAAGTGCCTATGCAAGAATAATTGATTTTGAAAGAATTGGAAATATTGCCAAAGAAGTAGGAGCATATTATATGGTAGATATTGCTCATATTGCAGGATTGGTAGCAACAGGATTACACCCATCACCAGTGCCATATGCTGATTTTGTAACTACAACAACACATAAAACACTTAGAGGCCCTAGAGGCGGCATGATTATGTGCAAAGAGCAGTATGCGAAAGAAATTGATAAAGCAATTTTTCCTGGTATACAAGGTGGTCCTTTAATGCACATTATTGCATCTAAAGCAGTTTGCTTTAAAGAAGCATTACAGCCTTCTTTTAAACAATATTGTAAACAAGTTATTCAAAATGCTTCTGTATTATCCAAAACACTGATAGAAAATGGTGTGCCTATTGTTTCAGGTGGTACAGATAATCACTTGATGTTAGCAGACTTGTCTAGTTTAAATATTACTGGAAAAGAAGCAGAAAAAATACTAGATGAAGTAGGTATTACAGTAAATAAAAATACAATACCAAATGACCCACAATCTCCTTTTGTAACAAGTGGTATCCGCATTGGAACACCGGCAGTAACATCAAGAGGAATGAATGAAAATGATATGAAAGAAATTGGAGAGATTATTGCACTTGCATTAAAAGATTTTGATAAAAATAAAGAAGAAGTTGCAAAAAGAGTACGTGTTTTGACAGATAAATATCCATTATATCAATAAAGTAATAAATAAAGGAGTGTTTTTATAACACTCTTTTTTTATTTGTATTATAATACCATTAAAATATATACATTAGAAATTAGTTTTAATAATTGTAGAAAATAGTGTTTACTTTAAAAATAAATACAACATCAGCATCTCATAATAAAAAATAATCTCCTTTTAAATATACCATACAAAATTTCAGGAGATTACTTTTTTAAAACAACATTATATTATTTATCAGAATGCTATTAAAATTATAAAAATATATATTTACATACAAACAAAATTGCTAATATATACATTAGTGGTGTAATTTTATTTGCTTTTCCACAACATAAATTGATTATAACATAAGATACTACGCCTATAGCAATACCTTCTGAAATACTATATGCGAGAGGCATAGCAATCATACATAAATAAGATGGGATTGCTTCAGAAGCATCATTAAAATCAACATTTAATATAGCTGATACCATTAAAAATCCTACAAAAATCAATGCAGGAGCGGTGGCAAATCCGGGAATTGCTGTAAAAATAGGTGCAAAGAATATGGCAGCAAGAAATAAAATACCTGTTGTTATTGAAGCAAGTCCCGTTTTTGCTCCAGCACCTACACCAGCAGAACTTTCTACAAATGTTGTAGTAGTAGAAGTACCAAGTACTGCACCTACAGATGTAGCAACAGCATCTGCTAAAAGTGCTTGTCTAATACGAGGAAGTTTTTCTTCTTTATCAAGCATACCAGCTTTTGTTGCTACACCAACTAATGTTCCGATTGTATCAAACATATCTACAAACAAAAATGCTAAAAGCACTACAATAAAATTAGCAATGCTTACACGAGAAAAATCAGCATGAAAACATTGTCCTAATGTTTGTCCTAATGCAGAAAAATCAGTTAATGCAAATGTAGGATAGAGTGAATAAAAGCCATTTTCAATATTTGGTACATAAATGCCTACTGCTTGACATATCATACCAAGTACCCATGTTACAATAATACCAATAAGTATAGAACCATTTACATTTTTGATATGAAGTATTGCGGTAATTATTAAACCTATCAATGCAAGTAATGCACAAATTCCCTCTGTGTGAAAATTAGAAGTAAAATTAACATATGTAATAAGTGTAGCATCACTATTTATAATAATATGTGCTCCCTGCAATCCTACAAATGCTATAAATAAACCAATTCCTGCACTTACTCCTTTTTTTAAACTACTTGGAATGGCATTAAATACTGCTTCTCTTATGTTGGTAAGAGATAAAATAATAAATATAATTCCCTCTACGAATACCGCAAGCAATGCCACACGCCAGTCATATCCCATATCACCGCATACAGTATATGCAAAATAAGCATTTAATCCCATACCTGGTGCAAGTGCAAAAGGATAGTTTGCCATCAATGCCATTGCTACAGTACCAATAAATGAAGCAAGACAAGTTGCCATTAAAATCGCTGTTGCATCCATTCCTGAAGCAGAAAGTATACTAGGATTAACCGCTAGTATATAAGCCATCGTCATAAATGTAGTAATACCAGCAAGTATTTCCGTTTTCATAGTTGTTTTGTTTTCTTTGAGTTTAAATAGTTGTTCAATCATTTCTTTCCTCCATTCTTTGACTAATAATATTATTATTTGACTTATGTATTATAACATATATTGTTAAATACTTCTATATTTCTTATTTTTTAGAATGATAAAAAAGCCACCAGCTTAGCTAGTGACTTTGATTACTACTATTATTTTTTAGAAACCACAATCTTCTCCAACAATAATTACTTTAACACGATTTGCAGGTCTGCTAGTACGTGTAATTAAAACCTCTGAACAAATACAATCAGGAGAAGTACAATTATGACATTTTCCGCTTGTTTTACAAGGTGTCTTAATATCAAAACGACCAGCGTTAATTGGAGCTGCTGTAAATCTAGCCCTAGATATTGCGGTATCTAGATTTTGTGTGATTTTATTGATACCACAAATCACAATTACATTTTTAGGGCCAAAGCAAATAGCAGCCAAACGATTACCATTTCCATCAATATTTACAAGTATACCATCTTCTGACATAGCATTTGTGCTTGTAATAAAATAATCTGCTGTCAAACATTTTCTTTGTAGTTCAAATGTTTCTTCTGGACTTTTTGCTAAATCTCTATCAATAACAGTATAATTTTTTTCGTGTATAGCTTTTGTCAAACCCATTTCTCTAATTGTAACAGAACCACCCCAGCCTACAGAGCTGCCTTCTGGAATTAATTCCAATGCTTTTTGTAATGCTTCTGTTGTAGTAGCACAGTAATATGCTTCAAAATGTCTTTTTTCTAAATTTGATATAACTGTTTTTGCTAACAAAGCATTTCTTTTTTCAATTACTTCATTTGCCATAGTTTAAAACTCCCTTCATGATTGATAAAAATTTATAATAGAATTAATATTTGAAACCATATTTTGAAATAGTAAATCTACAAGTGCAATCGCTGTCATTGCTTCTACTACTACTATAGCACGAGGTACAATAATAGGGTCATGACGTCCTTTTATATTAATATTAATGTTTTCTCCATTTTTTGTAGCAGTTTGTTGTGTTTTATGTATAGAAGGTGTTGGTTTAAAAGCTAAACGAAATATAAGGGGAGAGCCATCGCTTATCCCGCCTAATATCCCTCCAGAATGATTTGAATTTTTTTGTATCATTCCATTTTCGTCTGCAAAAAAAGCATCATTATTTTGAGAACCTTTTAATTTTGATACACCAAATCCATCACCAAATTCCACACCTTTTACTGCTCCAATAGAAAATAATGCCTGCCCTAATACAGACTGTAATTTATTAAAAACAGGCTCGCCAATTCCTATAGGTAAATTAGAAACGACACATTCTATTATACCGCCAGCAGAATCTTCTTCTTTCATACATTGTTGTAAATAAATCTCTGCCAATTCTGCTGCTTTACTGTCAGGCATAAAAAGTTTATTTTTTGCAATATTCTCTTTATGAAAATTTTCTTCAGAAACTGTAATATTTCCTATTGATTTGGTGTAAGCAAATAAATCAATTTGTAAAGCAGATAATATTTTTTTTGCAATCGCACCAGCAGCAACACGACAAAGTGTTTCTCTTCCAGAAGAACGTCCTCCTCCTCTATAATCACGAATACCATATTTTTTATCAAAAGTATAATCTGCGTGTCCAGGACGATAGTAAGAAGCAATTTCACTATAATCTGATGAATGATGGTCTTTATTATATACAAGCATAGAAATAGGAGTTCCTGTTGTTTTTCCTTCAAACACACCAGAAAGAATATGTACTTCGTCATTTTCTTGTCTTTTTGTACCATAAGGATTAGAGCCGGGTTTTCTTTTATCTAATTCTTTTTGAATATCTTGTTCTGAAAGAGAAATACCAGAAGGACAACCATCTACTACAACACCAAGGGCTTTTCCGTGACTTTCTCCCCAAGTGGAAACTGTAAATAATTTACCAAATATAGAGCCAGACAAATTTATTTCACCTCTTTATCACATGATGTATTTATTTTAACATAGAAATATTATTTTTAATAGAATTTTTTAAAAGAATTAGTATAAAAATTTGTTTCGTTCTATTAGCATTACTTTTTTTGTGTTATAATACCTTTATGTAAAAATATGCAAAAGAGGGAAGGAATTATGAAACAATTTAAAGAAAAGATATTTAAAAATAATCCCACTAGGAGTATTATGTTTGGTTTTTTGGTTGTGATATTAGTTGGCACAGTATTGCTGTCATTGCCTTTTTCAAGTCAGAATGGAAAAGGCGTAGGAATATTAAATGCGTTGTTTACAGCAACATCAGCTACTTGTGTAACTGGTTTAGTTGTAGTAAATAGTATGAGCCAATGGACTGCTTTTGGCAAATTTGTATTATTTTGTTTAATACAAATTGGGGGATTAGGGTTTATGACATTTATTGTAATAGGCTCTCTTGCCTTGCATAAGAAAATTACATTATCAGAAAGATTATTAATTAAAGAATCTTATAATCAAAATAATATTGTAGGCATGGTAAAGTATATTAAAAAAATTATATTTGGCACACTTTTGATAGAAGGAATAGGAGCAATTTTTTTATCGATTGTTTTTGTACCTATATTTGGTATAAAACAAGGTATTTTATATGGGATTTTTCATTCAGTTTCTGCTTTTTGCAATGCAGGTTTTGATATTATTAGTTTAGAAAGTCTAATACCTTATGTAGATAATACTCTTTTAAATATAACACTTATATTCCTTATCATATTAGGAGGACTCGGTTTTATGGTTTGGATTGATACTATAAGGGTGTTTAAATTAAAATGGACAAAAAAATGGTCTTTTAAAACTGCGATTAAAAAGTTATCACTTCATAGCAAAATAGTATATGTTTCTACTTTTTTACTTTTATTGTCAGGAATGATATTATTTTTTGCATGGGAAAGCACAAATCCAAACACTATGGGAAATCTATCTTTAAAAGGAAAGTTATTGGCGTCAGCTATGCAGTCTGTTACAGTAAGGACGGCAGGTTTTAACAGCATAAACCAAGGAAGTATGACAGAAGTTTCAAAATTTATTTCTATATTATTAATGTTTGTAGGGGCTTCTCCAGGTGGAACAGCAGGAGGAATTAAAACGGTTACATTAAGTGTATTGTGGATTGCTGTACTTTCTGTTATTCGTGGTAGTAATCATACACACGTTTTTAAGAGAAATATTTCTTTTTCAACATTACAAAAGGCATTGGCTGTATTTTTTATTAGTCTTACAATGGTGTTGTTTATAACATTGTTATTAAGTTTTACAGAAAGAAATATGACAATAGAACATAGTTTTATGGATATATTATTTGAAACAGTATCAGCACTTGGAACAACAGGTGTTACAACAGGAATTACACCTTATTTATCAAAAGTAGGGCGTATCATAATCATTATTGCTATGTTTATGGGAAGAATAGGGCCTATCAGTATTGTGATTGCTTTAACCAAAAAACAAAATCAAAAGAAGTACCAATTACAATATGCAGAAGAACAAATTATAGTAGGATAAAGAAAAGAGAGGAAATAAAATTATGGTAATTAAAAAACAGTTTGCTGTATTAGGCTTAGGACGTTTTGGAAGAAGTATTGCAAGAACATTATCAGAAAACGGTGCAGAAGTATTGGCTGTAGATAATAATATGGAATTAGTACAAGATATATCAGAATATGTAACACACGCAGTAATGGCTGATATTACAGATGAAACGGATTTACGTAATTTAGGACTTGGAAATTTTGATGTAGTCATTATAGCCACAGGTAGTCATTTGGAGTCAAGTGTGCTAGCGATATTATTAGCCAAAGAAATGGGAGTACCTTATGTTATTGCAAAAGCATTGGACGAAAATCATAAAAAGATATTAGAAAAAATTGGCGTAGATAGAGTAATATTACCAGAAAGAGAAATGGGAGTGCATATTGCAAATAAATTATTATATGGTAACTTTTTTGAACTGACAGAAATTTCTGATGATGTCAGTATTGCAGAGGTTATCCCTAAAAAGGAATGGATAGGTAAAAGTATTATAGAGTCTGACATTCGTGCAAAATATGATTTGAATATTATTGCTATTAGACAACAGGAAGAAATTATTGCTTCTCCCAAACCAATATATGTTATCAATGAAAATGATATATTGATTGTATTGGGGGAGAATGTAAATATACAAAAGTTTTTGAATAAAAAAGGGTGAAAGAATTGATTGAAAGTATACAAAATAAATTAGTAAAAAAAATAAAAGCATTGCAGCAGCGTAAAAATAGAGAAAAAGAAGGCCTGTTTATAGTAGAGGGTGTGCGATTTGTGCAGGAAATACCAACAAATTATACTATACTTTTTTATGCTGTTTCAGATACATTTCAAAAAATAAACGATATATCTGTTTATGAAAATAAAAGTCAAGTATTTATTTTTTCAGATGATGTATTTTGTGCTATTGCAGATACACAACATACACAAGGCATATTAGCTGTTTGTCAAAAAAAAGAGATAAAGTTATCTCATTTTGAATTAAAAGAGAATGGATTTTATATTTTAATAGAAGAAATACAAGACCCTGGAAATTTAGGTACAATAATACGTACAGCAGATGCCTGTAATGTAGATGCTATTTTTTTATCAAAGGGCTGCGTAGATTTATATAATACAAAAGTATTGCGTTCAACAATGGGTTCTTTGTTTCATATACCTATTTTTAGTGATGTAAATTTGGAAGAATGTATTGATAATATGAAACAAAAGAATATTACAATTTTTGCTGCACATTTAAAAGCAAAACAATATTATTATACTACTGATTTTAAAAAAGGTTGTGCTTTTTTAATAGGAAATGAAGGAAAGGGAATTTCAGACATAATAACAAAAAGATGTGATAAACTAATTAAAATCCCTATGATTGGACAAGCAGAGTCTCTCAATGCTTCTGTTGCAACTGGTATATTATTATATGAAGCAGTAAGACAAAGACTAATGCCAGAAAGGAAAATGTATGAAAATATTTAAAAAGTTCATTGGTGCAGTTTTTATGTTAGCAGCATATTTATATTGGCAAGATAATAGTATTATGGTTACAAAATATGAATATCAAAGTAAAAAAGTACCTCAATCATTTTATGGTTATCGTATTGTTCAAATATCTGATTTGCAAAATAAAGTGTTTGGAAAAAATCATAAAAAACTAATTGATATTGTAAAAAAACAACATCCAGATGGCATTATAATCACTGGAGATTTATTAGATAGAAATCGTACAAATGTTAGTTCTGTAATAGAATTGATAACAGAAATTATTAACATTGCACCAGTTTATTATGTTTCTGGTAATCATGAACATCAGTCAGGTAAATATAATGAATTGATTTCTGCTTTAAAACAAAATGGAGTTTTTGTATTAGAAAATGATAAACAAATTATTACAAAACAAAATGAAACAATATCAATATTGGGTATAAAAGATAAATCAGTAAATGCAAATTACCAAAAAGTATTGTCTGTATTATCTAATGTAGAAAAAACAGATTTTCAAATATTACTTTCCCATAGACCAGAACTACTTTCTGTTTATAGTCAATATGATATTGATGTTGTATTTACAGGTCATGCTCATGGTGGACAAATTCGTATTCCTTTTATAGGAGGGGTATTTGCACCACATCAAGGCTTTTTTCCGAAATATACAAGTGGTATTCATACACAAAATAATACTACAATGATAATTAGTAGAGGACTTGGAAATAGTACATTTCCATTTCGTATCAATAATAGACCAGAATTGGTTGTTGTTACATTAGTAGGGGAGGTTAAATAATATGAGTAAAGTCTATAGTGCTATTATGGGTTTGGTGGTGGGAGATGCTTTAGGCGTTCCTGTAGAATTTGAACAACGAGATACTTTTAAAATTACAGATATGATTGGATATGGAACATATAGACAACCTGCTGGTACATGGTCAGATGATAGTAGTTTGACACTTGCAACAATGGAAAGTATAAGCAGATTAGGTAAAATTGATTTATCAGATATTATGCAAAATTTTTATAAATGGTTACATAATGCAGAATTTACACCATTTCAAAATGTATTTGATTATGGTATGACTACTTATAATGCTATATTACGTTATGTAAAAGGAGAAAAACCTGAAAATTGTGGTGGTAAAGAAATTATGGATAATGGAAATGGTGCTTTAATGCGTATATTACCTCTTGCTTTTATTCCACATAGCGATGCTGATATTTATAAAGTAGCAGGATTAACTCATGCTCATGAAATTTCACAAAGAGCTTGCTATTTGTATTTACTTGTTGCAAAATGTATTTTGGAAGGAAAAGATTTTCGTCTGATGTTTGATAAAAAGGATATTTGGCAAAAAGAATATTGTAGAATAGGTGAAATAAAATATTTAAAACGAGAAAATATAAAAAGTAGTGGCTATGTAGTAGATACACTGGAAGCTGCTTTTTGGTGTTTGTATCATACAGATAATTATAGTGATTGTGTATTAAGGGCAGTGAATTTAGGCGATGATACGGATACTGTAGCAGCAGTCGCTGGAGGACTTGCTGGCTTGCTTTATGGCAGTGACGACAATAAAGGTATTCCTGATAAATGGATTTTACAAATTCCACGTAAGGAATGGATAAAAGAATTATGTGATGAATTTGAAGATAAGTTCAAAACACAAATTTCACATAAAAAATGGATAGAAAAGTTATATAATAAATTTAAAAAAATATAATTTGAAAATGAAAAAGGTTATGATATAATATGAAAAAATAAGAGAGGAAGATGTTTATTATGGAAAAAAATCCTGTTGTTACGATTGAGATGGAAAATGGTGCAGTTATGAAAATAGAGTTATATCCAGAAGTAGCACCAAATACTGTAAACAATTTTATTAGTTTAGTACAAAAGGGATTTTATAATGGTTTGACATTTCATAGGGTAATAAAAGGTTTTATGATACAGGGTGGCTGTCCTGATGGTACTGGAATGGGCGGACCAGGTTATACTATTATTGGAGAATTTGATTATAATGGCATTACAAATACATTGCAACATGAAGCAGGTGTTATTTCAATGGCACGTTCTATGATGCCAAATTCTGCTGGTTCTCAATTTTTTATTATGCACGAATATTCTCCTCATTTAGATGGACAATATGCAGCATTTGGAAAAGTGATAGAAGGTATGGAAGTAGTCAATGATATTGCAAAAGTAAAAACAGACAGAAATGATAAACCTAAGACACCTCAAATTATGAAAAATGTAACTGTAGAATTATTTGGTAAAACTTATCCAGAACCGAAACACTTTGAAGGATTTTAAATAATAAAGTGTTTAAGACAAGCGGAAATAACACATTTTCGCTTGTCTTAAAAAAAATACAATAAAAAATGAAAAAAATAGAAAAAATAGCTTGCATTTATGAAATAGGTATGTTATTATAATGAAGCAGTAAGGAAATAGTAAAAAAATGAAGAATGTGCGGATGTGGCGGAACTGGCAGACGCGCTGGACTCAAAATCCAGTTATGGTGACATAGTGTGGGTTCGATTCCCACCATCCGCATTAGAAATGGTTTGAATATTCAAACCATTTTTTTGTGTGGAGAAAACCACGCGATAGTCGCGTGGTTCCAGAAAGCCTACTGG
>CAJUJJ010000028.1 GCA_910586765.1 uncultured Clostridia bacterium
TTCAGATTTTCAGCCAACTTTCTAGCATATAAATCCAAATAATAATCAATTTTTTCGTGATATATACCTACTTACTTTTTCCTTTTGTTTCTCTGCAATATCTGCTGCTTTGTCTACCAATTTACGATATTGCATTGTAGCACTGCCTTTCTTATAATCATTAAAACTCATCATACCTTTTTCTCTTGCTGCCATTTCCTCATTGATTTCATAATATTTTACATTTTTCTGCTTTTCTTCTTTTTTCTCAAAATCAACAGAAATAACATTGTCTGCTGTTGTTTCTATATATTGTGTTTCAATATTTTTTTCTGCTACATATTGTGTTGTTTCTTTTTCTTCTGTTATCATACGATTACTTCCCAACACCAAACACATAGAATATTTTCCGTCAGGATATACTATTTCCTCGTTTCCTCTTGTATCTATTTTTCTTCTTTTCATATTGCCATCGCTATCTTTTATTACAAGCATTTTTTCTGTTCTTTTTACTACCTCAAATTCATATTTACAATCAGAATTACAAGGAGAATAACAATAATACTTTTTTCCTTCTTCAAATCTTGTCATGTTTCTTCACTCCTTTTGTTATTTTGCCAACATTGCATTGAAGTTGTTCTAATACTTCATTCAAATCTTTTTCATCAATATTTGCTGCAATTAAAATGTCTTTTGCTGTATAAATTTCAACACCAGAACTCAACTCGCTTAATATTGCCTGCGTAATCAACTGATTTCTTTTGTCACACATTGCCATCACCATTTTTCCATTTAAAATCTTCACATACTTTTTGATATGCTGTTCTATGTTTTAATTTTGTCTTTACCTTTGTACAACGTCCTGTATTGCAAGGTGTAAATATTTGATGATGTTCATTATAAAAATAGTATTTAGAAAAATATTGACAGTTACAACAAAGTTTTTCATCTTCTTCAATTATCATTACCATAATAACCACTCCCAATAAAATTGACATTTTGTTTTTTTGATGTACAATAGTATTAAGTTATTTCTTTAAGCCTGATTACTGTTAGGCTTGTCCTCTCCAGCGTTTGCAGACGCTGGAAGGGGAAATAATTCTTCTACTGTTGTATGTAGTGCTTTCGCTAGTAAAAGTGCAACTTCTACGCTAGGATTTAATAAACCATATTCAATCTTTTGGTAGTGTGTTTCATTAATTCCTACTATTTCTGCTACTTTTACTTGTGATAAATGTGCTTTTTTTCTATATAATTTTAAATTATTATTTATATTCACCCTCTCCTTTTTTATTGAACACCTCAAATTTGATGTTCTATGCTTATATATTATCACCTCAAATTTGATGTGTCAATAGTTTTTTTAATTATTTTTTTACTATTTTTAGAGGTGGTTAAAATGCTTAGTTTTCCAACAAAATTAAAGGAAACTCGAATTAAAACTCAATGTTCACAAAAACAAGTTGCAGAAGGTATTGGTATTTCTGAAACTTTATATCAAAAATACGAATATGGAAAAACAAAACCTGCTTATGACGTTATAATCAAATTATGTGATTACTTTGATGTTTCTGCCGATTATTTACTAGGTCGCACTAATAATCCTAATTCTCACAAATCCTAATTTTTTAATATTTTTTTAGGAGTTGATTAGATGAACTTTTCAGAGCGTATTATACAATTAAAGTTGAATAAAAAATTACTACAAAAAGATATTGCAGACGCAATAGGTGTTACAGCTAGAAACTATCAAAGGTATGAAAAAGGTGAACAACAACCAACATTGCCTATTGTTATTAAACTAGCTGACTATTTTAATGTATCTATAGACTACCTAGTTGGTCGTACAGACAACCCTAACATTAACAAATAACCTATTTTACAGAAAGGATATTTTCAAATGAGCCAAATTGAAAAATTACTACTCTCTGTTTTAAGTGGTACACAAGATACTAATATAAAATTCTCTGACCTTCAAAAACTACTCACTACACTTCATTTTAGAGAACGTATCAGAGGTGACCATTTTATATATACCAGAGTAGGCATTGCTGAAAAAATAAATATTCAACCTATTGGCAATAAAGCAAAACCTTATCAAGTAAAACAAGTACGTAACATCATTTTAAAATATCAACTAGGAGATGATATTAATGTATAACTATGAAGTCATTCTTTATTGGAGCGATATAGACAATGCTTTTATCGCTGAAGTTCCAGAACTTCCTGGCTGTATGGCTGATGGTAAAACTCGCTTAGAAGCAATACAAAATGTAGAAGTTATTATCAGCGAATGGATTGAAATTGCCAAAGAAGATGGTGAAGAAATCCCTACTCCAAAAGGCAAACTCATCTATGCTTAACATTGTTATTTAGGGCTGTCATTTGCTTTGGCAGCCTTTTCATTTTGAAAACAATCATTGATTGCAATACATCTAGGTGTTGTTGAAGTAGCTTTTTCTGTTTCAACTAAAATAGATTTAGATATTAAAGATTTTATAATATCGTGCAAATATCTTTTACTTATATTAGTTGCTTTTTGAATATCACCAACAGACATTTTACATTCTGTAACACGCTTTCCATATGTATTCCTTGCGATACAAAGTACAACTTTTATTTCCGCAGCGTTCAAATCAGAACACATAATATATTCTAATAATTCATTTGGAAACTTTGCATAAACATAATTATTTTTATTCATATTTTCTACCTCTTTTTATGCTATTTTCTCTAAATAAGCTATGTACTTAAACTGTTCTATTCTTTCCTTGCAAGACTTGTATATCTCCTTATAATAGGCTTGCTGCTGCAATCCTTCTTGTATCACGTGGTTTATAATATTTTCTATCAGTATCAAATTATTGAGCTGATTAGTTGTTGCAGTATCTCTTTGATTGCTGTCTATCCTTACTGCCTTGTTTGCTAAATTACTAAATGTAATATAGTATTTTTCAGCATTTTTACTGCCATTTTCTTTGGCATAAGTAACTAATGCTTTTATCTCATCTGTTTCTTTTAACCTGTTTGCTTTTGCTTCTATTCTGGTGTTTTGCCATAGTGCAGTTTGCTTTTCTAGCAATATCTGCCTCATTTGATAAAACTGTTTTACAAGTTCAAGTTTAAATGCAACAACAATTTTACTATTTTTCAATAATGTCATTAAAAAGGTTGCCTGTTGCTCATTCAATAAATAATATTTTTCTGGTCTGCCTCCTGTACTTTTGCGTTTTAAAAACGCTAAAGTACCCAATGATTTTAATTCATCTTGATAATCTGTAATTGTTTGTTTAATACTTTTATGTTCATTTCCTGTACCTTCTGCAATCACTAAACTTGTTGTAAATACATCATTGTTTTTTAATAGTATTAACTCATTCATCTGATTACTTTCCTTCGTTTTTGTAACCAATTACTTTTATTATTGCAATACACACATGATATATAAAATAAATGATAAGAATAGGAGTACAACACAATGTAAAAAGAAATAATAGTATTGTATTTACATCTTTTGCTGATTCCATTTTACATTTTACAAATATTGTAAAACATATTGCAACTGCTATCATAACTACTATCAAAATTCCAACAATTATTTGACTTATTTGCATAATGTTATCCCTTTCTAATTGTTCTGTACTTGTCTGAATATCTATGCTTTATCACCATTTCCTGTAATGTATCTTTACACACAAGCCAATTCTCATTATTCAGATTTTTGCTTTTTAGAAACAGTTTTTGTTTCTTTGTTGGTCTTTTGCCTTGCACAATCTCACCTTTTTTGTCAACACTACTTGTCCATATTGGAAGCTTTCTTTGACTTTACCTCTTTTATATTTCATTTCTGCTATAAATACATAAGGATATAATGCAATGATTTTTCCTGTCAGTATCATTTTTACAGCACTTCCTTGTGCTCTTTTTAAAGGTAAGCCTATAATACATTTAGTTGATAGAGCAACAGATACTATTATCAGCGAAGACAGTTCAATAGTCTTTTTAAATGATTTTATTTATTACTTTGATGTTGCTTTTGCTTTTGATGGCTTAGAACTTGAAGAACAAATGAGGAATTGTCTAACTTCTTTTGAAGAACAAAACAAGCAACGTTTACAACTACTAAATTCTTGCCTTAACTCCAATTCATAATTTGGTGGTGATAACATAAGTATTGGAGGATTGATAGCCTTACCGCACATCTCATCAATATATTCTGGTGGTTTACTAAGTTCTTCCTTTAATACTTTGTCTATCTCAATTAGAATTTCCGCTTCTTTTTGAGATAGATTTTTTTTTGAGTAAATTACTTTTTTTCCTAGTTTTATGATTACTTCAAATTTTCTTCTCATAATTAAGTTCACCTCCTTTTCACTGTCTACTATGTTTTTGTTATAATTTGTGTTAAAATGTAACTGTGTTACTTTTAACTTGGTTTTATTATACATTCCTAAAGTGCATTTGTCAATAGTTTTTTTGCACTTTTAGAATATTTTTTAAAGAAGATAAAAGGAGGATTAATAATGTTTTATGAAAGGCTTAAATTATTATGTGCAGAAAAAGGAATTAAACTGACAAACTTAATTCAAGAGTTAGGAATGAGTAGTGGAAATATGAATAAATGGAAAAATGGAGTTGTTCCTAAAGGAAATACTCTTTCTAAATTAGCAGATTACTTTAATGTTTCTGTAGATTATTTAATAGGAAAAACTGATGAACAAACAAATATTTACCACACAAATAATATCAATAGTAATTTCGTACAAGGTAATAATAGTGGCTCTATTTCTATCAAAAACATAGAGCAGAAACCAAAAGAAATACAACAAAACAACCTATCTAAAGAGGAAATTGGAATATTAAATGTATATCGTTCACTAGATATTCGTGATAGAGCAAAATTTATGAACTTCGTTTTTGATATGGAAGATAAGGCTACTAAAGCATAAAATAATTATTATAAAGATATTAAAGGGGAAAATATGAAACGAGAATTTGTTTACGTCCCAACGTTTGAAAAAAGTTGGAAACAATTAAATCTATCAGAGAAAGAATTAAGAGTATTAGAAAATTTAATTTTGGAGAAACCAAATATAGGGGAAATAATACAAGGGACGGGAGGATTACGAAAAATGCGTTTTGCTATTGGTAATAGAAGAAAAAGCCATAGTATACGTATTTTATATATAGATTTTTCATATTATGAAAAGACCTATTTTCTATTTGCTTATCCTAAGAATGAATTAGAGAATATAACTGACAAACAAAAGCAAATATTTAAAACTATGATTAATATTTTACTTGAAGAATTAAGGAGTTGATTGATATGACTAATGTATTTGATGAAGCAATAAAGGCATTAGGGGAAGCGATAGAATATGAGAAAGACAATCAGGAGAAAGGACATTCTGTTTTTAGAGAACTGAAACCCATTACTCCAGCAAAAGAATATACTGCAGAAGACATAAAACGAATTAGGGAAGAACACAATTATACACAATCCTATTTTGCTGATTTAATTGGCGTATCTTTAAAATGTGTTCAATCTTGGGAACACAACCAAAGTAAACCTAGTGCATCAGAAAGAAGAATTATAAGGTTAATTGAAAAAGGAGAAGACATTTTACAAGTAGCAGAAATTATAAATGTATAAATAAACTTCATCACAAAACAAAACTTATAACTTTTGTTTTTGACATACAAGACCAAGCTACCAAAGCGTAAAATAGCAAAAAGGAGGAATTTATATGTCAGTATTAGAAAAAACAATTACTTTATTACAAGAAATGCCTGAAATATCTGTTAAAAAAGTTTATCAATTTATACAAAATCTGCAATCACAGCAAAATAATGAACTCACAACTATACAAAAAACAACTGAGAATAATCAGTCAAAAGCTTTAGAAAGTTATCAGGCACTTCAATCGTATATTGGTATACTACCAAAAGATTTTGACTATAAAAAAGAATTGGAGGAAGCGAGGGAAGAAAAATATGGTCGTTTTGATTGATACAAATGTTATACTAGATGTTTTTCAAAAAAGAGAACCTTTTTATAAAAGTTCTAATAAAATATTGAATTATTGTGCTTCTGGAGAAATTAAAGGCTATATTGCAATTCACTCTATTTCTAATATTTTTTTATTCTTAGAAAACAGCTTTCTACTGATGAACGAAGAAAAATACTCCTTATGTTATTAGATTTTCTTGAAATTGCCAATGCTAATCATAAGGCTGTAAAGCATGCTTTACTAAGAAATGATTTTAATGATTTTGAGGATTGTCTACAAGACGAATGTGCAAAACAAATTTTTGCTGATTATATTATAACAAGAAACATATCTGATTTTTTAACATCAGAGATACCTGCAATTTCTCCATCTGATTTTTTGGAAGAATGGAAGAATGTGCAATAATATTAAAAACTATGATTCATATTTTACTTAAAGAATTAAGGAGGTTTTTCATGAAAAACCCTAACCGCTATGGTACTATTACAAAACTATCAGGAAAACGTCGCCGTCCTTTCATTGTAAAAGAAGGACAATCAGGACAACAAAAAGTGATAGGTTATGCTGCTACAAAAGCAGAAGCAATGATATTGCTTGCTCAATATAATAATAATCCTTGGGACATCGAAACGAGTAAAATCACATTGCAACAACTTTATGAATTATGGCTACAAAAAAGAGCTGTGAAACTTGGAAAATCAAATCAAGGTTCTTTAAAAGCATCATATAATTATTGTAAAAGTTTAGCTAATACCCCTTATAGACAAATTAGAGCATATGAAATGCAAGACTGCATTGACAGTTGTAATCTTAGCCATTATACTCAATCTAATATTAAAAATCTTTGGGCACATCTTGACCGATTTGCTATAGAGTTAGATATTATTTCAAAACGATATTCTGATTTACTTACAATAGCACCTACACCAGAAACTAATCGAAAAATATTTACAGAAGAAGAAATTGCTCAAATATGGAAAAATCAAAATATAGAGTATATGGATACTGTATTATTTTTTCTTTACACTGGATTTCGCTTTTCAGAAATGATAAACTTAAAAGTAGAAAATGTGGACTTAGATAATAATACAATGATAGGTGGTGTAAAAACAAAAGCGGGTAAAAATCGAGTTGTACCTATCCATTCTAAAATAAAAGGTATAGTACAAAATAGAGTAGAATGTTCTCAAAAAGGTTATCTTTTTGAATATAAAGGAAAAAAATGGAGTTCTTCTTTTTATAGAATTATTTGGTCTGATTTAATGTCTACATTGAATATGAACCATATACCACACGAATGTCGACATACATTTCGTTCAAGACTTGACAGTGCAGGAGCAAATAAGGTTTGTATTGATAGGATTATAGGACATAAGTCAAATGATACAGGAGAAAGAGTTTATACACATAAAACATTACAAGAATTGAAAAATGCTATAGAATTACTCAATTAGTAACACTGTAAAAAGTAATGTAAATTGATAACAAATTAGTAACATTATATGCGGAGAAGCTGAAAATACTAGGTTTCTCCGCATATTATATTTAATCCTCCCTAAATTTATATCCGAAGCCACGTACTGTTTTTATAAATATAGGATTACTATCATCTTCTTCTATTTTTTTTCTAATATGTCTAATATGAACATCTACTGTTCTTGTTTCACCAATATACTCATAACTCCATATCTTTTCTAAAAGTATATCCCTTGAATAAACTTTTCCAGGATTTTCAGCTAATAACTTTAAAAGTTCAAATTCTTTTAAAGACATTTCAATAGGAATTCCATATTTTTTTACAGTTTTTGTTTCTAAACCAATCTCAAGACCATGAGTACAAATTACTTTTTGGTCTGTTAATGCAGTTTGTTTTTCTGTCACACGACGCAAAACAGCCTTTACTCTTGCTTGTAATTCTCTAATACTAAATGGTTTAGCAATGTAATCATCTGCTCCTGTCTCTAACCCTAATACTTTATCAAATTCATCACTTTTCGCAGTTAATAAAATAACTGGAATTTTTTTGATTTTTTCAATAGCACGAATACGACGAAGTACTTCTAAACCGTCCATTTTAGGTAACATTAAGTCCAACAAAACAGCATCTATTTTTTCATTCATTAATAACTCAAGAGCTTCTTCTCCTGTTTCTACTGTAATAACATAATATCCATTTGTTTCTAAATTATATTTTAGTAATTCCAAAATATGTATCTCATCATCAACAGCTAGTATCGTTTTTTTCTCCATAATGTTCCCCTTATCTATAAATACTATCTCTTTATTATAACTTTTCAATATTGTATTCAAAAAACTTTATATATTTATAATTAGTATATCATATCATTATAAAAAAAACTGACTTTTAGAAAAATTTCTAAAAGTCAGTAAATTATTTTTATATATTATTTTTCATTTGATTTTTGTTCAATAATCTTTTTCTGCATTTCCATAGGAGCTTCTTCGTAACGTTCGAAATAATATTCATAATATCCTCTACCTTGTGTCATAGAACGCAAATCTGTAGCATACTTGTGCATTTCTGCAAGTGGAACTTCTGCAATAATCACTTTTTTCTCATGTTCAGGGTTCATACTTAATATACGACCCCTTCTTTTATTGATGTCGCCCATAATATCACCCATATATCTCTCTGGTATTGTTACCTCTACATGAGCTATAGGCTCTAATATAGTTGGTTTTGCTTGTGGAAGACCATCTTTAAAGGCCACAGAAGTTGCCATTTTAAATGCCATTTCTGAAGAATCAACAGGATGATAAGAACCATCTACTAATGTTGCTTTTAATCCAACAACAGGATAACCAGCTAACACACCATTACTTACACATTCTTGCAAACCTTTTTCTACAGCAGGAAAATACTGTTTTGGAACAGAACCGCCAAATATTTTTTCCTCAAAAATATAAGATTGAGATTGGTCTCCAGATGGTTCAAATTCCATCCAAACGTCACCATATTGACCATGACCACCAGATTGTTTTTTATATTTACCTTGTACTTTTACTTTAGATTTAATTGTTTCTCTATAAGGAATAATAGGGTCGGTTAATTCTACATCAATTTTATATTTTGTTTTCAATTTATTTACAACAACTTCTAGTTGTTGCTCACCTTGTCCATAAATAATAGTTTGTTTTGTTTCTTTGTTAATTTCTAAAGACAATGTTGGGTCTTCTTCTAATATTTTTGACAAAGCAGCAGAAATTTTATCTTCATCGCCTTTTCCTTTTGGTGCGATACACATAGAAAGTCCTGGTTTAGGTAAATCAATTTTTTCTAATTCAACAGGAAAGTACTTTGAACAAAGTGTATCTTGTGTAGATGTATTGGATAATTTTGCTAATGCACCAATGTCTCCAGCTTGTAATTCATCTACTTCAATTTGTTCTTTTCCTCTTACAACATAAAGATGTGCTACTTTCTCATAAGTATCTTTTTCAGGATTATATACTGTTTTTGTAGTGTTGATAACACCAGAAAGTACACGGAATATATTTAAACGACCAACATAAGGGTCAGATATTGTTTTAAATACGAAACAAGCAAGATGGTCTTTTTCAGAATTATATCGTTTCATACCCTCTCCTTCGTTTCTTAAATCTTTACATATAAAAGATGGACGACATTCAATAGATGGTGGCATAAATTTTACGATTGTACTCATCAAAAGTCTAATACCATATCCCATCATAGCAGAGCCAAATATAACAGGAGCAATAGAATGATTTCGAATACCCTTTTTAAGTCCTAAATAAATTTCTTCTAATGTTAATTCTTCATCATTAAAGAACTTTTCAAGTAAATCGTCATCACTTTCTGCTGCAACTTCTACAACCCATGCACGTAATGTTTCTACTTCTTCTACTTTATCCTCTGGAATATCGCATTTTACTAATTTTCCGTTGCTGTCTAACATTCGAGCATCTCTTTTTAAAACATTAATAAAGCCTAACACGCCATTAGGGTCTCTAAAAGGTACTTGTAAAGGTGCTACAATTTTTCCATATTTTTCTCTTAATTGATTAATTGTATTTTGAAAATCTGCACTTTCATCATCCATTTGATTAATAAAAATCATTTTAGGGATACCAATTTCTTCTGCATATTCCCATGCTTTTTCTGTACCAACCTCTAAGCCTGATTTTGCTGAAACAACAATCAGAGCAGTATCTGATACACTCATTGCTAACTTAACTTCTCCTACAAAGTCAAAATATCCTGGAGTGTCTAAAAAATTAATTTTTGTATCTTTCCATTCTACAGGTAGTACAGATGTGCTGATAGAAACATTTCTACGAATTTCTTCTGGGTCATAGTCGCTTACAGTATTTCCTTCTGATACCTTTCCAAATCTTTTTGTAGCACCAGAATAGTATAATAATGCTTCTGATAATGTGGTTTTACCACAACCACTATGACCCAATATCACAATATCTCTAACTTCATTTGCAGCATAATTTTTCATACTTACTTTACCTCCTCTTGTTGTATTAACAGGCATTTTATATAATATTTAAAAATAATATCTCTTTATTTTTAAGATATTGAATAAGGATATTATTATACTAATTCGACAATTATAATAAATATCCTTCTTTTTTATTAAAAATTATAAAAATATGTATATTTTTTATAGTAAGAAAAGCCTGCAAATAGTAATTATTACTATTTACAGGCTTCTTTTATACTTCTGGCTCTACAAAGGGAATACCAAAGTATTGTGTAAGAGATAAAACTAAATTTCTAGCAATTTTATCAACATTATCTTTAATCCATTGAGCATCTGTAGGATTATCATGATAAGCTACTTCAATTAATGCGGAAGGTGCATAAGTTCTTCTTAATTCACGTAATGTTGAAGTTGGAACAGTTTTTACTTTACTACTGTCTGGATATACATCTTTATAATTTTCTGCAATAATTTCTGCTCCTGCTTTTCCCCATTTACTGTCATACCAATAATATACATCTGCTCCTTGCATTTGACCTGCCAAAGATGGAGAGGCTGCATTTGAATGTAAAGCTAAATGAAAATCATATTCTCCTTGATTAGATTCATCAATAGCTTCTCCTAATGTCTGAGAAGGCTTATTTCTTGTAAATTCAATACCACTTGCAATTAAATAAGGTTCCATAGCATCTGCAATTAAATTCATATATTCTTCTTCTGTACCTCCATTCACAAACTGATTATATTCTTGTAAAGAAGGGCTTAAATAAATTCTAGGCATATTTTTTCTCCTTTTATTTATTCCTTTTTTCTATAGTATGCAATAGAACAAAAAGCGAAACTATTTTTTTAAATTTAAGATATTTTTTATTGTTTTTTAATGTCGAAAAATGTATACTAAATATGGTAAATTTGTATATTTTAATATGATAAAAAGGAGCGATTTTAATGGGTATTTTATTTTCTACAACATTCCCATCTTTACTTTTGTCTGTTGCTCTCGCTACACAACCTGTCTCTATTTTTGAAACAAGAAGTGAAATTAATCTTTTATCCTCTGTTTCACAAGAAGAACATTTTATATTAGTAGAAGAAGAACAAGAAGCATCAGAAAAAACAGAATTAGTAATAAAAAATTTAGAAGAAAGAAAAGATTTTTCTTTAGATAGAGGAGAAGCTTGCCGTTATGTCATGGATACATATGAAATATTAACTGGTAAAAAGCCAAAAATTGTTTCAGAAAATCCTTTTTCTGACATTGATGTTGACAGTCAACAATTTATATTACAATCCTATCATTTAGGAATTGTTAACGGAAATGAAGATGGAACTTTTACTCCTTCAGAAGGATTGTCAAGAGGTGATTTTGCTATACTACTTTATCGTCTAATACAAACAATATACCCTGATACTAATCTTTCTGGTGGAGAAAATATTGTATTTGAAGAACATGTTACAAAAGTAGCAACCGTTCCGCTTCAATTTGCATATTCTCGAGGACTGATAGATATTCAAGACAATGGTATAATAGGTTCAGATGACACAATTACATTAGGTGAAGTTGCTGATATATTAAATAGTGTTATAGAAACTGCACCTAATTTTCCTTTACAGTATACTAAATTTGCTCCTAAAAGAGCCTATTTGACATTTGATGATGGAACATCTGAAAATACACCAAAAATTTTAGATATTTTAAAACAATACAATGTAAAAGCAACATTTTTTGTAACAGGAAATTGTGATGAAACATTACTAAAAAGAATGCAGTCAGAAGGTCATATAATAGGAAATCATACAAATAGTCATAAATATGAAATTCTATATTCTTCTTCTGAAGCCTTTTGGAATGATTTCAATAAAGAACAAGAATATTTAAAAAATATATTAGGTACAACATCTATTTTCATGCGTTTTCCAGGTGGTTCTAATAATTCTATTGGCATGAAAAATGGTGTTATGAGCGACATTACAGCACAAGCAAAACAAAACGGATATATTTATATTGATTGGAATGTGGATTCTGGTGATGCTCGTGGTAATAATATTCCAAAAGATACCATTGTAAATAACGTTTTGAATGGTACATCTGGAAAAAATCAAGCTATTATATTAATGCATCAAACAAAACCGAAACAAACAACCGTAGAAGCACTTCCTGAAATTATAGAAGGATTGCAAGCACAAGGTTATGAAATACGTCCTCTCACAGAAAAATCTTATACACCAAGATTTATAAAGTAAAAATAATTCATTCATAGATAAAGTAATATAGAACATATAAATAAGCCCACTACTTAAAAAAGTAATGGGCTTACTATTTTTGATAAATATTTTTTCAATTATTAAGAAATGTAAGAGAAATTGGATTTTTTGCAACATACCATTTTGTGTTATATTGTATGTAACAATCTTCTGTACCATTTATAATATAATCAAAATAGATATTAATTCCTTCTGGTTCATATACTGTAAAAGAGTACCCTTCTTCCCCTTCTCCATCAGTTAATATTTCATTCTCTGAAAAAATCACTTCATTTAGTGATAATTCATTTAACCAGTTTGCTATTTGATTAATGGTATCTGTATTTTCTATTATTTCTGTTGTGTTCGTATCACTTATATAATGAGTATATTCTATCTTTATAGCATTTGCAATTTTTTCAAAATCAATTACTTCTGTTTGTTGTGGCTGACAACCTGAAAAAAGAAAAATACATAATATAAGTAATATTAAAACATCTGTTATCTTTTTCATCATTTCACCTTACTTTTTAATATATTATCCAAAATGGTCCTAAACCATCTGCATTACCTTTTGCTTCTGACAAAAGCAATCCAAGAGGAAATGTTTTTTGTGTATTTTTTTTACTTTTAGGGTCTGCTACTAACACATTCCCCTGTTCTGTAATACCTCTTAATACAATAAAATGACCACTAGATGTAAATGTTCCTTTTCCCATTAATGCAATAATCAATTTATTATTTGAAAGAGCGTCAGCTATTTTTTGTCCTTCCAATACACTTACTTGCTCCACTTGTAAGCCAAATGCTTTTGCAGCATTTTCTATCAATGTATGATAACTGCCACTACCTTCTGCACAGTACCCATTTTGATAAGCCCAATCAGCCATTTGCTTTGGGTTAATTTTAATATCTGTTAATGTTGAAATAACCATAGCCAAAGAAGTTGGACCACATCCTGTAACAGAAATTAAATCAGACTCACCATATTTTTCATTCGACCATCGACTATCTTCTTGATTGTAATATACTATATCATTTTTTGCAGAATGATATGTAATCCCTTTTGTTAATTCTTTTGCTGTAGCTTGGTTTCCTGCTTGCTGTGCAATCCATTGTACTGTTTTACTTTCCGTAAATATTCTTTGTTGTTGTACAGAAAAAGAAAGGAGAAAGAAAACAGGTATTATACTTATCAATATTGACTTTTTGATATGACGAAACTTTATTATATGCCATATTTTATCATTTGGTATTGTAACAGTTCTGCTATAATATGCTGCTAATGTTAAAAAAATGCCACTAAATAAAAATATTTGTAATACCATTTCTAATCTCATAATATCCCCTCCGTTTCTTTTTTGTTGTTAATATTATTATATAACAAAGAGTTTAAGAAACGCTCAATGGTTCATTACAAGATTCTTAAAATTTAAGTAAGAAAAAGCAACAATTTACCATTTTTTATTTTTCTCTTAAATGAAATATTTTTTGATATAAAGCAATTAGTAAACCACCTATACTATTTCCAATAGTCATAACAATAAGTGAAATGATTGTATTAATAGACCATGTTTGTGCCATAGCAAAATAATACATATTTGCAACAACATGCTCAAATCCACTTAATATAAATACCATAACAGGTACAAACACAGCAACAGTTTTTATTGTAGAACCCTTTTGCTCTCGAAATGTATCTACTGCTATAAACATAAGTACACCACAAAAAATAGATAATATAAAAACACTTAATAAATTATCATTCAATTTTGTTTGTGCCATAATAAATACTTTATTTGACATTTCTTCTGTAAAAATTCTTGTGTTTTGAACACATTTTGCAATAAAAACCGTTCCACAGAAATTTCCAATCCATGTAATTACTAATTCCAAAAAATATTCTTTTTTTTGAAAAGGAATATAGCCAACTTTTCCTGTAAATAATTGCAAGCGAAATACTACTACAGTAAATAATCCTACGCCAAACATACACGCTCCCAGTGCCTTATTGTCAAGCGAAAGAAAAACAGTTCCTCCCATACCAATCATAAATCCTGCTAATATTGCTGATATAAATTGTCTTATTTGTTCCATTTTTAAACCTCCTATTTTTTTTAATATTATTTGTTACAATAAAAAAAGCCGTATCTGAACAAAACTGCCCAGACGGTCGGCTTAAAATACATCATACTTCATGTGGTTATTCCACTTCCGTCAGTTGTATGACTTCCTTTTTACTATAACAAAAAAAGTATTTACTTGTCAAATAAATTTTTATTTTAATCATATCCATATTGTTTTTTAAATATTTTATAGCAGTAAATACTAATAAATATAGTACAGATTTCAGAAATCGGAACGACCAACCAAATTCCTACTACTTTCAAAAATAAAGGCAATATCAATATAATAGGTACAAAAAATCCTAAAGAACGCATAAATGATATAAAGGCGGATATTTTTCCGTTTGCAAAAGCAGTAAATAAGGCAGAAGAAAAAATATTAAATCCATCAAATAAAAATGAAATTGCAAAAATACGAAAACCTACTACAGTGATATTGTATAATGTAGAAGTTTTGTCTGTAAAAATAATCGTAATAAAAGGTGCAATGATTTCAGATAAACAAAATACAAACAAACAAAATAGTATAATAATATAGTAACCGTATTTTACTAATTTTTTTAAATTTGTTTTGTCATTTTTTCCATAATTATAACTAATTAAGGGAGCAATTCCAGAAGAAAAACCCAATACTATAGAAGTTAGCAAAAACTGTGCATATAAAACAATCGTAATTGCACCTACTCCATCTACACCAATATATTGAAGCATTTTAATATTAAACAAATACGTAGTAATTCCTGTTGAAATTTGTGTTACCATTTCAGAACTTCCATTTGCACATGCTTTTATAATGGTATAGAATTGAAATATAGGCTTCTGAAAATATAATATTCCTTTTTTCCTTGAA
This sequence comes from uncultured Clostridia bacterium, assembly GCA_910586765.1. Classification (GTDB taxonomy): domain Bacteria; phylum Bacillota; class Clostridia; order Lachnospirales; family Anaerotignaceae; genus Coprocola. The sequence goes on from CAJUJJ010000028.1 coordinate 15,683, forward strand.
AAATAAATAAAATAGCTAAGGGCAATGAAAACAGGAATTATCATACCCATTTGTGTTGCTAAAGCAGCACCTTTTACTCCTAATTTAAGTGGCACTATAAAAACATAATCTAATATCATATTTGTTATACCGCCTATGATACCACTAAGTAAACCAAGTTCTGGTTTTCCAGCAGTAACAAAAAAATAATCAAAATATGTTTTCAATATAGCAACTGGTACAAAATATAATGTAGTAGCTAAATAGTCATAACAATATAAATATAATTCTTCTGTAGAGCCTGCTAAATAAATAATGTTTTTAATAAATAAAATTCCAAATATTGAAATTAGTATACCAATAGAAAATACTACAATAGTAAGTGACGTAAAAATACTTCTGGCCTTTTTTTCTCTTTTTTCTCCTAAAAGCATAGCTACAATAGCACTTCCTCCTGTTGACATCATAATAGAAATACCTAATACTAAATTGATAACAGGGTATACAATATTAGTAGCAGATAGAGCTTCTGCTCCTACATAGCGGGAAATAAATACACCATCTACAATAGTATATAATGACAAAAATATCATAGTAGACATTGTAGGTAATGTAAATGCTATAATTGATTTTAGTGATATTTTTCTGTCTAATCCTATTGACATATGAAATTCCTCTTTTCTTTAAACTATATTTAGAAATTATTTTTATTTTTAATATCCGATAAAAATAATATAATAAATACAGGCAGTAATATAAAACAACAAAATAAAATAGATTTTTGTTCTAGTGCGTGAATTAAAAAAGTACCTATTGCTGCTCCTATAACAAAAAATAATATCACAGAAATATAATATAAAGATTTTATTTTACTTTCTTTATTTTTCTGTTCTATTCCAGTACAAAAATGAATTACTGCTTGTCTAAGATTATTTGTACAAAATGTAGTAGCAAGAGGAATACCATTCGATTTACGAAATGTATTATATTGCATAGCACAAATAAATGAAATTGGTACATTTGTAACGCCATTTGGAAAAGTATTTGGAAGAAATGCTAATACAAATAATATTAATATTTCACATACTATAAACATTGTTTCCCAATGCAATATACTTAATTTTGAAAGCCACTTTGGAATGTATATTGTACAGCTAATACCTACCATATATGCTAATATAGGTAATATATAATAAGCAGCTTGTTCATATTGTTTGTTTATAAAAAAAATAGCAAGTAATGCAAAATTACCTGTTTGAGCATTACAAAATACTCCACCTTTTAAAAGATATGTAAATGCTTCTAAAAATCCTCCAACACTTGCCAATATAATACAAACCAAAAAAGAAGCTTTTTTTGAAATTCTATTGTCTTCATTTAGAGCTGTTTGTTCCATTTATTACACTTCCCTTTCCTAATCGTTTCAAAGTTTCTTTTATTCTCTTTTCAACGCCATTTTCTGTAGGTTCATAATAAATTCTGTCTATTAATTCATCTGGTAAATACTGTTGTTGAACATAATGTCCTGGAAAATCATGAGGATATTGATAATTTAATTCTCCTTTTTCTTTTTTTAGATTATCATAATGACAATCTTTTAAATAGTTTGGAATAGATTTTATTTGTATATTAATTACGTCCTGTATTGCTTTTTCTATACCGATATAACAAGCATTGCTTTTTGGTGCACAAGATAAATAAGTTACTGCTTGTGCTAATATAATACGACATTCAGGCATACCAACAAATTGAACAGCTTGTGCTGCTGATACTGCTACTTGCAGTGCATGAGGGTCTGCATTTCCAATATCTTCTGACGCTGCTATTATAATGCGTCTTGCTATAAATTTAGGGTCTTCTCCTGCATATAACATTTTTGCTAAGTAATATAACGCTGCATGAGGGTCAGAACCTCTTATACTTTTGATAAAAGCAGAAATTGTGTCATAATGGTTATCTCCATTTTTATCATAGTTTAAAGCTCTTTTTTGAATACAGTATTGTGCTGTTGTTAAATCAATTTTTAATATTCCTTTTTCATCTTTCTCAGTAGTAAGTATTGCTAATTCTAAAGCATTTAATGCGATACGAGCATCTCCATTTGATACATCTGCTAAAAAGTCAATCGCTTGTTGTGACACTTGTGCATGATAAGTACCCAGCCCTTTTGTTGTATTTTCTAAAGCATTTTGAAGTATTTGTTTCATATTTTCAGCTGTTAGTGGTTTTAGCTCAAATAGTGCAGAACGTGAAATTAGTGCCTTATTTACTTCAAAATAGGGATTTTCTGTTGTAGCACCAATTAATATAATTGTGCCATCTTCTACATAAGGCAATAAGACATCTTGCTGCGTTTTATTAAATCTATGAATTTCATCAATAAATAATATTGTTTTCTTTTGATACATACCTAAAGACAGTTTTGCTTTTTCAATGATTTCTTTTATATCTTTTATACCAGAAATGGTAGCATTTAATTGCTGAAAATCATTTTTTGTTGTATTTGCTATAATTTTGGCTAATGTAGTTTTCCCTGTTCCTGGTGGCCCATATAATATAATAGAACTTAATCTATCACATTGAATTGCTCTATAAAGTAATTTATCTTTTGCTATAATATGTTCTTGTCCTACAAATTCGTCTAATGTTGTAGGACGCATACGAGAAGCAAGAGGAGCATTTTGTTGTCCTTTTTGCATATAATTATATTCAAATAAATCCATAGTACTCTCCTTTTCTTTTATTTTTTTAAAAGAAATTTTTCTAATGCAAGTGCTACACCATTTTCTTCATTAGAAGCTGTAACATAATCAGCTATTTTTTGTATATTTTCATGAGCATTTCCCATAGCAATGCCAAGCCCTACTTCTTCCAACATGTCAATATCATTTCTATCATCACCTATTGCAATAGTTTCTTCCATAGTAACATTAAAATATTTGCAAAGTCTTTGTACACCAGAGGCTTTGTTTCCGCCTTTTCTATTTATAAAAAGATACTTGTCCCATAAATGTTCACGGATATCAATTCTACTACAATCTCCTTGCTGTATAGCACTTTTTATTTCTGATATAACATTTGCTTTTCCAGCAATTACAATTTGATAAATAGGTGATGATACCGCTTTTAATTGTTTCCAGTTTTTAATATAACGTACTCCACCTATATAACTTTTTATTCTTCCCAATAGTGTTCTTTTATTAAATATATCATAATGATAGTCTTTTTCATTTTCTGCAAATTTATGATAAATATAGCCAGTGTTTATTTCCACAAATACTTCTTTTCCTTGTGCTGAAGAAAGTATTAAATCGATTTCATATTCAGATAGTTCTAGTCCCTCTATTATATTTCCTGTTTCTGGTTCTACTAATACAGCACCATCTATGCAAGCAATAGGAACTTTAATTCCTGCTTTTTTTGCTACAGGTAATGCTTTGCGTATATTTCTTCCTGTACAAATTGTTACAATTTCTCTTGATTGATTTACATTAGTTATTGTTTGCATTGTTTTTTTTGAAATATTTCCTTTATTATCAATCAATGTACCATCAATGTCCAATACTGCTAATTTATACATCTTTTTTCCTCCTATTTTTTATAGTAGCATATCATAAATAATACATTTCTGCTACATGTTTAAATGGCTTACAACAAAAAAAGGATTTTATATAATCCTTTTTTATTACTTAATAAGTACAAAGTCCTGTTGTTTCTTGTATATAATATAATATTTTCTTTACAAAACTATTTTGTTGATATGTTTCGAAAGATACTGTATAGTCTCCATTTTCATTATTCCATATTTTTTGAAAATAAGCATCAACTTCTTTTGCAAAATCATTTTCTTTTTCTGTTATAATTTCTAAATCAGCCTCTAAATTATATCCTTTTAAATTTTTTCTAGTATAATTACTCGAACCAATTACTATAATATTTTGATTTTCAAAATCAAAATAAGACATTTTAGTGTGATATTGCTCTCCATTTGTATCATACCAACGGATATGTATGTTTTCACTTTTTTTATGTAATTGTGTTAATACAGATCGATTAGGAGAACCATCTTTTTGTATACCAAAAGCATCTTTGTTAGGGTCTGCTACTATGTAAATGGAAACGCCTCTATTTGCTGCATTTTCTAATTCTTTTATTAAATTAAATTCTGTAATATAGAAAATACCTATGTAAATAGTATCTCCTTCTTGTGATTGTTGGATATTTTTTATCAAGCTCTGAAATATACCTTTTTCTGTAATATATTTTACTTGTGTATTAGAAATATTATTATAATTTGTATCTTTATATTCTAATTTTGGTAATATAACATTAGATTGCTGTGCGATGGCTCTCTCTCCTTCTAACATATACGATATTACATCGCTTTGAAAACGAACAGCTACATTAGAATGATAACTACTTGCATCATGAGAATTTGCAGAAGCAATAAGAGCTTCCTTTTCTGTTATAATTAACTTTCTATGATTTGCTTTAAAATTTGCTAATTTTAAAATAGAACGTATATTAATTTTAGGAGCTGTTTTATCTAAAGGATTTGAAATCCACCCTTTTCTACTATTTCCAAAAGGCTTTATAAAAAAGCGATAATAGCCAGAATATAATGGATTAGAATCTTTTAAGGCATCTAAATTTGTTTCTACAACAATAATATCATTTTTACTCATTAAATCCATATTTTTTTCTATATAAGAACCATAAAAGCCATTAATAGGGTCTGTAATAAAAACAATATCTATGTTAGGATTTTCTTTTTTTTTCGTAATCAAAGCATCTGTTATCATTTGTGTTGTATTTGGATATTGATATTGTGTTTTATCATAAACATCATTATATAAAAACAAATCTAATACAATAAATTCTTCTGCCTTTTCAATCATGTCTAATTCAGCAGAAAGTATGGATTGCTCTTTTATACTTTTTCCATATTCTTGATAGGTTAAATCATATAAAAATTTTAATGAAGAAACATTTTTATAATCACTTTCTACAGAAGTACCTTCAGGATTTTTTGTGCATAAACTCCAAATAATAGGCAGTAATAATAAAATAAAAAATATTTTTTTATTTTGTTTTAAATTCATTTTTTATTTTCCTTTCTTTATATGATATTACTACATCATATAAAAAAAGTATCAAAATGTTTTTGATACTTTTTTTTACAACAAAGTTGTATTTGATATTATTGTACACTTTTTCATATTTTAAAATTCAGCTGGAAACGTGACTTGAACACGCGACCTGCTGATTACGAATCAGCTGCTCTACCAACTGAGCTATTCCAGCAAATATAATCGCATAGTATTATAGCATTTTTTAAAATATATTGCAACTAAAAAATAAGTTTTTAGCATGAAAAAAACAATCTTCTTATTTACAAAGAAGATTGTTTTTATATGATGTTACTATTTTACTAATTTTTATTGATGGCATATAGATATTACATCATACCGCCCATGCCGCCTCCCATACCTGCCATATCAGGGTGAGCATCATTCTTAGAAGGCAACTCTGCTACAACAGCTTCTGTTGTTAAGAAAGTAGAAGCAACAGATGTTGCATTTTGTAAAGCACTTCTTGTAACTTTTGTAGGGTCTAATATACCAGCGTCTACCATTTCAACATATTCTTCTGTTAAAGCATTAAATCCCATACCATTAGAAAGTTCTTTTACTTTATTTACTATAACAGAACCTTCTAAACCAGCATTTGTTGCAATTTGACGCATAGGTGCTTCTAATGCCTTCAAAACAATTTCTGCACCTGTTCTTTCATCTCCTGTTAATCCTTCAGCAACTTTTTTTACTGCTTCTATTGCATGAATATAAGCAGTACCACCACCAGCAACAATACCTTCTTCTACTGCTGCTCTTGTAGCTGCTAAAGCATCTTCCATTCTTAATTTTTTCTCTTTCATTTCTGTTTCTGTTGCAGCACCAACTTTGATTACTGCAACACCACCAGACAATTTTGCTAATCTTTCTTGTAATTTTTCTTTATCAAAATCAGATGTTGTTTCTTCTAACTGTGCCTTAATTTGATTAATTCTACCTTGAATATCATCTTTGTTTCCAGCACCATCAGCAATAATTGTTAATTCTTTTTCTACTCTTACTGTTCTTGCATGACCAAGCATATCAATAGTAGCTTCTTTTAAATCAATACCTAATTCATCAGAAATTACTTGAGCACCTGTTAAAGCTGCAATATCTGCAATTTGTGCTTTTCTTCTTTCACCATATCCAGGAGCTTTAACTGCAACACAATTAATTGTACCTCTTAATTTATTTACAACTAATGTAGCAAGTGCTTCTCCTTCTACGTCATCAGCAATAATAAGTAATTTTCCTCCTACCTGCATAATTTGCTCTAATACAGGTAATAAGTCTTGAATATTGGAAATTTTTTTATCTGTAATCAAAATAAATGGGTCTTCTAATACGGCAATCATTTTCTCCATATCTGTTGCCATGTAAGAAGAAAGATAACCTTTGTCAAATTGCATACCTTCCACTAACTCAAGTTCTGTATTCATTGTTTTCGCTTCTTCTACAGTAATAACGCCGTCGTTAGTCACTTTTTCCATAGCATCTGCAATCATTTCACCAACTTCATCATCACCAGCAGAAATAGCTGCAACATTTGCAATATGTTTTTTAGTAGAAACAACTTGGCTCATTTTTTTAATTTCTTCCACAGTTGCCTCTGTTGCTTTTTGCATACCTTTTCTCAAAATAATAGCATTTGCACCAGCAGCAATGTTTTTTAATCCCTCTTGTATCATAGCCTGTGCTAAAACAGTAGCTGTTGTAGTACCATCACCAGCAACATCATTTGTCTGAGTTGCAACTTCTTTTACAAGTTGTGCTCCCATATTTTCATATGGGTCTTCTAATTCAATATCTCTTGCAATAGATACACCATCATTTGTAATCAAAGGAGAAATAAATTTTCTATCTAAAACAACATTTCTACCTTTAGGGCCTAATGTTACTTTTACTGTATTTGCTAATTTATTTACACCAGCCTCCATTGCCTTTCTCGCTTCAGTGCCATATTTAATTTCTTTTGCCATTATAATTTCCTCCTAAAAAATATACTTTTATATTCTATAAATTATTATTGTTCTACTTTTGCAAGAATATCATTTTGTTTTATTACAATATATGTTTCTCCTTCAAATTTAATTTCTGTACCTGCATATTTAGAATAAACTACTCTATCTCCTTCTTTTAATACCATTTTTACTTCTGTATCACCAACCATTCCTCCTGGGCCAACAGCAATAACCATTGCTTCTTGAGGTTTTTCTTGTGATTGTGATGTTAATATTAAACCAGATTTTGTTTTTTCTTCTGCTTCTAACTGTTTAATTACAACTTTATCTCCTAATGGTACAAGTTTCATAAATAATAGCCTCCTTAAATAAATATATACTCTAAATCTGTTAGCACTCATTGAAATTGAGTGCTAATTTCTAATTATTATAGTATACATTGTTTTCCATTTATGCAAATATTATATTCCATTATATTTTATAATATTATAAAATATTTTTATAAATTTATATTATTTTATTACTATATCTTTTATATTCTCTTTTTTTCTTTTATTTTTAACTAATGTATACTTTAATACTATATAGAAAAGATATTTATTCAAAAATTTCCATAAACTCTTTATGAAAATAGGAAAAATTTTATCAAAATTTACAGTATACTATATTTTTCTGACATGATATAATTTTTTCATATTTTACCAAATAAGGAGGAATAAAAAATGAATGAAAAAATAAAAGTAGCCATTGCAGGTTATGGTAATATTGGTCGTGGTGTAGAAGCTGCTATTGCACAAAATGAAGATATGATATTGACAACTGTCTTTACAAGAAGAAATCCTGAAAGTATTCAAATAAACACAGCAGGTGCAAAAGTGATGAATATGGCAGATGCTGCTTCTTTAAAAAATGATATAGATGTTGTTATCCTTTGTGGTGGTTCTGCAACAGATTTGCCCGTACAAGGGCCAGAAATGGCAGCACTTTTTAATACAGTAGATAGCTTTGATACTCATGCAAAAATACCAGAATATTTTAAAGCAGTAAACGACGCTGCTTCTCAAAATGGAAATACTTCTATTATCTCTGTTGGTTGGGACCCAGGATTATTTTCTATCAATAGATTGTATGGAGATGCTATATTACCAAATGGAGGATATTACACATTCTGGGGAAAAGGCGTAAGTCAAGGTCACTCTGATGCAATTAGACGTGTAAAAGGTGTAAAAAATGGTATTCAATATACTGTACCAGTTGAAAGTGCTGTAGATGCTGCAAGAAGCGGAAATCTACCAGAACTAACAACTCGCCAAAAACATACTCGTCTTTGTTATGTTGTAGCAGAAGAAGGTGCTGATTTAGTAGAAATTGAAAAAACAATAAAAGCAATGCCAAATTATTTTTCTGACTATGATACAACAGTAAACTTTATTTCAGAAGAAGAGTTGAAAAAAAATCATAGTAAAATGGCACATGGTGGTTTTGTAATTCATAGTGGAAGTACAAATAATGGTGCAAATAATCACGTTATTGAATATTCCCTAAAATTAGATTCTAATCCAGAATTTACAGGTAGTGTTTTAGTTGCCTATGCTAGAGCTGCATATCGTCTTGCACAAAAAGGTGAACATGGTGCAAAAACAGTGTTTGATATTGCACCTGCTATGCTCTCTCCAAAAACAGGAGAAATATTGAGAAGTACATTACTATAATAGACAAAGGTGCAGTATTTCTGTTACTGCACCTATTTTTTGTTGTTATGACAATCATTATGAAAAGGACAATGTATACACTCTTCTCCACAATTTTCTTTTTTTCTCTTTTTTTTAGTATATTGATAGTGTATCACACAAAATATTAGAAAAAGAAGTATTGTTATTGTAATAATATTTCCCAAGTTATTTCTCCTTTATATTAAATATAAAAATCCATATATTGTTTTAAAAGTGTTTCAAATTGTTCTCCATCAGGTATATTTTTTTCATATTCTTCTATAGTATATTGATACTGCATATTTAATTTATCCATCATTGTCCAATCTCCTGCAAATCCCATTCTTCTAGCAATTTGATATTTTCTTTGTATTTTTCTAGGCAATGCTAAAAAAGAATTGATGTAATCTATCATTTTATTTAGGTCTCTATCTAAATATCCATTTACATATTGTAATAAATTAATAATATGGTCACTTGCTAAATACCCATTACAATTTTGAATATGTTCTAACATCATTTTAATTTCTAACAATTTTTGTATATCGCTACATTCTACAAATTCTCCAGATTTTACTAAATCTTCCATAAGAGAGCCGCTTTTTACAACAAATGTTCTTAATCTTACAAAATCTGGATTGATAGCATTAATTACATTTGCTGTTTCAATAGCGTTTTTTTTAGAATATTTTTCTCCACCAGCACCTGGCATAAAATAAATAGATAATTCAATGCCTGCTCGTTTTGTTTTTTTTCCACCTTCAATTTGTTGTTTTTGAGTTGTTCCCTTTCCAATTAACTGTAAAACATCATCAGAACCTGTTTCAAAACCTGAATGAATTCTATCTAATCCTGCTGATTTTAACTGGTGAAATTGCTCTTGTGTTATTCGACATAATGTGTCAGCTCTTCCATAAGATGTAACACGTTGTATTTCAGGTAATTTTTGGCGAATATATTTTATAATTTCTGTAAGCCACTCTATCCTTAATACAAGCGTATTAGCATCTTGTAAAAATATTGAATGGCAATTCCCTTCTGTTATCCAATGAAAAACCATGTAATAACACTCTTTTTCAGATGATGTAGACAATTTATCAAATTCTTTTTGAATTGCTGAAACATTTAATTTTCCATTTGTATTATGTTTTAGTATTTCATCACGATAATATGCCATAGCATCAATGTCTTTTTTTACTTCTTCTACTGTTCGTGTATGAAATTGTTTTGTTTTATACAACATACAAAACTTACATTTATTCCAAGGGCAATTCTCTGTAACACGAAGTAATAAACTATTTGCCTCACTTGGTGGGCGAATAGGGCCTATTTGAAATTCCATAGTAATATTATCCTTTCTTTACATTCATTGAAATAAAAGGAATGGATTTTTCCACTCCTTTGTTTTTTATTATACTATATCCATTTCCTTTTGTATATGACTTTATTCATAAGCAAAAAATGTACTTTGTGCTGGTGTGCCATCTAATTCCCAAAGTGTATTACTCGGTACAATTTCTATAGTGCCATTTGGTCTTTGTATTGCTACATTATTTGCCATATTACTATATTCTTCTACTAAAACATAAGGAGAAGCAGAATAATCTTCTATTACAGCAACTTTTTCTCCTGTTGCTTTATCTTTTTTTTCAGAAAGTATAAACCTTTTCCAGTTATCGTCCCAATAATAACTTTGATTTACTACACGATTTTTTGCAGTATGAAATGTACTTTCATCTGGAATGTTATCTTTATCTGTACTTTCTGAAATTTTATATGCCTGATATTGTACTAATTTTAATGTAGGATTATTAAGATTATTTTCTTCTGTTAAAAATTCAGAACGTTCTTCAATTTTTTGCCAACGTTCTTCTCCAGAAGTGTCCCAACTGCCATTCCATGTCACTTCAATTCCTTCTGGTACGCTTAAAACATTTTGAAACATCTGATTTTTATCATTCCAAATATAGCCCTTTAAAAAAGAAGAACGTTCATAAGCACCTATATTTTGGTTTGCATATTCTCTTACAATCATAATATTTGTACCATCACTATTTAAAGGTAAAAAGAAAACATCTCTTACATCAAAAAAGTCTCCCACATCATCTACATATGTATAATTTTCTCCTTGTTTATTTTTTGTATAAGCTGCTAGAATTGTATTTTTGAGTCCAAAAGATAATGCAATTACTGCTTGTTGTTGTCCATTTCCTAATAAATCTCCTTGATATACTGTAATTTCTAATACTTCATCTGGAGAAAAAGCTGCATTTCTTCCTGTATCATTTAATACAATTCTAGCAATATCCTGCTTATTTTTTTCGCTGTTTGGATTTTCTAACATATTTGATGTAATTTGTTCTACAACACCATATGTTTTTATTGTAAATATTACAAATGCTGCAAAAGCAATAAAAATGATAATGCCCCATTTTTTTAAAAACTTACCCATGTGGTATACACCTCCTATACCACTATGTATATGATTGCTTTTACCAATTCTTTCACACTTTTTTTACCAAACAGCAACTGCTCCATCTGCTCTAGGTTCTGTTGCACCAGCTAACACACCGTCTTTTTGACGTAATATAATTTGTCCCCTGCCAAATTCAATATTTTCTGCTTCTATTATTATATTATGTCCCTTTCTCACTAATTCCTCTGTAATAGCATAAGGAAATGTTCTTTCTAAAGCAATTTTTTTATCACCTAGCCATTGCCATCTAGGTGCGTCTAAAGCCTCCTGAGGGTTCATGTGAAAATCAATTAAATTCATAATTGTTTGCATATGACCTTGTGGCTGCATAAAACCGCCCATAACACCGAATGCTCCTACTGCTTCTCCTTCTTTTGTTAAAAATCCTGGAATAATTGTATGATAAGGTTTTTTGCAAGGAGCAATACAGTTTTCTATTGTTTCATCTAATGAAAAATTGGCACCTCTGTCATGCAGTGCAATACCAGTATCTGGCACTACAATAGCAGAACCAAAACCCTCATAATTGCTTTGAATGTAAGAAACCATGTTACCTTCTTCATCTGCAGTACAAAGATATACTGTACCACCACAATAAGGATTTCCATGCTTTGGAAATATTGCTTTTTCTGTTATTTCCTGTCGTCTTTTTTCAGCATATTGAGTAGAAAGAAGTTGTTCTGTTGTAACTTTCATAAAACGCCTATCACTAACATATCTTTTTCCATCTTCAAATGCTAATTTCATAGCTTCTATTTGTTTATGATAAGTATCAGCACATTCTCTATATTTTATATCAAATCCACTCATAATATTTAACGCCATTAATGCCACAATACCATGACCATTTGGAGGTATTTCCCAAACATCATATCCTTTATAATTGATAGAAATAGGTTCCACCCACTCTGGTGCATAATTTTTTAAATCTTCTTTTGTTAAATAACCTCCTGTAGCTTTTGAAAAACTATCTATTTTATCAGCTAATGCACCTTTATAAAAAGAAGTACATTTTGTTTGAGACAATTCTTGTAATGTTTGAGCATGATATGGAGCCTTCCATAATTCTCCTGCAAAAGGTGCTCTTCCTTTTGGAGCAAAAATACGAAACCATTCATCAAATATAGTCCCCTTACATTCTTTACTATACGTTTGAAAAGATTTTTCCCAAAGTCGTGCAATAGTAGGTGTAACAGCAAAACCTTCTTTTGCATAAGAAATTGCTGGTTGCAATAATGTTTCAAATGGTAATTTTCCATATTTTTCAGAAAGTTCTGCCCATGCTCCTACTGCACCTGGTACAGTAACAGGAAGCCAGCCCAAAAGAGGCATTTTTTGATAGCCTTGTTTTTTTACTTCTTCTACTGTAATTTGTTTTGGTGACATACCGCTAGCATTTAATCCTAATAGTTTTCCTTTTTTCCATATCAGTGCAAAGGCATCACTTCCTAAACCATTTGAAGTAGGTTCTACCACTGTTAAACAAGCTGCTGTAGCAATAGCTGCATCAATAGCATTTCCTCCTTTTTTTAACATATCCAAACCAGCTTGTGCAGCAAGAGGTTGAGAAGTACAAACCATACCTTTTTTGCCATATATAACTTTTCTTATTGATGGATACATATATTTTTGACTATCAAATTTCAATTCCAAATATAGCCCTCCCTTATAAATAGTATTTCTATTATTGTATGAATTTTATAAGTAGAAAGCAATATATTTTGCTGTTAATTGTCAGAAGATTTTTGTTTTTGTCTTCCTTCATGGTCTATTTCATAATTATCTCTGATTATAATTTCAGATATTGGTACAATTTCATATCCTTTTTGTCTTAGCCCTTTTATGATGCTATCTAAAACTTGTGGAGTATATTTTGCATCATTATGAAACAATATAATAGAACCATTTCCTAAATGCTTATGATTTAATACTTGATTTATTTCATGTTCTGCTCCTAATTCCTTCCAATCCAAACTATCTACGTCCCATTGTATTGTATAATAACCTGTTTCTTGTGCTGCTTCTATTGTTTTATTATCATATTCTCCAAAAGGAGGACGAAACAATTCCATATCTACTCCTGTTAAATCCTTTACTTTTTGATGTGCTGTTTGTAATTCTTGTTTAATCTGTTCTTTTGTAAGCTGGCTCATATGAGGGTGTGTTGCAGAATGGTTTCCTAAGTCATGCCCTGCTTCTGCAATTTTTTTAACTTCTTCTGGATAATCTTCTACCCAATAGCCACACATAAAAAATGTTGTTTTTACATCATTTTCATCTAATATTCTTAAAAGCTCATCTGTGTCATCTGCACCCCAGTGTGCATATAGATAAGTACGACTTATTTTTTGTATATCTTTTTTGTTATAAATTCTATGATAAAATAATATTGAGGTGATATTTTATGTTTAAAAGAGAAGAAGTATTAAAAATACTTCATCAAGCACATCAAATTGATAAAAATTGTGAGATGTTTGGTTCATCAAGACATCGTTATGTTCTTAATCCTCCTATAAGAAAGTCTTTTGTTCAAGGAGTAGAGCAAAAATATGGTTTTAAATTGCCAGAGGATTATTTTCAATTTATTACAGAAGTGGGTGATGGAGGAGCAGGCATTGATTACGGAATATATCCATTTACAGAATTTTTAATGAAGGGAGAAAGTCCAGGTATTGAAAAATTTAGAGAAGCTTATCGACGTAGCCTTTCAAATCCATTTACACCAAGACAAATGAAATTAGAAGAAGTAGAAGAATATGCTATTGTAACAAAAGAGTTTTATCAAAAAAATCCAGAAAAATATTTTATATATGAAAAATTTGATGATGAAGATAGTTGTGATGAAAATGGTTTTTTTATACCTGATAAAGATTTGTGTGATACAGATGGTTTTTTTGTACTTGGAACACATGGCTGCCAATGGGATTTTGGAATTGTTATAACAGGAGAAATGCGTGGAAAAATATTTGATACAGATAATGAAGGAGGTTATGGTTTTGCTGCACATAATTTTAGTGAATTTTACCAAGAATGGCTTAATTGGCTTTCAGATAAAGAGCAATTTCAAAAAGATTTAGAAAAATGGAAAAAGATATTGAAAAGAGAAATATAGTAAATTGACAAAAAAATAATGTTATATTATAATTAATATATAATTTTATAATATTTTCTTCAAAAATGGTAATATCCTACCGGCGGTAGCAGCCCGCAAGCATTTATGCAGAATTCGGTTTTAGTCCGAAGCCGACAGTAAAGTCTGGATGGGAGAAGAAAAATCGTATGATGTTTTTAATATCCATTATTTTTCTTCTTCTTAATATAACATAGAAAAACAAAACAAAAAACATCGTACTGTAAACGATGTTTTTTGTTTTGTAAAAAAGAAAGGAAGTGTTTTTTATGGAAACAAAAGTAAATCCCTTAGCAACTGAAAGTATACCAAAATTATTATTAAAATTTTCTGTACCTACTACACTTACATTAATGGTAAACTATTTATATAATATTGTTGACCAAATATTCGTAGGGCAAGGTGTAGGTATTACAGGTATTGCAGCTACTAATATTTCTTTTCCCTTTTCTATAGTATGTACTGCATTAGCACTTTTAATAGGAGATGGCTGTGCAGCTCATATTAGTTTATGTCTTGGAAGGAAGGAACAACAAGAAGCAAATAAGTGCTTTGGAAATGCTTTTTTTCTTTTAATTTTATGTGGTATATTGGTTGTATTATTTGGCAATTTATTTTTAAAAACATTATTACTACTTTGTGGTGCAACAGAAACAATACTACCTACTGCATTACAATACACAAGAATTATATTATTGGGATTGCCTTTTATGATATTTAATGTTGCATTTACCGCTATCATTCGTTCTGATGGAAATCCTCAGTATACTATGAAAGCAATGATGATTGGTGCAGTTATTAACATTGTATTAGACCCCATTTTTATATTTTATTTTCATATGGGAGTACAAGGAGCTGCTATTGCTACTATATTAGGTCAAATTGTATCTGGTATTATCTGTATTTGTTATATACCACATTTTCAAAATATTATATTTCAAAAAGAAAATATGACATTAAATTTACATACTTCTACTCGTATTTTCTCATTGGGTATTCCTAGTTTTATTACTCAAATTGCAACAGCTTGTACCCAAATTGTTATGAATAATATAATGAAATATTATGGTGCTGCTACTATATATGGCAGCGATATAGCTCTTTCTTGTTATGGAACTATGATGAAAGTATATCAAATTGCTCATGCTATGTTTGTAGGTGTTTCTTCAGGAACACAACCTATCAATGGCTTTAATTATGGAGCAAAACAATATAAAAGAGTAAAGAAAACATATTGTACTGCTGTTATAATCGCATTAATCATTTCAATTTTGTGGTGGTTTGTATATCAATTTTTTCCAACACAAATTGCAGCACTTTTTGTAAATAACGAACAAGAACAGTATATTTTATTTGCAGTTCACTGTTATCATTTTTATATGCTAGTATTTTTTATTTATGGAATTCCTACAGTGACATCTTCCTTTTTTCAAGCAATAGGAAAACCTGCAAAAGCCCTTGTAATTTCTGTTTGTCGTCAAATATTGTTTTTAATTCCCCTTTCCATTGTTCTTTCATCAAAATATGGTATTGATGGTGCATTAATTTCTGCTCCTATTGCAGATACTCTAGCATTTTTATTAGCTATTATATTAATACTATATGAATTAAGTAGTTGGAAGAAAAAGAAATTTATTTAATAAAAGTAATGGCAAAAGCCTCCTATAAAAAGGAGGCTTTTACATAAAATTATTGTATTCTTTTCTTTTCAAAATAACTATCAATTTTTTTCTTAATTTCTGTAAGCTTTAAATATTTTGATAAATACCCCTCTGGCTTTAATGCTATTACTTTTTTAACACTTTCATGGTCTGTTTTGCTGGTTAAAAAAATAACTGGAACATCGGAAAATTCTTCTTCTGAACGAAGCATTTCTAACATTTGTTTTCCATTACAAATTGGCATTTCATAGTCCAGTAAAACTAAATCTGGTTTGTCTAATGTAATCGCTTGTATTGCAGACAAAGCAGATTTTGCTAATGAAACATCGTAATCTTCATTGAGCAATTCTTTCATACCTTGTCGTATCGTAGCAGAATCATCTACTACAAGTAGCTTTGGTTTTGATTTTAGTTTTTTCTCTTCCAGCTCTTTCTCTGCAAGTGTTTTTTCATATTCAATAGTTGCTGTAGCTGTTTTTGTTTGTTTTGGTGTTACTTCTTTGTTACTTGTTTTTCTTTCCGCAAAGTATTTTTCAAGTTCAAACATTTTAGCATCTGTATCATTTACAGTATCTGCTTTTGTTTGTTTTGAGATTACTTGTTTATTATTCATTTCCATTTCTGCAAAATACTTGTCAATTTCTCTCATAGTACTATTTATATTATTTTCTTTATTTGCTTTGGCAGTTGTTGTTTTAGTTCGTTTTGGTATTACTTTTTTATCATTTTCTTCTTTTTCCATAAGATACTTTTCAATTTCAGCGATTGCATTATTTGTATCAATTGGATTCATAGTGCTATTTTGAAGTAATTGTGGTGCAATAACACTATAAGAAAAATATCCTGCACCTGTGTTAAATAATAAACTAACTTGTGTTTTTTCTTTCTCAAGTGTTTTTTGAAATTGTTCATAACTTAATAAATTTTCCTCTTCTATTTCGCATAACTCTGTAGATGGAAAATATTTCATAACACGTCTTACAAACTGTTGTGCTGTATATCTAGTAGCATTAAGTAACATAGTATCAAGTTTATTTGATTTAATCCCCATAATTTTTCCAACAGTATTAATAAGCAATTGTTCTTCAAATGCCATCAAAATTTCCCATTTTTCTTCTTCGTTTTCTTCTGTGCTATAAACTACACGATAATATATTCCTCTACCAAATTTTTCTCCACCATAAGTTTTACTAATTACCTGAGATTCTAAGTGAAACATATTATATAAAAGTTGGATAATTGTTTTTTCTATTGCTGTATATTCCTTATCTGATAAGCGATTTTCCCATCTACTCATTGTTTGTCCTACAATAGCAAGGTCTTCTATTAATGTGTGTCCTATTAGCCAACCAACACAAACACCTAAAAAATGGTTCATTGCTGCTGGTGAATAATTTGCAATTTTTAATTCTTGTTCCAATGCAGGTAATGTATGGTCTCGAAATCCTCTATGTATATATCTATGCGTTTCCAATTCTCTATAAGAAATAGATTCCATGTATTTTTCTTCATCTTCAAAATGCTTTAGTGCATGTTCTTTAAAATATTTTATTCCTTCTAAACATGCCCATTGGCCTTTTTTTTCTTCTTCTCCAAATGCTAAAAGCTTGTTGATAATCCTAAAAAGTCTTTGATGTTCTTTATCAATAATATCTACACCAATATTATATTCGTCACTCCACACTAATTGGTCATACATATAAAATCCTCCTTTTACTATAGTCAAGCTTATATCCCATGTAGGATTAGAATTTTTTTGTAAAAATTCTTTTCTTTTGTTTGATATTTATTATAAATGTTTTATATAGTATTTATTTCTTTTGTCTTACTATGTTTTTTACAAAAATAAAATTTCTGCCCATTTTATAAGTATTTTAAAAATTAATTGTTTATTTTAAATAAATTATATTATAACAGAGAAAAGA
>CAJUJJ010000029.1 GCA_910586765.1 uncultured Clostridia bacterium
TAAATCAATAAATGTTAATTTCTTTTGTTTTTCATTCATAAATATTTCATTCCTTCTCATAAATCATATCCAAGCCATATGCCTTAGCTGTTTCATGCTCAATTTTACAACCTCTTGCATTTTCCCAGCCTTTACAGAAATAAACTGCATTGCATTTTGACATATATTTCAGAGATTTTGCAAGATAATACAAAGGGACATTTTCAAAACCTCTTTCTTTTAAATCTTGTTCCTCATCATCAAAATAGGTATTTAACACTTCATATCCTTTTTTCGTTAAAGCTGCTACTGCTTTTTCTCTTGTTTGTAAAATTTCTTTTTCTGTTTTACCGCCCATTGTTTGTGATACCATTGCTATTTTTTTCATAATATATTTTCCTCCTATTTTTTCCAAATCGATTACGAAATTTTTCTTCATTGATTACGGAATATCATTTTTTTAAAATCCTTTAAAATCAACATTTCTTTGAAATTTGTTTTTATAAAGCCATTATTTTTATAATAATCGAACCTCAATCCCTTTTAGGCTTACTGTACTGTAATGCCTGTTTACTGTCTGTAATACCTTGTGTAGTAGGGTCGTTGATATAGCCCACAATCGCCACAACAACACAACCTAGTGCAAAAGGATTGCCAAAAAGCTGCTTCACTTGTGTTATCAATACTTCCCAGCTTGTAAACATTTCTGGTTTTGCACCTACAGCTGCCAACACTATCGCCACCAATCCGAACCAAAAATAAGGATTTTTTAATCTGACTTTCCAGTTGATTTTCATACTATCATTTCCTTTCTTCTAATAAACTTATTCTATTCTCGTGCTCTGCTAACTGTTCATCTTGCTTATCATTATGAGCCCAAATTTTGACATGGCTGTCGTGATTGTGGTTTTCGAATTTTTCCATTCTTTCCTCTAAACTTTGACAAGTATCATTCAATTTTGTAATTGTATTTGTTAAATTCATAATAGGCTTAGTGACAGTAGCCAAAAGCCCCACCAATGCAATAATTACTGTTACGATTTCCCACTCCATAACCTTCCCTCCTTTTCCCTTCATATTAAAAAAATTTAAGTATCAAAAAATCTCAATAAAAAAAGAGTTAAAAGACAATAAACATCTTTTAAACTCTTTTTAAACCTCTTTTTCTACTTCTTGTTTTTCTCCTACAATATCTAAATATTGCTCTTGTGTGATTTTGCCCAATATCACATATCTTTGTAATTGGTCTTTTCTTACAAAATTCCTTTCATATCTTATTTTCAACAACTCATACATTTGCATTTCCTCCTTCTAACATTGCTAATTCTAAATCTGCCATTTGCTGTGCCAATATTTGTCTTTCTTGCTGTGCCTCAAAATTTTGTAATTCTAATTCTGTAATGCTTTGCATAATGATTTCACTGTCAGATGGTGGTTGTGGTATTTCTTCTTTCTCCACTTCTTCCCACACACCATTGACATATCTTTTGCCTAATGGAGAAGGCTCATCATCTGTCAAAAGTATCATATCCTCTGCATTTACTTCTCCAGATAAAAACGATTCTGCAAAGCAAATGCCATTACTATCAATTTGTGCATATCTCAGTGTAAAACCTCCTTTTAATAAAATTCTATTACAGACCAGTTAAATTCTGGATAATAACCTGCGTCGCTAGACTTTTGTTGTAATTGATTTCCATTATTAAGCAATTCTGGTATAGATGTATCATTTCTATATCCTATAGTTGAGTTCTTGTAAAATGTAGTAAATCCTGTATCAGTAATTAATATTGACTTTGCTGCTATAACCTGATTGATAGCAATTGTTCTTGTAGCAGTTGATGAAGTCGCACCTTGTAATGTTGCTTTTCCATGTTGTATACTTTTTATTTTTGTTCCACTTCCACCTGACCCCAACAAAGCATTTAATTTTGCCATTATAGTACCTGCGGTAGCGCTACCTCCTGTATCTCCAGCCGTTCCAATATTATCTAATCTGCTCGCCCTTGTACTGGTCAATCTTGAATTTAGATTAGTAATATAGCCTGCTCTTGTTGTTGTCCAATCAGTAAGTAGTTTATTTATCTTCGCCATTACAGTACCTGCTGATGTAGTGCCACCTGTATTTGCTGTTTCTCCTATCAAACTTTTTATATCTGTCCCATTTTGTATTGTTGTATCTATTTTTTGTGTAATTTCTTCTGAATTTGCTTTTCTTTCATCTAATTCTTCTATTGCAGCAACGGTGGCATCTGCTAATTCACTTACTTTATTGGTTGTATAGCCTTTTGTCCTTTGCAAACTCTTTTTTATTTGCTCAAAAGCTGCTATTTTCATTTTTTATTCACCTCCTAGTAACTTTGATGTTCATAAAAGTTTTGGTCTAGCAGTTTCTAAAAAAATACAAAAAACTTAAATGTTGAAGTTTTTAGCCTTTATAGTATTAACACTCTTATATGGTTTTTATCTAATCTTGACATAACACGAAACTGTGTCCTTTTTTCAGATTTTGTTGCAACACCACCTTGTCCCACTTTACACCAACCATTTATTTCACAACTTCCATCATCTATTGCAACTAACTTTCCTAGCATACCTACAGCGTCCCATTCTGGACGCTCTGAACGTGGAATATATTCTTGTGTATCATCATATTCTGGATTGAGTTTTGGAACGATTTCTTTATGTGCCATTCTAATTATTTGTGTAATCGTTTTTTCTGGATTTTGAGGGTCTGGTACTTCTTCAGTTTCTTCTGGTATATCTATTTCTTCTAATATTAATCTACCAAAAATAGTAGTTTTATATATGTCCTTCCAAGTATCGTCACATACATCTCCGCAAACAGAAGGACAAGCTGAAACTATGCCTAATATGTAATTATCTTCTGGTGTTGCAATACGTATTTCTTCTCCATCAAGCGTTACAAATAAGCCTGTTCTATCTTGCTTATTAATATTTTTATCTAACCATTGAAATAATTCTGCATAGTCTGCACCACTTGATTTGAATGTACTATTAGAAAAAACACCATTTGTTTGTGTTACACGTAAACAGTTTGATTTTGTATCTCCAACACCATTTCCAACAATAAATACATCATTTGTATCTGTACTTTCTTTATTATGTCTACCAACAGTTACTTGTGCTTCTGCACCTGCAATGGTACCAAAACCACAAGCAAGAGAATATTGCCCTTTTGATTTTGAAAAATTTCCTTCTGCATGAGAATTCTCTCCAATAGCCTCTGTATGTGCTCCTTCTGCATGAGAAAAATTTTCAGTTGCTGTTGTATAATATCCTTCTGAATGAGAACATCTACCTTCTGCTTTTGTACTGCTTCCTTCTGCATGAGCATCATCACCACTTGCTGTTGTCATGCCACCTTCTGCATGAGCACCACTGCCAGTTGCTTTTGTCAGAATTCCTTCTGCATGAGCATTAGTGCCAGATGCAGTTGTATTATTACCATGTGCAAAAGTATAAACACCTTCTGCTTTTGTATTTTCACTTCCTAATACAACACTTCCTTGAATTCTTGTATTCCCACTTATCTTACCACCTGAACTAGAAAAAGCCCCCAAATTCGTTCTTGCATTTGCTGCTGTCGTTGCACCTGTACCACCATTCGCTACAGGTAACGCTCCTGTTGTATTGCCTAATCCTAAATTATTCCTTGTGCCTGCAGCCGATGTCGCACCTGTACCACCATTGGCAATAGGTAATGTACCAGTTATACCTATTGTAATATTTTCACTTCCATCAAACAATGTAGCACTTGTACTAGAAAGGTTAGCTTGTATTGTCCTAGCGGTTTCTAATTTTTTAGCCAATTCTGCTAAGCCTTTACTATTGCCTGTTCCTCCTCTAACTATTGGAAATATACCTTCTGTAATATCATCTGTCGAATGTTTATGTTTTTTTTCGGCTTTGTTATTTAATATATCATCTGATACCCCACTTACTCCTACAATTCCATATGCCATACTATCCTTCCTTTCACAGTATAAATATTTTAATGTGGTTTTGGTCTAATCTTTTCATTACTCTAAAACGTGTTTTCTGTTCTGATATTGTTGCAATACCACCTTGTCCCACTTTACACCAACCATTTTCTTCACAACTGCCATCATCTATTGCAACTAACTTTCCTAACACTCCTATAGCGTTCCATTCTGGACGTTCTGAACGTGGAATATATTCTCTTGTATTGTCATATTCTGGATTGAGTTTTTGTCTGATTTCTGTATGTGCTTGCTCTATTACTACAGTTTCAGTAACTTCTTCTCCTTCTTCATTTACTGTCACGATTTCTTCTGTTCTTTCTGGAATTTCCACTTCTTCTAATATAGGTTGTCCATATATATCTGTTAAGTGCATATTTCCCCAAGTATCATCTCTCACATCTCCGCAAACAGACGGACAAGCTGAAACAATCCCTAATATGTAATCATCTTCTGGTGTTGCAATACGTATTTTATCTTTTTCTAATGTCACAAATAATCCTGTTCTGTCCTCTTTTTCAACATTTCCGTCTAGCCATTCTAACATTTCAGCATAGTCTGCACCGCTGGATTTGAATGTACTGTTGGAATATACACCACTTGTATTTGTTACTCTCAAACAGTTACTTCTTGCAGTATTACTTGTGCCATTACCTATAATGAACTTGTCTGTTTCTGCTGTACTCTCTTTGTTGTATTTTCCTATAGCTGTTTGATAATCTGCACTAGCTTTCGTATAATAATTAGCTGCATGAGAGTAATTACCATTTGCTATTGTATTAGAGCCTTCAGCATGACTATTACTTCCATTTGCAGTAGTATTATAACCTTCTTTATATGAGCCATTTAGTCTACGTGCATTTGCTGTTAACATTATCCAATGATTGCTATAATATATAAACTCTACAATATCACCAGCTATCCATGAGTTATTACTTGCATAACTACCATTTCTACAAGCAAGAAAGTGTGCACCTGTACTATTAATATTTAACATAGACGAACCTGCTGTATTAGCATTAGCAAAATACACAGCTACTCTTGCTCCTTCTACTAATACAAAACCTGGCAGTGAAACTGTTTTCTCAGCAGTTCCTGATGCTGTATTACATATCCCAAAATGTACTATATTTGCACTACCATCAAACGGTATGCCGTCTATTGTTCTAGCTGTTTTTAATTTTGTAGCAGTAGTAGCATTCCCTGTTGAATTACCAGTACCACCATTTGAAATAGGCAATGTGCCAGTAACTCCAGGTGTAATATTTGTACTGCCATCAAAATTTGTACTGCTTGTACTAGCTAAATTCACTCTAATACTTCTAGCATTTGCCAAACTAATAGCATTTGCTGTAACAATGATAAAAAGTCCTTTATAATATACCAATTCAACTATATTTCCCTGTTCAAAAATAATATTTGATGGCCACCTATTATATGCTCCAATAATATTTTTTGCACCCAAGTTATTTACGTTCAAAGTAGTGCTTTGTTTTAAAGTTGTTCCTTTTGTAAACAACACCATAATGCGAGCACCATCAACATAGGAAAAACTAGAAACAGTGACTGTTTTTGCTGCAACATCTGCTGCTGTATCACACACTCCGAAATGTACAATATTTGTAGTACCATTAAATGGCACACCGTCTATTGTTCTAGCTGTTTGTAGTTTTGTAGCAGTAGCAGCATTTCCTGTAGTATTTCCCGTACCACCTCTAGCAATAGGCAATGTACCACTTGTAATATTACTTGCTGCATGATTATGAGAGGCATTTGCTTTTTTATTTTCCATTTCTTCTATTGCTGCAACAGTGGCATCGGCAAGTTCACTGATTTTATTTGATGTATATCCTTTTGCTTTTTGCAAACTCTTTTTTATTTGCTCAAAAGCTGCTATTTTCATTATTTCCTACCCCCTTACAGAAAAGAAATAGGGGAGAAAACTCCCCCATTATCACGCACTTGCTTCTCCTATTCCAAACACTTCATCAAGCATTGCATTGACTTCTTCTGTTGTAGCAACTTCTTGTTCATACACCTTTGTTTCTACACCATTTATTTTAATATTACCATTTGTAGCACTTGCTTCTACTTTTGTCGCACTTTCTGCAATACCATCTAATTTTGTTATTTTTTCTGTAGCAATCAGTTCTTTGCCTTCTTCTTTTTGAATGTAATTATCTAAATTTACACTTGTATCATCAAGTTGTTCCAGATTTTCACCAATTTTAGCATAAATATCATAATGATTTGTTTCATTGTTAAAAAGCAAATACATGACATTTTCTTCTGCATCAGCAATTTCTGGCAATGTATCCACTTTTTCAAATTTCGCATGGCCTGCTTCTGCAATCGCTGCTTTAATGCCTTTTTCTGTTTCTAATTTTGTTCTTTCTGCTAATAATTTTAATGCTTCTAATTTTGATAATTTGTTTTCATCATAAGCCATAATAATATCCTCCTTGTTTTAAAAAACATTAATTTATTTTATTATTGTTGAAATACTTCATCTAACACTTTTTCTACTTCTTCATTTGTTGCTACATAATTTTTGTAAAGTTCTTTTATATTTATACTATCATCATCGTTTGCAATATCTCCTGCGATGCCATCATATGCCCTCAACAGTACAATACTTGCTTTGATTTCTTTTTCTGGCACTTTATCTGCAAAAAATCGTACTGCACCATTTATTGTTTCAACTGTTGTACTCATACCGCAAGCACGTGCAATACTCATATCACTAGGGAATATACTTACTATTGGTATCATTTTTTCTGTGATATTTTCTTGTGCTACATCTATGTATACGCCTCCCTCTCCGCCCTCTGCATTTGTTTGCCAACCTGTTATTGGTATAATAATATCCCTTCTTGCAATAGATTCAAATATCATTTTTTCTACTGTTGCTTTTGTAACAATAACATCAGAGTCTATTTGGGCTGTAACAGTGTCCACATCTCCTACTGCTGCAACAATATCAAACGTTGCTAGTTTTCCTACAACAGAACTTGATGGTCTTATCCATTCTGGTCCATTTTCAAGCATAAGATAAGTATAAGGTATTTCCCCTTCATCTGGGTCTTGTGCATAAAGTAATATACCAGTAGCAAAAAATCCTTTTTCTACATCTGAACTATTGATTTGTACTGTAACTTGACATTCTCCATTTACTGGATTTGTTACAGCAGCAATTTTTGCTTCCATAACATAATCTGCTGGTTCTGTCATTGTTTTAGGAGTTTTCCCTTCTGGAATACTACCTTTTCCTACTGCTGCTCTTGTATAATTCATTTCACATCTACCTGCTAATACTTTTGCTATCAAAGCAACACCTTTTGAACAACTATAGCTACCATCTTCAAACATAATTTATTTCCTCCTATTCTATCAATTTTGATTTAATGTGTGTGGTATAATAAACACCTCCTACTGCTTGTGTTTGTTTTTTAGAAATATATTTTATATTTGCATTTTCTGCTGATTGTGTTGACAATAAAACTCCTTGATAACCAATCGGTAATTCTAATTTACTCTTTATATATTGACTGATTGGAGTATAACAATAATTTGTTGCGATTGCACCGCCATAACATATATTGAGTTCTTGTCGAAATTCTCGTCTAATATGAATACTTATTCCTAAACCGATATGAGCAGGAATTCTTTTTAACAAAGTATGATATAAATTGATTTCATCAAATATAATTCCATCTACCAATATAAATAATCTACCTTTTTCAAAATCAACTGAAACAGCATTTGACGTATAGTTTGCTATAATCTGTCTTATTTCTGGTTCTCCAATATGTCCATGTCCACACAACATTGCAATAATGACATTTTTTCTTTGTTCTAATGAAAGCTTATTGTGATAAGTAATACTAAGAATATCTTCTTCCCATATTTTGATAGTTTGTTCATCTGCTGTTAGTATAAAATTGTTTAAAAAAACTCTTTCAATATTTTCTTCTAAAATATCTGCAATTTTACCATGTGATTTCAGAATTTCTACCATTTCAAATATTTCTCTATAATATCTTGGATAATAGGTGATTAACTCATCATAGTTACTTTTGAAATATTTATTATAAAATTTCATTCTACAATCACCTCTTTTAAAATAGGCACATCATCTTCTTTTGGAATGATATTATGTGTTTCCCCATTTAAACGAATATTAGTATAATCAATTAAATTCTTTACTTTACTTAATATTGCTCCTATTGCCGAAATTCTCACAACAATATTTTCTGATTCCTTTGTTGTCAATACCATATTTTTGATATATTCTTCTATTGCTACCTCCGCTTCTTGCTTCATAGTATCTCTTATTGCTTCACTTGAAAGTTCTGCTTGAAATGTTACTGTAATTTCAAGCGGATTTGCAGCAACTGCTGTAAAGTGTGCTCCAATATTTGCTACACCATTTCCAAGACCATCACCTACAACATATGTTTTACCATTTATTATTGCTGCCATACCTTTTGTTGCAGGGTCAATATAATTTTGTACTTCTGTCACTTTTGCAGCTCCACAAGGTTTTCCAGTCGTATCAATCAATACTGCTTTGACTGTGTTCTCTCCATTCCACAATGGAAATATTCTGGCTCGTCCTATGCCATCAATACTTTCACACCATGTTTTATAATGTTGTCGATTTCCGTTTTCTGCTGGTCCTGAAATTTTTTCAATGATACGATTGCGAAAACTTTCATCATCTTCACTATCAGAACCTCTTTCATAAATTGCACCAAATGTAGCTGATACCAATCCATCTATATTATTCACTGGTACAGCAGGTGTATTTTCATAAATGTCATTTCCATTTTTTCCTGCCTTTTCTGCCTCAAAATAATAAACACCATTATTATCTAGCTGAAAAATAAAATAAGCACCATCATAATAAAAGCGTTCTCCTATTTCTGGAGTAACGCCTTCAAATATTGCATAATATTTTGCTTTCGTTGCTTCTAACCTTTTTACAGCATATTCACTTGCTCTTGTGTCTAAAGCCTCTCCTGTTGCCGTTGCTACTGTTGTCATTTCTACAATTATATCAATATCTGTATAAAGTTTTGCCACTTTTAATAATATTCCAGAAATAGCATCATAAAATATGCTACCTTGCCTTGTATCGATTCCCTCTGGTGCATTATTTAAAACGTCTTCTAATAATCTTTCATAGGTATAATCTTCAAACATTATATAACCACCTGCATTTCTGTTTCTCCAAAAATGGTACCTGCTTTAAAAAAAATACACGCATTATCCTCTTTCCATGATATTTTAAAATCATAAATAGATAATATACGTGTATCTGGCAAAAGTGCATCTTTCACAAATCCTTCTATTGTAGACTCCATATAGTTTTTTGTTGCATTTTTTGTAATAATTGTTTCTTCTATTTCACTTCCATATTGATTATCATATATCAAACATTTAAAACGTGGTGTAATAATTGCCTTTAATATAGCTTGATTAACAGCTTCTAAATTATCTACTTTTCCTACAATTCTTCCATTATCTATGTCAAGACGATATGTCAATGATGGTTTTTCTGGTGCTTCTGTAACACTCTCAATGGGTATCACAATACATACTTCTCTCATAATTCTACTCTATCCAATACATAATATTGTTTTCCTTGATTAAAAGAAAGAATATGAACTTTCTCTCCAACTTTTAAAGCATTATATACTGTCATTTCTACACTATAAATATGAAAAGTTTCTAAAGCATGAGAATGTGGTGTTGCACTTGTTTGACCATGAACACCACTATGACTGTGGCTACCATCTTTTTTTGTTTTACTATCAACAGAACCATCTTTTTGTACAATATCAATTACTGTTTTATAATCTGTCAAATGTCTTGGAATATAGGTAATATTTTCTCCAACAACTAACTTTTCATCATTGATTATCTGTATTTTGATAGGATTTTCAGATTTTACAATACCTTGTACCACTTCAACGGCATTTCCTCCAGTCATTTCTTGAAATAATTGTTTGATACTTGTTTTTTCTATTTCCATACGATGCCTCCTATTTTATAATTATTATCATTCACATTACTTTTTTTATTTTGTAATGTCATTTGCATAGTTTAGCTTTAATGACATAGTATGCATATTATCTTTAAATGTATGAGTATCTTCATCAACATAAAACGTACGAGATAATTCCAATTCGGGAATGATAATATATACTCCTATACCAGAAGTAACTTCTGCTATACCCAACGCATTTACTGTTAACGTTCTTTCTGGTGTGTTTTTTTCATTGAGTATACTATTTATCATATCATTTATTTGTGCTGTAGTAAGACTTTCTTCAGGCTTATCAATTTCTTGAAAAATGCCTATTTTATTTTCTAATGCAATATTGCTTTTTTCTGCAATAGTCGTACCTTCTTTTGAAACCATCTTGACACGTGTTTTAATATTTTCAATACTTCTACTATAAGAATAACTGTTTATATTCTGTCCTACTTCAATTACCCACTGCAATATATTTTCTCGTCTTGTAATTAAATGAAGTTTTCCTTTTTCACTAATGACATAATGTCTAATACCAGTAGCATCAAAGTCAAGACTTAAAGCGTCTGCAATCGCATCAAAAGCAGTTGTTTTACTTTTTGTTAATTCTGGTATTTTATAATGACACTCTGTTACTTCTCCCATAGGTATATGAAAACGAGTACAGCAATCTCTAAAAATATCACTTGCTGTTTTATTTTCATATACAAAAGTATCTTTATTATTTGCTAAATAAATGCCATTATCATAAGCAGTAAATGTTAGCTTTTTATTATTATTTTGTGTTTGTGTCATAATGATACCTCTAAAAAGTTCTATATCATTATAATAAAACAAACATTGATGTCCCTGTTCTACATCAATATTACTTCTAGCATGTTGATAACCATCATCATCAATTAATATTGCACTTAATGTTCTACAAGAAGAACCTTTTCTTCCTTTCCATTGTATTTGTTCCACAAGTTCTGTTACATCATAATATTTTTCTTGTTTTATTAGTATTAAACAAACTCCCTTTGCCACTATTTCACCACCTTTTATGCCTTTTTATGGCAAAGTTAAAATCTGACCAGCATAAATTAAATTAGGATTTCCACCAATTATTTTTTTATTTGCTTCATAAATCTTTTTATATTCTGAGCCATTACTATAATATTTTTTTGCAATATTCCACAAACAATCTCCACTTTTAACAGTATAGGTTTTTGGTTTTACAGTATTATCTACACGTGTTTGCCCCTTTTCTACTTCAGCATTTTGATTTAGTACATTTACTTGTCGTATTGTAATTTCTCTATACTCTTTCAATGTGATACTATATTGATAAGTACCAACATCACCACCTTGTTCTGAATAACTAAAATCTTCTATCGTCACATAAATATCTACTCCACAAGCTGTTACAATAAAATGAATAGGTGTTTTACTTGCTTTCCATTCATTGATTTTTTGTATTAGTATAAGTGGTTCTGTGATACTACTAACTTGTAATCCTGGAAATTTTGTTGATGGGAAAAAACTAGAAAAATGAAATTGCAAAGCAGTACGACTTTGCATAATTGTAATTTCTCCTAAACCCACAATATCAATACTGTCATTTTTACTTCCATTTTTTATTTCAAATGAGGAAGGCAATACAGGTAGTTGTATTTTTTCTTTTTCTGCATTGTATGTCAACCACATTTCATATTTAGTAGTCATATGATAATTCACCCTCCTCATAAATTTCATTTTGTACAATATTCATTAAAACTGGCTTGATATGTTCGTAAAGCATTTCAATTACAGTTTCTTTGCTGATACCTTGATTTCCACCTACTTCAATATTTCCGCTGCCTGCTATTTCAAGTAATATATGTTTTTGTTGCTCTATAGAGTTTTTTACGGATTTATTTTCTGTATTTTGATTTCTGTTAGAAAATACTTGTAATGGTTTTGATTCACGACTTAAAGCATTGATTAACCTATCCGTTTCGCTTGTAGGAAATACAGTGCTACCTTGTTGTCCAATAATCAATTCAGGACCATTCTCTCCTGCTATAAAATAATCTGTACTATCAGTTGTTCCAGTAGCATATGCTGCTGCTTTTGTTGCAATTAACTCAGGACCATTCTCTCCTGCTATAAATACACTTTCCGCATTTGTTGTACCATTTGCGTGTCCTGGAACAACACTGTTTGTTACAACATCAATATTCATAGTAGGTTTTGCACTAGATAATGCTGCTGCAACTGCATTTGCTACAGATTGTGCTGCTGCAACCGCACTACCTTCTCCAGCTTTTATTGTATTAATATAAGCATTAATTGTTTCATCAGCAGAGGATTTTGCTTCCTCACTCATATTCATATTTTGTATCGTTTCCTGCATTTTCTGTTCAATGGTATCCATTTCTGTACTAAAATTTGTTTGCCAGTCTGCTGTAGCTGCTGCTGCCTCTTGCTGTTTTGATTGTACTTCTCCTATTGTATTGACAATTTTAGCAATCACTTCTGTGTTACCATTTTCTATTGCTTCTGCCAAACTTGCTGCAAGTCCTGCTGCTTCTGCACTGCCATCTTGTACATATGACATCAGTTTATTATAATTTTCTTCCGAAACGCCTAAACTTTCATAAGAAATCGTTTTTAATGTTTCTATATTAGAATTATAACTGTCCCAATAGCTTAATTGGCTATCCAGTGCAGCTTGTACATTAGCAACAGTTGCTTCTGTATCTGCTTCTGCTTTATCAAATAAACCAAACTGTCCTTCAAAACTTTTCATTGCTGCTAAATAGGCTTCATCATAAGCAGTACAAAGAGCCTCTACTTCTGTTTTTACATTCTCATAGGCAACAGATACCGCTTGTTGTTCTGTAACTACATCTTCTAGTGCTTGTTGTGCTGCTTGTGTAGCACTTTCCCAGTCTTTTTCAATTTCAGAAATAACAGCAATATTTTCTTTTTGTGCAATCGTTAATTTCTCTAATTCTGCCTGATAAATTTTTAAATCGTCTGTTTCTCCAAATGTTGTGAGGTGTTCCCAAGCACTCATATTATTGATACGTTCTTGTTCAAGCCTTATATTTTTATTTGCTTTTGCAATTTCATTTTCTAATTCAACTTCTTTTTGTAAAGCTTCAATGTATGTTTGTTCTGCTTGCTGCTGTTGTTGCTTTTCAGCCTCTTGTTCACAAGCAAGTTTCATTGCTGTAACATAATCTTCTGTGCTAATGGTTGTCTCATCTAATTGCTTTGCTAAATCTGGATAAGTCTGTGACAATTTATTTGTAACAGCTTCTAATTCCTTTTGTTGTGCTCCAGTTAATTCTGTTTGTGTTGCTAAATCTTGATATTTTTGTATTAGTGCCATTGCACCAACTTCTTGAGAACTGATTTTTGACATTCCTTCGTCATAAGCATTACTGATTTCTTCTACACTTTGACAAAGAGTGTCTACTTCCGCTGAAAATTGCTCTACTGTTTGTCTATTTGCTTCAAACGATGCGGATAAATCATCTAATTGATATTTTAACTTTAATGCTTCATCAGACAATTCTCCATGTTCTTCACAAGCTTTTTCATATTGCTCATTCAAGTTTTGTACTTCATAATATTGTTCTCTTGTGGTTGCTGTCATACCTTCAGTTTCATCTTCTGCACTTTTAAGCATTGAAACAAATGCTGATACCCCAGCTATTAATGCAACAACACCTGCTGTAACTAATCCAAAGGGTCCCAATGCTGTCCATACTGCACCACCCAATTTAATCAGTGCTGGAATTGCTACTTGAGTTGCAGTAGTAAATCCAATAATAGCAGTAGCTGCCACACCTAATGCTACAGCAACAGCAGAAATTGCTTTTACCACAATAGGGTGTTGTTGAGCAAAATTTGACATCATATTTAAAACTTTTGTTCCACCTTGATATAATGTTTCTATCATAGGGTTAATACTTTGTCCTACTGCTATTTTTAAGTTATTTGCTGCATTTGCCATTTCTTCTTGAGCATGAGCTGTAGTATCTGTCATGGATTCATAAGCAGCGTCTGTTGCTCCAATAGATGTTTGCATAGCAGTAAGTGTATTATTAAATTGCTCTGCTCCTGCATTATAAAGAGATAATGCACCAATACCAGCTTCTGAACTGCTCCACAATTCATTAAATGCACCCGCATCACCATCAACGCTTGCTCCCAGTTCTGCCATAACATCACCAAGTGAATAGCCTTGTTCCATAAGCTGAGCAAAAGAATTACCTGTTCTTGCAATTAAAATTTCTGTTACATCACTGCCACTATCTCCTAATTCATTTAGCATTGCTTTTAAATAAGTTCCTGCTTCTGCTGTTGCAATACCGCCTTTTGTTAATTCTGCATAAGCTGCAGAAAGATTATCCATTTCAACACCATAAGCAGATGCAAGTGGAATGACTTTACCAACAGACGCTGCAAGTTCATCAACCGTTGTTTTACCCAAATTTTGTGTGGTGATGAGCATATCTGAAATACTTCTTGCCTTACTTGCCTCCAATCCATAAGCATTTAATGCAGTAGTAAGTACATCTACCGCTGTTGCAGAACTAGTAAAACCACCTGTAGCAAGTTTTGAAGCAGTTGCTGTAAATTCTACTGCATTAGCAGTATTGACACTTGCAGAAAGTGCAGAATAAGTTGCTTCTTCCAAGTCTGCTGCAAAAATTCCTGTATCTCTTGATAAATTTAAAATGTCAGAAGATATTTGAGAAAGAGATACTTGCGTTGTATCTGCAATAGTTGATATTTTTTTTGTACCTGTTTCAAATTCTGCTGCTGCTTGTGAAACTTCCATAAAAGCGTCTTTTATTTCAGTAACCAGTTTTGCAATGCCTGCTGCTGCTAGTGCTTTTTCCAGTTCTTCTATTGCATTGCTACCTCTTTGACTACTATTTTCAGCTTCTTCCGCTGCTCTTTGTGTTGCCTCACTTAATTCATTTGTTGCACTTGCAGCCATTCTATTCGCGTTATCCAGTTCAGCAGTTGTTTGACTAACTCTCTGTGCTGCTTGTCCAAGTTCCTCTATATTGTTTGTACCAGAAGCAATGATACTATCATATTCTGTCATAGCTTCTTCTGCTGCCTGCTGTGCTTGTGTCAGTTTATTCATAGCCTGTTCTGCTTGTTGCGTAGCGGTTGCTAATTTTTCTTTTGTTTCTGTAGAAACTTTATCATTATCTGCTAACTGTTGTGATATTTGTGACGCTTTTTGCATAACTTGAGATAATTTTTGCTCATTTTCGCTTGCTTTTTCTACTTCTGCACTCAATTTTCCAGCAGCTAGTCCACATTGTCGCATTGCTGCCTCCAATTCTGTCATATCCTGCCCTGTTGTAGAACCTGTCTGCCCTAGCTGTTGTGTGCTTTGTACTGTTTCGTTTAAATTATCGTTGCAATTTTCTACAGAATCCGTTAAAGCATTTGTTTGTGCAACTACTTCTTGCATTGTATTATTACAATTACTCATTGTTTCAGCTAATACATCAGTAGAGGAAGCTGCATTTTCTGCTGTTTGTTGTAAATCATTAACAGATGTTGCAACTCCATCTACTGTAGAAGCCACTGTAACAGAATTTTGAGAAATACCATCAAATACTACACTTGCTGCTTCTCCTGCTCTTTCAAATTGTTCTGTCATTGCTATACCAACTTGTGCTATATTTTCTATGCTGCTGCTGATATTGTCTAAAACACTAAATCTTGCTGTTAAATTTGCTGCTATATCTCTCCCTCCTCTCTGATAAATGGCATAGAAAAAGGGTCTTGCAATTGCAAAACCCTTAATATTTTATAATCCTAGCATTTTATTTTTTTTCTTATCAAAATCTTCTTGTGTAATAATACCTTCATCTAGCAACTGTTTTAATTCTTTAAGAGCATTAGCATCTATAGATTGAGTATTTCCAGATTTTGTATATTCTGAAATAGCTTTATCAAGTTCTTCTTTGAATTTCAACGCTTCTTCAATTTTTTGTTTTCTAAAACAGATTGCATTTGCATCTCCAGAGTAATTTGCTGCATTTGCATAAGGTGAATATGTCTTTTCACCAATTACTTGAATATGTATACAGCCAGAAGCACAAAGAAAACTAGGTTTTTTAAGTGTTACAGAAATAATATCGGTTATTCTAATTACTCTACCTAAATCTTTTTTTCCTTTTTTTATTTTTATAGCATTATTTTCTATTTCAATTTCACCATCAAAACCAATAAATTTCATTTTAAATATACCTCCATATGACATTTTATTTCAAATTATATCAAACAAAACAATGCTTGTAAATAAATACATACATCATAACATTTTTTTAAATTGATTCAATTTCTTTTTTACAGCTAATTTAGGATTTAATGAAAGTCCAGTTTCATATGATAATATAGCCTTTTCTATATCATCATATTTTGAATATAAATCGCCTAATTGCTTATATGTCATAGATAATTGATAATGCGACATATTATCATCATTTTTCAATCTTTCCAACAAATATGTTATTTCTTGTTCTATTTCTTGCCATTGTTCCATTTCATTGTCTACTCTTGAAATTAGTTCATGTATTCTAGCATTTAACATATATGGAGAAATATCTGGCTTCTTATAATATTCTTTTAAAGTTTCTTCATCTGGATTTAATTCAAAATCATATTTTATTACAATATTTTTATCATTTCCTAAAATTCCATCTGCAACATAAAAAGCAATTATTTTCTTTTGTTCATCTACGAATATAATACGTGTTTCATTTACATCAATTTCAACACATTTTTGACATACAACTTCACGTTTTTCTACATCAAGAATTATAGTTGCTCCACTATCTTCATCATCTTCATGATTATATGCTGTTTGACAAACAATATATTTTCCTGTTCTGGATATTCCACAACCTGCAATAAATGATGTACTTTCATACATTAGTAAAGGTCTAAAGTTTGTATCTGTCAAATATAATGTTTTTCCCTTAAAACAACAAATAAAATCACTTTTTGCAAACATCCAATTTGATTCATATTGCAGTTTATACTTACAAGCCTTATGAAGCATTTTTGAAATCTGTTCTAAATCAAAATTACCATTTTCAATATCTAATATTTTCATAGTATCAACCCCCAAATAGGATTTTACTATAAAAATATCACTATTTCAATAAAATAAATCAAAACCTCACATATTTTGTCAATTTTCTATTTATATTTTAATACATCATTTCTCACTGGATTTTTATTTTCTTCTAACTCTGAGGCAATATACAACAACTGCAAGCGTCTAGGCATATTATAAAATTCCTCCATACGCATATGATGTCTTTGCCACAAAACGCTTGCCCAATATGCTGTACTTCCTGCCTCACAAATTAGTTTTTTGCTGCTTGTAGTTCTTCCTCATCATTTACTTCACTTGCCATTCCCAAAGCTTGCATAACAATACGAGAAACGTGTTGATATTCATCTGGTTTAGAAAATACTTTTAATGGCATATCTGTTACATCTACACAGCCATAATACTCCATAAGTTCTTTATTTTTTAAATCTGGATACTGTAATGCTTCTACAATAATATGTCTGGAAGCCTTTGCATTATCTTTTTCTGTTTTCCAAACGACCTCTCCCAATGCAATCAAAGGATTTCCTTTTTTATCTGTTGCCATACTACGTCTATGATATGCGTCGTTGATTTTATTAATTTGCTCTTGTGATAATACCTTAATTTCAAACTGTATTACTTTGCCATTCTCATCTTTGAAGCTACTAGGTCCTGGTGCAGTCACGATTTCTGTTTCTGTACTTCTCATAAAATATTTCAAATCTTTTTTATTTTCCATTTTTATCGCTCCTTTTATAAAATATCTTTTGCATTAAATGATATAGAATCCTCAACAACATTACCACCACTGTCTAACATTGTTAGAGGCAAATCGCCTGTTAAAACACAGCCTACACAAGTGACTTTATTGCTGCCATATTGTTTATAATAATCGCTGTTTTTATCTTCCATAATGCCTTGTATTGTCATTTCTGGTGTTTCATGACTTTCTTTATATTCATTTATTTTTTCTTCCAACCATTTCGAAGAACGTCGACGTGTAATTGTGCCTGTTATCGCATATCCAAGCCATCGACTACTTGGTGTTAATTCTCCAAGTTGTCTACCTGTCCAAATATCAGGTGTAAATTTAATTTCACATTTTATGCTATCTGCAATTTCTACGCCATCTAAATAAACGTGACCTTCTCTTAATGATATAGGTGCATGATTATATTCCATAAAATACCCCTCCTATCTATCTTGTTGTAATAGTAAAGTACAGTTTTTCAGCACTATCTACCGCTTGTAAACCTACATTAAAATAAGTTTCATCATCAGCACTTCTTTTTCTGTCAACTAAAAAATCTTCACTATAAGAAACATTTGTAATTGCTCCCATATCTTCAAATTGTTTCAATATCGTTTTTCCTATTCCTTCCATAACATCCCAACCATTTGAATTATTATGAAATTTATTAGGTGGAAAATTAAGCTGTATTGTTTCTTGAAATGTATCAAAAACACGTATAATACGGTTTTTCCTATAACTTTTATCTTTCTTATCTACAAATTCAGTAAGACTATTAATGTCATATTCTACAACAATCTCATTGTTTTCATTGACAGAAAAAAACAGCTCTCCATTTTGGATTGCTGTAATAGCTTGCTCATTATTTTTAGGCTCAACAACTGCTGTCGCTCCTGCATAAGGAACATATGTAAGACTTTCCACATTACTTGCTCCTGCCGTTGCTCCTGCTACCCACGCACACACTTCTTCTATACTTAATACATTATCATCAAGCGAAACACTATTTGTTACATTAATAACACCTTCATAGTTCATATTGTTTGCCTTTGGCATAACTACTTGTATTCCTTTTCCCATATTATCACGCATATACTTTACTTTTGTAAGTGCTGCTTGCTTAATATTTTCTGCTTCTTCTCCACAAAATGGAAAACAAACAGTATTAAATTTTATTGTTTCCCACGCATCAATAAAATCTGTAATATCAGTGTTAGATACTTCCTCATCTGTACCATTTGCAAGCGTTACACCAGCAGCTTCTCCAAGTATTCCTTTTCCCTTAAAAATAATATAAGGATTATCTAATGCAATTAACTCCTCAACAGTATACAGCCTTTCATATTCTACCATTTTGTCACCATCAACATGAATTAAAACATCATAACCGCCTAATGGGTTAGCATCTATTGTTACTGTAAAAACATTCCCTCTACTACCACCATATTTTGCCATTGCTATTAATGTATTTGTAGCTTCTATATTTTCCTCATTTTGTGCTAATGTCATTGTAATTTCAGCCTGTGCTTTTTTTCCTTCTGTCAACAAATAAACATATACTGTTGTTGCTCTTTTAAATGCTTCTCTTATCAAAAGCATCTGTCTATTTGTATCATTATCATAAATACTATATCCAAGTGTTGCAGCTTCTGCATCAGGACTTGCATTTGTTAGTTTTATAAATTGTTTTGCTGGACCATATGTTGCTTTTGGAAGTGGTATAATAACAGTACCCCTTTTTCCTGTACTAATAATATTATTTTTTCTTCCACTTTCAAAATTGATATACGTACCTGGACGTACTTTTCCTAGTAATTTATCAAATCGTCCTCCAGCCATATCATTTTACCCCTTTCTTTTTCCATTTTTCAATATGTGTTTTCATTTCTTCTATTGTATACTTTCCTGTCATACCATATGTTGCTCCACAAAATGTACTTATAGAAACGTTAAATAATTGTCTGCAGTTTTGTCTTAATCTTTCTATTGTAAATTTTTGTATTGTTTCAGATTTTTCATTTATCTTGTTTAAATCTGTCATCACTTTTCACTTCCTTTTTCATTTTCAAAAATACATCCATATGAAATTTTTGTGCTTTTGGTGTTTCAATTCTCTCATAAGGTCTTCTACTTTTCCAATTTAATGTAAGTTGAACTATTCCATTTTCTACTATTTCAATACTTGGGTCTTCTACACGCACCCAATTATTTTCTATTACACTACCATCTTCTACAAATAATGGTATTAAATTTCTTTTTTGTTTAATTGCTATAAGCACTTTTTGAGCAAGAACATAAGCTTGTTGAGCTGTTTTATGAAAAAAATTGATGTACCAAGTAAAGTCTATATAATATGTCAAAAATGTTTCTCCACCTGTCATCATTTCTGGTATAGGAAAATAAACAGCTGGAAGCATAAAATTTTGAGGCACATTCCAATAATAAGGATAGGGATTTTCAGCATGCTCTATAACAAATTTCATAATACTTGCTGTTTCTTGCTCCAACATAACAATACCCCCTAAAAACTAAAATATTGCTCAATCCATTGTTGTAATTTTCTTTCAGCACTTTCTTTAAAAATTTTTTCGTAAATTCGCAAAGCACTTTCAAAATAATGTTTTCCCTCTACCCATTTTTGTTTTAATACCATACCACTTTTTGCACTTGGGTCATAAATAAAACGGTCACTTTGCCAATAACCTGGTACAAAACGTTGTGCTATCCCTTTTGGATTTGTCCAATGCCCTTTTTCTACATAATTTGCATAATCTACATTTGTACCGACTTCCAATGTCAATCCACCATCTGATAATTCCCATACATTTCCTTTGTCATCTCTTGTAAAACTATCTAACAATAAACGACTGTCCATTACTTCTCGATTTTTAATTTCATCTTGTACTACCCTTAAAAAATCAAATCCAATCGCTTCTAGCCACAATTCAAACTCTTTGCGAAAGTCACCTTTTGCTGCATTTTCCATTTTCTGAAAGAACTGCTTTAATTCACTCATATCAAAATCAACGGTAGACATTACAGCATTTTCTCCTCTCCTATTTTTTTGATATACACAAAAATATGATGGTTTCTAACATTAATTGGTTGTTCTGCTGTATACTCCAATCCAGTCATACAATCTACTATTTTGTCATTGATACGAATATCTACTTCAGCAGACAATGTCAATTTTATTTTAGATTCCATAATATTAACTGGTGCTGTTTGTGTAATACTGATATTTTGAGAATTTACACCAAAATGACACTTTTGGCCACTAATATCTGGTTGTTCATTGTAGTAAAAAGAAGGTGATGTTGCTAAACCATAGCCAATGGAAGTATCTTGTCTACGTATGTGGTAAATATCACAAGTATGATTTAATAATTTTTCTAAACTCATATCATCACCTATAGCTTTCTCATACGAAATACAATGCCATTACTAGGCTCTGTTATCACATAGTCATCTAATAATGCTGCAATATCTAATCTATCAATATCAATTTGACTTTTTTCTACAGTATAACTATAATCATCAAATGTTTCTGATTTCATTTCATTGCTTGCCAGAATTGCATTGTAAGCATATGCCTCTGCAAGAAGTAATGTTGCCATCTTAACAGGTTCTGGTATTTGTTCTACATTCTCAAAACGATTATGTGTATATGTTGTAATATATTGCTTTGCTCTTGCAATATCTACTGTAAGTCGTGTATCATTACGCTGCTGTACTGCTGGTATTTCGGAATATTCTCTTACCTCTTGAGGTGTTACCCATTCATCAAAATTCTTCATAGTCTGCTTTGTTGTCATCATTTTGTTTTTCCTCAGCTTCTTTTGCTAAAATTGCTTCAATATATTCAGCCTTTTTTTTGAATGTTGTTACATCAATTCCTTTCTCTATTGCAATATTCTTTAACTCCTCTATTTTCTTATCTTCAAATACTTTTGTATCAGTGTCTGAACTTTCTTTGCTATTTTCTACTTTTTCTATTATTTCAAAATATCCACTAGCAACAGCTGCTTTTGCAACTTCTTCCTCTTCTACAAATACATTAGGTTGTTCTTTTGTTGCTGTAATAATACCAGTATAAGAGAGTGCCTTTTTTAATTTTAAATGGTAGAGCATAGTGAATTCCTCCTTATTTTAAGCCTTTTATGATTGCAGTAGCGTCTAATTCTTCAATAATAGGGTCATAATCCAGATGAGCCACATAAAAACGTTTATCTTTCATAATTGCCTCTTTTCCTTCTACTGTTTTACGAATTTTTGTATCATAAGTATTTACTACAATTAAATTTTTAGGGTCAGTCAGCAATATTGTAGCATCATCTAATGCAGGACATTCTACTGCTGGAATTCGTGCTGGTGCTGTGTAAATACTTTCTGGAACAGCTCCGCCTGCACCAATCACTTTATTGAGCAAAAATAATTCCCATTCTTGTGCTCTTCTAGGAGACATCAACCAACGTAATTTTCCATTATTATATTTATTTGGTATTTGTGCTAATGTCTTATAAAATAAATCAAGACTCATACTTGTTTCGCTTGAAGCATCATAAACATGACCACCATTTGATATTTGTTTTATCCAACCATCATTGATTTTTAAGAAATCATAATCTTTATTGCTGTTGTCTGTATCTTCATCACCATTCAAATACAAATCTTCTAAGTCTACACCAAGTTGTGTTGTCATCAAATTTGTTACAATTTGTTCAAAACGTTGTCCCTCTATATTTTCTCTCAATGTTTCCTCTGTAATTTCCCAAGGCAGTCTTACCGCTGTTGTGCTGTATTCAATTTGACTGGTTTTCACTTCTCCTCTATAGCCGTCATCAGTGTCTTCTGTTTTCTTTCTTAAAATACGGCTTGCAATACCGATTTTATCAATTTCACCTGTTTTTGCTGTTCTCATTTCTTTTCGAATCAGTCCACCTAATTTTGTTGCTTCAAATGTCTGCTGTATAAACTTCTTTGATTGTTCTGGATTTAACAGCCCAGAACTTAATGTTGTTGTTGCAATCGCTGCTTTGTTGATAATAGAATTATTGTCCATATAAAAAAACCTCCCATTTTTAAAGTATTCCATGTAAATAATGTTGTTCATTTGCTGACTTTTGTATATTGTCATTTAAGTTGCTTGGTACTCCTTTGCTTTTCAAAACAGGTTCTACTGCTTTTGTGACAGCTTTTGTAATCATTTCTTCTACTTGTTCTATACTAATATTAGGTTGTTGTGGCTCTAATGCCTTTGTAATTGCTTTTTCAACCATTTTTTCTATTTTTTCTTGTGTGATTTCTTCTGTTTTGTTTTCTTCTTTTGGCTTAGGCTGATTACTTTGCATTGCCTTTTTGACTGCTTCTGCTACGATTTGTTCTATTTCTTCTCTTGTCATTGCTTTATCCTCCTTATTTGTTTGTTCTATTTCTTGTTCCTCAAATTCCTTTAAAAACACTCCCATATTGTCATAAATACTTTTGAGCATTTCTTTATTTTTACTGCTCATTTTCTTTCCAGACTTTTCTACAACATGAAATCCAAACGATTCTGCAAGCTGTTTTAGCAGTCCTTTTTTTTCGTTTGTTTCTTTTTCTTGTTCTTGCTCCAAATTTTTATCCTCCTTACTGAATTTTCCAAAACCTCCCATACTAAACCCTGTAATTTCTCCTTTTTCAATTTTGTCCCAAATGGTATCATCTGCAATTTCAACTGTCATAAGCCATGTACCTTTTTGTACAACCTCATTGTTTACAGAAAAATCTGCCTTAGCTATCCAGCTTTCTACTACAGACGCACAATCTAAAGGTTCAAAATTGTGCTGCAAATCAATTTTATTGCCGTTTTTTGCAAAATAATAAGCCGCCTTTGTAATTTCTTCCTCTGTCATAAAATCGCCGTGTGTATCCTCTTTTTTAGGCTCATACACAATACCTGTAACATAGTGATTTTTGCTGTCTTTTTTAATAATTTTGCCATAACTTTTAAAATTCGCTTTGTTATTCTCTGCTTTCGTCAATAAAAATTGTCTTTTGTTAGCAGCAGCATTGACAAGAGAAACAAACTGTATTTTGGCATTGCTGATTTCTTTCGCCTTTTCGATTCCTTTCATCGCCTTCACGCTCCTTCCTTTTATGCAATAAAAAAACACCTACTAATGTAAGTGCTTTATCTGTACTAAAATTGAATTATTCTGTTACTTTTTTCTTTTTGTTTGGTCTGCAAAATCCAGGTATATCATCAGCTATATTAGGGTCAAATTTTCCTAATGCTTCACTTGCTATCTTATTTAACTCTTTGTAATGTTGAAATATCATTTTACAGTTCTACCATTCTTTTACCTCTATTCTATTGCTAAAAATAATATTGATGAACTGTAATTCTGTTTTTGTATTAAGTAATTCGTTAATTAAACTATTTGTCAATTTTATAAGCTACAACTCCTTTATGAATTAGAAGGATAACCATCTTCATTAATAAAAATTTCAACACAAACACCATTATATTCAGCAAATTTAGGCATTCCGTTATCTGTAGAACTATTTGCAACATAAGTTCCAGCTTTTAATACTTTATTATCATTCTAATTTTTATACCTATAGTATTTGATAACCATGAGCTTTTAATTTATTTCCTAACTTTTCCAATGCATCATATACATCATCTGTCATAAATTTTTCATAAATATTTTCAAAAACACCTGAAATTCTATCAAGCTCTTCTATATCCATATTGTTTAAGTATTTTAGTATCTCGTTAATATCATCACCAAAAGATTCTAAAAGAGGATTGAAAAAAAATTTATCACAGTCAACATCCATAAGGACATGGGCATCTTCTGTTTTTTCCCATTCTAATAACTTTTTAATTCTATTGGTATCCATTCCATTCCTCCTCTTTTTCTATTGACCGTTGTGCTCCATCTGGAAATATTGTACCAACATTATACTGCAAATCAGTAAAAACACCTACTGTAACACCATTATATTTTTGAAAAAATTCATATCCTGTATTTATTCCACTGTCATTTGTAATTATCTTTCTTTTTGCTGGTTTATTTACTGTATAGGTTCCAGCTTTTAATACTTCATCATCACTCCAATTTTTTGGAAACCATGCCTGACCTATATTCCCTAGTTTTTTAATATTTTCTTCATGTCCTTCTACTCCTCCTATACGAACTCCATTTTCATGTATTTTTTCAATTTTATAGTTTATATTTCTATGTGATAACTCGTCTATATTTGTCTGTGAATGTCCTCCACCTTTGAGTTTCTTTCCACCATTTGCACCACCAGGTGGTTTTTTTGGATTTTTTAGATTAGAAAAGTTCCCTAATGTAGAATGTTCCCATCTTTCATTTGATACTGTAATTATACCATCTTGATTTAATTCTGTC
This sequence comes from uncultured Clostridia bacterium, assembly GCA_910586765.1. Taxonomy (GTDB): domain Bacteria; phylum Bacillota; class Clostridia; order Lachnospirales; family Anaerotignaceae; genus Coprocola. The sequence continues at coordinate 25,283 of CAJUJJ010000029.1, forward strand.
AGCGTTTTAAATTCTTTTTTTATACCTTTTTCTGTAGTAACTGTTTTATAAAGTTTTTCAAGGTCTATATCATTTTGTATTACACCACTTTCGAACAATGCCCATCTTGAATCACATTCAAAATATTTTTTTCTTTCCTCAACAGTTTTATTTTTCAGCCAGTCACATTTTACTGTATTTTCATCAATTCCAGCTTTTGCTTTTTCTCTTTTATTTGCTTCTTTTTCCCATTTATCGTCCATTTCCTGAACGGCTTTTCTTTGCAATTCTTTTCTTTCTTCCAGTGTCAGCCCTAATATATTCTCATCTGCTACAGACTGTGACAAGCAATGACAGTTGATTCTCTCTTTTGCTGGTAAACAAGTATCCCCTGGATACATAGGATAATATGTTGTACCATCTGCACCTATCAGAGTATAAGGCTCTTGTTTTAGCACTCTTTGTCCGTCCATATGAATATGGTTTTGTCGTGGCTGATTTCTGTAACTTCCTGTATGTTTCCACATCTTTTCTTTTACAACGGGACTTTGCATAAATGCTTCTTGCTGTGCTGCCCTATGTGCTGTCAAAACTTCTGTTACTGCAACACGTCTTGCTTTGTAATATTCATTGCGTATACCACTTTGTATTATTTCTTGTGTAATAACTGGTATGCCACTACCTTTTTCTAATCCTCTTTTTAAAATCGTTTCTATTTCCATATGGCTGTTAAGCTGCATAATTTCTCCAAGTTCTTTACTCCAGCTATCTATCCATGACAACGTTTTTTTGGATACTTGTTTTAATTGTAGTTGTCTATCAGTTTGTTGTATATAGTAGTTTACAAACTCTGGAACAAACTCATTCAAATTTTCTGCAAATATAGTAGCAATTTTAAATTTTAATACATCATTGATTTTTACATTTCCCCATATTTCATTTAAAAATGTTTCTAAATCAACTGATTTTTCTATTTCTTCTAAAATAAAATCTCTTTGTTCAATCAATACCTCTGCTGTTTCACTTTCTACTTGTTGTATGTATTCTAGTGTTTTTTTTGATTTAATATAGCCTTCTCTTTTTAAAATATCCGCAAGGCTTTCATCAGCTTTGATAATATAGCTTTCTATTGCTTTGATAAGGGATTGATACATATTATTCCCCCTTATCCATTTTTAGCAAAAGATTTCTAACCTCTTTCATTACCGCAACAACGGCATCATCATTATTTGCTGCTGCTTTGACAATCTGTTTTTGTAACTGATTATCAAAATCTGTAGTCTGTGTTTTACTGTATGCTAAAGGAATATTTCCCCATTCTTCTGCATAATCCTCTGCAACCTCTCCATATGCTTCATATACAATTTGTTTTGCTTTATTGGGTGTTAATCCTCCTGCATTGTTTGCTACAGTAAGTAATTTGTATATATCATCTGGATTGCTGATGTCTGGTTCTAAAAAATAGGCTTCTACATATCGAAATTGATAACCATTTAAAAGACGATTGTTAATTGCCCATGCAAGGCTTTTCCTTTCTGGCTGAAATACTTGCTGTTCTGTTATGACTTGTGCCGTTTGTGCTGTTGCTCTATTAAAATCTGTAGTATAACCTACATAAATATCTGGCAACTGAAATGCAGACTGTACTTTTCGTCTATTATTATCAATATAGTCTTGAAAAAGCTCATCTTTTTGCAATATATTCGCAATATCTTTGATTTCTATTTCTGGCTTTTCTGATTGGTCAAAATCTGCACGCCCATCTGTTGTTTCTGTTTCCAATATAATAAAGGCGTGCTGTCCAGCCTCGCCTTTTATATCATTCATATATTGTTGTAGTTTCTCAAAACTTTCATCTGTCAGTGTACCACCTTTTATCATAATCATAAGCGGTGTATGCCTGCCATTTTCAAAGTAATTGTTATTTAATATTTCTGCTTTTCTACTGCCATCTACTCCTAATACTTGCCCTATCCAGCGTACTTGTCCATATGGTTGTGTACCTATAGCAAACTCCATAATCTCATTTGCTTGATATTGTATATCTAATGTTTCATTTTGACTGATATATCTGCCATCTCTCCTATCCATAATGCGATTGTCACCAAATTCTTTAAAATAAACTGTATAACCACCGATTTCTTGTTTATATTTGCAATATTTCTTTTTCCTTTCTATTGCTTCGCCATTATGATAGTATGTTGTAGAAATATAAGGCTCAAGTAGTTTTGTTTTTTGTATAGAAGGAGTATCTTTTATCATTTCAATTTGCACAACATCTCCTACTATATTTCGTATCACCTCAATGTATGCAATACCATATATTTCTCTTGCTTCTATGACATCTTCAAAAACTTCTTTGGTATCCTGTTCTACATTTAACAACTGTATAATATTTGTAGCTTTTTCAAATTCTTCAGCCATTTCAGCGGTTTCTTCTTTGTCTTCAATATATCTGATACCAATACCAAAACCTGCTATATTGTTTTTGTATGCTCTAATACATTGTGGTAATATTGCACTGTTTTCTACCAAATGATAAAATCCTTCCATATTATTGGGAGGTGTTATCCAATCACCAGCATTGTAAATTTGTTGTTGTGTGAGTTGTACAGGTGTTTCTGCTTTTTGTATGTTTTGCCTTACAATTCGCACTTGCATACCTTGTTTTGTTTTAGACATATTTCATCATCTCTTTCTTTTAGGTGGTTTTACTGGCAAACATAAAAGTAATATACAATCTGCTTCATCTGGTGATGGTCTGCCCCTTTTTTTCATATCTTTTTTACTTTCTATTTTAATTTTACTATTTTCTGTAATAAAATATTTTCTCCCACTTAATTGTGCAGCCATATTATCGTCATCTGGCAATATTAGCTCTACAGGTTTTTGGTTTCCTTGTTCATCATATGGTTGCAATAGTTTTTTTACAGTTGCCATCATATAAGTTGTACTATCATAATAATGTTTGTGTTTAATTCGTTGTCCAAATTGAATAGGATAGATTTCTAACCACCAAAATCTTTCTGTATCATTTCTCTTTATTTGCCTTAAACGGTCTACTACACCACCACCAACACCACCATCATCTATTTTTACAGGAATTGGCTCTGTTAACTGATATTGTTGTACTAATTGTTCTCCTAGTAATATAATGTCATCTGCTGTTTTCATAGTATCTTGCCCTTGACGTTTTTTGTAAAATATTGCTTTTTCATCTATTTTATAGCCAATTACCGTCTTATCATCTCCAAATCTGGCAATATCAGCTCCAATATGTATGAGATGCGGTTGTTTTGGAGTAGAAAATTCTGTCATAATGGAATTTTCAATGATAGAAAGTGGTATAAATATATCATCTTCTTGTAATGGAAAATCTCCAGCAACACGTACTCGAAATACATCACTATCTTCTCCATACATATTGATAATAGTTTGAACAAAATCTTGTGATACTCTACTGCTTTTTCTACCATCAATATGAAAGGCTGCATAACTTGCTCTATTTTTATTATGACTGTCATAAAAAAAGCCTGATAATTGTGTTGGATTTCCACACATTAAAAGTCTTGCTCCTGTTGTAGAAAGTGCACCTAGTACAGGTTCAAAAATAGTATCAGATACACCACTTGCCTCATCTATAATATATAAAACATCATTAGCATGAAAGCCTTGCAAGGCATCAGGTTTACTTGCTGTTCTTGCTACTGCAAACCATTCTTCAGCATATCCTCTCATATATACCTTTTCTTTTGTCCATATTAACTCTTTTTGTAAAACAGTATTATTTCTTATCCACTTGCTCACTTCAGCCCAAAGTATGTCAAATAATTGGTGTTGTGTTGGTGCTGTACAGGGTATTTTAGGAAATGGTCTTGTCATCATAAACCATATGATAGCCCATGCTTCTACTGTACTTTTTCCTACACCATGTCCACTTCTTACTGTTGTCATTTGATTTTGTGCTACACTTTGTAATATTTTTGATTGTTCTTTGTCTGGTGTCGCATTTACAATATCTTTTACAAATTCAATAGGGTGGTTTGCATAATAAAATATAGCTTCTTTTGTTATCATTTGTTTTACTCTCCTACTCTTTGCTTATATGCTTCTATAATGATGTCTGCTATATTTCTTGTTTCTTGTTCTGATTGCTCTTTTTCTGTTTTGGAAATTTCTCCAAATTTCAAAAGCACTTCTAAACATTTCATTTTCTGTTTTTTTGCTTTTTCTATTTCGTTGTTATACCTCAATATCAATTCGTGTACTGCTACAGTATTTGTAGTAATCTCTTCTTGTGTGTTTGTAGTATCTCTTTGTAAACCTTCTGTTTTCTTTTTCTTGCTTACACCAGACACCACAAGTCCGCCTGCTTTTTGTTCCAGTTCTTTTATTTTTTTCATAAACTTCAATATCTGCAAATCACAAAACTTTATCATTTTTTTACATTCTTCTATTTCATCTACTTCTTGCTGTAAAAAAAATTCCTGTTCTTCTTGTGATAAAAATTCAAATAACATTTTCTCGTATATGCCGTGTTTGAGATGGTTTTTATTGCCCTTAGGAGCACCGCCTTTATTCTTTTCTGGTTGCACTGGTTGCAACTTTTTTGCTGTTGTGGTTGCAACCTTTTCTGGCTCATTTTTCTTCCAATAACGCACCGCCCAAGATTTCACTGTACTCAATGAAATGCCGTATTTTTCAGCAATTTCTTTATATTTCATACCGTTTTTCCAGTCCTCAAAAGCCTGTTGTTTTTTGTCCACTACATCACCACCACCCCCTTATGTTGAATTGAAAAAAGGCACTCTTTCGAGTACCTTATTCCTTTCAAAATTTACTTTTTTCTATTGCCCTTTTTAAAACCGTTGTATCAAATCCAAAGTATAAATAACCCTCCTTACAAACATTTATATATCGTTTGCTTGGCAATCCTTTTGGTCTATATTCGTGCATAATATAAACATAGCACTTTCGATTTTTTATTTTTTCTGTTTGTATTTCTTTTATAGGTAACTCCATATCCATTTTGTAATAAAATGTAGGAAATCCTTCATAAATATCAAGTGCTTTTTCATCTTCTTTTGTCGTTTCCCATATTGCAACGGGAACGCTTTCTCCCTCTTTTGGTTCAATGGTAAGATAATATCCTGTTTTGCTTCCTTTAAAAAGCAATTCATAGTTTTGAATTTCCGATGTTCCTACAATACGTGCAGAAGGACATCGCCTTTTCATTTGTTCTACATTTAAGTTGCTGCCATAGGCAATATAATATCTTGTTTTCATAATAACATCTATCCTTTCCGAAGGAAGTATCCTTCTACCACATTAAGACCGCTTTAGCGGTCAAATATAATGTGACAGGAGGCTAATTCCTTCTCCTGTTTTTATGCTGCTCTACCGTTTCTAAAAGCGGTATCTCCTGCTAATCTTTTGGTAAGTATTTCTCTTGCTGTTTTGAATTCTTCCCCTATAAACCCTAATCGAAGTAACCAAGTTCTCATAGCATATTTGGGATTTTCATTTTGTTGTGGTTTTGGGCTTGCACTTTTTAATGTTTTTGCCATTTGGCTCAGTGCTAAACAAAGCTGAATGTAACTTTTTAATTGTCCTGCATGAAGTCCATTTTGTTTTCCATTCGCTGGTGCATCAAATTGAAATAGTCTAAATTCAATTGTTCCTTTTGTAAATGTTGCATGGTAATTGAGCATATGGTATCTGCTGTTATTGTAATGCTGATTTCTGCCATATCTTGCATTGTTTGCATGATACCAAATATCTGCAAACTCTGTCATTGTTTTCGGTTTTATTTTATTTATTTTTTCTACAAATATAGGAGAAACTGTTTTACAATATGTATTTATTCTGTCGTTGTCAATGTTGAGTGCATCAATTAACAATCTTTCATGGCTTGCCATAATATTTGTTAAATTTCTAAGTGTTTGTGCTGTGTGCCCTTGTGCCCCTATGTGACAATGAATTCCGCAGCCCCTCGTGGCATCGCTTTTTGCTCCAGCCCTTCTTAATTTTCTAATTAATTCTTGTAATGTTTCTATATCTTCATATTGTAATATCGGTGTGACCAGTTCACATTTTTCTTCTTCCTCTCCTGCTATACTACTATCTTTTTGAAATTTCCATTCTCTTCCTTTATTATCCCAAGCTGACCAGGTACTGTAACCATTTTTATCTTCTGTGTTTTTATAATGATTTGTTTCAAAAAATTTTGCTGCAACACTTGCTGCTTTTTCTCTTGTAATGTGATTCATTTCTACTTCAACACCTATTGTTTGCTTTTTCATTTCTTCTATTTGTTTTTTCATTTTCTCATTCATATACTATACCAACCTTTCGTTTTTGTGTATTTTATTTTTGTAGTACACATATTACCATTTCTTTAGTGGTATAGCAAGAGATATACTACACAATCATTTTACAGTTTATTGTGTATCATTTGTGCTTTATACAGCTCTATTTATACTAGAAAATACACAATATTGTTTTATGTATTTTGTCTATTTATCTCATTAAATGAAATATTTATTCCCTCTCGTATTACAGACACATTTTCATAACCACCTGACTGCTCTATATATCTTTTTACAATGACATCGCAGTATTTTTCGTCTAATTCAATGGTATAACAAATACGATTGGTTTGTTCACAGGCAATTAGCGTGGAACCACTTCCTCCAAAGGGGTCAATTACAATGCAATTTGACATACTCGAATTTTTAATGGTATATGCAATCAATGGTACAGGTTTCATCGTTGGGTGGTCATTATTTTTATTGGGTCTGTCAAACTCCCATATCGTAGTTTGTTTTCTATCAGAATACCATTGATGTTTTCCATTCTTCTTCCAGCCAAACAAGCAAGGTTCGTGCTGCCATTGATAAGGACTTCTTCCCAATACAAGACTTTGCTTTTTCCAAATACACGTACCAGATAAATAAAACCCTGCATCAGAAAATGCCTTCCTAAAATTCAGTCCTTCTGTATCTGCATGAAATACATAAATACTTGCGTCATTCTCCATTACTTTTTCCATATTTAAAAATGCTTCAAGTAGAAATTGATAAAACTGATTGCTATTCATATTATCATTTTTAATTTTTCCTGCGTTAGCTTCATAGTTTACATTGTATGGAGGGTCTGTTACGACTAAATTTGCTTTTTTTCCATTCATTAAAAGAGTATATGTTTCTTGTTTTGTACTATCACCGCAAACCAGTCTGTGATTTCCCAGCAGCCATACATCACCTCTTTTTGTTATGGTAGGTTTTGATAATTCTTCGTCTATGTTAAAATCATCTTGTTGTACCTCTTGTTCTGTATTAAATAAATCAGCAATTTCTTGTTCTTCAAATCCTGTCAAATCTATATCAAATGCTTCCGATTGTAATGCTTCTATTTCTATTTTTAAAAGTTCCTCGTCCCACCCTGCATCCATTGCCATACGATTATCTGCAATAATGTATGCTCTTTTTTGTGCTGGTGTAAGATACTCTACAAAAACACAAGGTACTTCTGTGATATTTTCTTGTTTTGCTGCCTCTATTCTGCCATGTCCTGCTATGACATTATATTCAGTATCTATAATCACAGGATTGATAAATCCAAACTCTCTCAATGAAGAACGTAGCTTTGTAATTTGCTCTTTAGAATGTGTTCTAGCATTGTTAATGTAAGGAATTAATTTTGAAATCTCTACAAGCTGCATTTGTGTTGTTGTTTTTCCCATTATTTTGCACCTTCTTTATCATTATTTTCTATAAAAAAAAGAACAGCCATAGTAAACTGCTCTTTTTGAAAAGTTTGGGGGCTTTTGATAAATCTTTATGCTATTATCATAACAGAAA
>CAJUJJ010000030.1 GCA_910586765.1 uncultured Clostridia bacterium
TACTTGAATATATATAGGAGGTATTTATATGAAATATGTTCATATTAGAATTATAGAATTACTTCAAGAGAAAAAAATATCTAAAACAAAAATATGTAAAGATTTAGATTTACAAAGAGGTAATTTTAATAGATATTGTCGAGATGATTTTCAGCGTATTGATACAAATTTAATCATAAAATTATGTGATTACTTTCAATGTTCTTTGAATGAACTTTTAGAAATTAAAGAAAAATAATACTATTTTAACTTTTTAAATATAAGGTGAAATGATAATGTATAAAAATAAAGCAAATGAACGAAATAACATTTGTGGCACTAAAGTAAGATTTTTCAGAAAACAATTTGCTACAAAAACTTCTCAAAAAAAGTTAGCAGATATGCTACAAATTGCTGGATTAGATATTGATAAAAATGCAATACAAAGAATAGAAGATGGTAAAAGATTTGTTACAGATATAGAATTAAAAGCATTAGCAAAAGTTTTAAATGTTCCATATGAGGATTTGTTAGATTGATATTATACTAAATTTTGAGGGTAGATTTTATGTTTAAAAAAGCCACATTACTTTTACAGTAATGTGGCTTTTCAACGTGAGCAAGAAGATTCGAACTCCCGGCCTTCTGATCCGTAGTCAGACGCTCTATCCAGCTGAGCTATGCTCACAAAGCATTTAAAATTAACACAAGAATTATAATACAATAAATTAAAATATTTGTCAATACTTTTTTTATAAAAAATAATAAAGGCAATGTCTATTATTTGCTTTATAAAAACTACTTAAATGATAGTGATGAATAAAAGCTTTACATTTATTTTAAATTAATTTAACATAATAAAAAGCTATTTGTTTAAAATAGATAGAAAAAAACAAAATTATCACAAAATATTGTATCTATTGTTTTTTGAGCTATAAAAAGTGATGTTTTGTGTTTATTCATTGAAAAATAGTAGGAGAGTGAAAATGAGTTCAATTATAAAAGGAATAAGAAATATTTTGGACAGAAGGATTGCAATAGGACATATCATATCTATTATACTAATTTGTTATTGTTCTATCAAAATAGCAGAAATTGTAATGTCATTAAATTTATCAGCGACAGAAGAAGAATTATTATTTTTTCAGGAAAGTTTAGAAACATATCCATTTTTATTTTGGTTGAATTGTTTGCCTATATTTTTATTAATACTGCTTTTTTATTTTATTACAAATCATACGCTTTTTAGTATAGGGCTATGGGGAGGTGTTTTCTATAGTCTTGCTTTTGCAAATAGTATGAAAATAGAAATGAGACAAGACCCTGTACTTCCCTCAGATATAAAATTGATAAGAGAAGTTATGGGAATTATGGAAGGCTTTGATACAGTAACATTAGAGGAGATACAGTCAAAAGTACGCTTATTTTTGTTGGTAATGCTGCTTTTATTGTTGCTATTTCAAAATAAAAAAATGAGACCTAAATTTAGAATAGGTGGTATTATTGTAGTAATGATTGCAGGCTTTGTAGTAAACCATATGTATTATGCTAATGAAAGAGAATATATAAAATATCCAGTGTTGGGAAATATTTATTTTTCAGTAAATCAATATAATTCAAAAGGTTTTGTGTATTGCTTTTTCCATAATGTCAACAGTATGAAAATTAAAAAGCCGAATAGCTACAATGAAATGCAGTATGCTCAGCTAGAACAACCACCTGATTTAGAGCAATCACAGACAGAAAATTTACCTAACATTATTATGATAATGGGAGAAGCCTATTCTGATTTGAGTATAAATGAACACATTGATTTTTCTAATTATGTTGACCCTATGAAAACATATAAAGAAATTATTCATCAAGAAGATACGATTGCAGGGCATATTGTAGTGCCAAATTTTGGAGGAGGTACTTCTGATACAGAATATGATGTACTTACAGCTTGCCCTACAAGATATTTGAATAATCCATCTCCTTCTTATGATTTTGTTAGAAAAAAATTTGATGCTTTGCCCAGAAGATTGTCACAAATTGGATATGATACCTTAGCAATACACCCTGGTTATTTTTGGTTTTATAATCGCTATAATGTGTATCCTTATTTTGGTTTTGACAATTTTATACATCTTTCTTCTTTTGACCCACATGGTCAAAGTAAGGGCGGTTACATTAGTGAGCAGGCAACAATAGATACTATATTGTATACATTGCAGGAGCACATACAACAAAGTGAAAAACCACTTTTTTCATTTACAGTAACAATACAAAATCACGGACCTTATCAAGATAAATATAATGAAACAGAGAAAAATTTTGATACAGATATTTTTTTGACATCAAAAGAGAAAAATATGCTTTATAATTATTTTAATGGTGTAAAAGATGCAGATGAAGGAATAGCACAATTAGTAACAGAACTAGATAAATTAGAAGAACCTGTTGTGTTGGTATATTTTGGTGACCATCTACCAGGATTTGCAAATGGTATGGATTTTTTTGAAATATTAGATTATGACATTGATATAGAAGGAACAACAAAACAAAAACTTGCTATTTATGAAACACCTTATTTTATTTGGCAGAATGAAAGTGCTAAAAATAGCACTAAAATATTACAAAACAGACAAAAAATAGCATTGCCAAAACAAAATATTATTAGTGCTCACTATTTAGGTGCTATGACAATAGAATTGCTAGGATTAGAAGGGCTTTCTCCTTTATATGACTATGTAAATAATATGAGGAGAGAGTTGCCTGTTATAACAGAAGGAGCTTATTTAGAAGGAAATGGAAAATATAAAGAAGAAACAACACAAGGAGAAAATATAAAAATAGACTATTTAGCAGGTTGGCAGTATTATAAATTATTTGACCAAAAAATAGAATAAATATAAAAACTATTTGACAATTTTCTTAATATTTCGTATCATAGCAATGTTTTTTTTAAAAAATATTGTATTGTATTTTCAACTTTGTTATAATAAAAAGCGGTAAATTGCAGTGTAAAGTGTTTTGTGAGGAAAATATTTACATTGTGTATAAGTGGGAGAAAAGTAGATTGCTATAGTAATAGGAGAATTATTGTGAATGGAACAAGAATGGAAAGATACCAATACAAAAAGAAAAAAAGAAGAAAAAAAATGCTTTTTGCATTGCTGTTGCTTATTATTGCAGTATGTTTAGGGGCTGTAGGGTTTCGTATGGCGTTAAGAAAAGATGGTATTGCGAAAGACCATACCAAAAAAGCAATTAATCCAGAACCAGTAAAAGTAGAACAACTAAAAAAGCAAGAAATACCAGAACCTGCAAAACCAATTAATGTAGCAGTATTTGGTGTAGATAATGATGGATTTAGGTCAGATGTTAATTTTGTAGTTTCATTTAATGAGGACACTAAAAAAATACAATTTGTATCTGTTCCAAGAGATACTCGTGTAGTAATGACAGATGAAATGATAGCATCTTTGGAAGAAAGAAAAAAATTTGTACCTTACAGAAATGGTGTAAAAGGACAATGCAAATTGACAGAAGTACACGCTTATGCAGGAGATGACCATAGAAATGAATTTTCTGTAGCAATGTTGGAAGACTTATTGGGAATTGACATAGACTATTTTGTAAAAATAGATTTAGATGCTTTTCATGAAATTGTAGATGCAGTAGGTGGCGTAGATATGGAAGTAGAACAGCGACTGTATTACAATGACCCTTATCAAAATTTGTATATTGATTTGCAGCCTGGTTATCAACATCTTGATGGAAATAAAGCAGAACAGTTAGTACGTTTTAGAGAAGGATATGCACAAAAAGATTTAAAAAGAATACAAGTACAACAAGACTTTATGAAGGCACTTTTAGAGAAAGTAAGTTCTACTTCAACGATATTGAGTAATCTGCCAAGTATTGCACAAGTGCTTTGGGATAGTATAGAAACAGATGCTACATTGAAAGATGTTTTAAAATATGCAAAATATATCAAAGATATTGATGTAAATAGTATTACTATGGAAACAATACCTGGAACAGGTGGTGCTTATTTTGACCATGATGAACAAGGTACAAAAGAATTAGTGGATAGAGTATTTTATGGTGTTGAAAACGAACAACAACCAGAACAAAACAACGAAGTGGAAGAACATAACGAAACAGAACAAAGCAATGAACAAGAGCTACAACAAAATGAAAATGAGCCACAAAGAACATTATATCAAAATCAATAATTTATTCTGTAAAACACATAAATAAAGGTGGAGAAAAATGGGTAAAAGAATGGATAGGTATGCGAACAAAAAAAGGGGGAGGCAAGAGGCTTTTTCTCAAAGGAGTATGCCAAGACAAAAACAGAAAAAAAAGTCTGGGCTAGTTGCTACATTTTTTAAAATCGTATTTGGTACATTATTTATTTTTTGTATTGGAGCAGGCGGTGCTGCATTTGCTTATTATAAAATAACAGGAGGATTTCCTACAGTAGAACAGTCACCAGAAAAACCAGTTTCCAGCAATGCAAAAGATACCAGTTTTTTAGACGCCTTGAAAAAAAAGAATTTAAAAATTAATGTAGCAGTATTTGGAGTAGATGGTGATGGTACGAGAACGGACGTTATGTTTGTAGTACATTTTGATAGTGAAAAGCAAATGACAAATTTGGTATCTATGCCAAGAGATACCAGAGTAAAATTTGCACCAGATGTTATAAGCTATATGGAAAAACAAAATAAATATTATCAATCTCCTACAAAATTAAATGCTGTACACGCTTATGCGGGGAAAGAAGATGGCCCTGAAGTGCTTGTAAAACAATTAGAGTATATGTTGGGAGTAGAAATAGACCACTATGTAAAAGTAGACTTAAATGCTTTTAGAAAAATTGTAGATACAGTTGGTGGTGTAGAGGTAGATGTACCTCAAAATATGTATTATGAAGACCCTTATCAAGATTTATATATCAATTTAAAAAAAGGTAGACAAGTATTAGATGGAGATAAAGCAGAACAGCTTGTACGTTTTAGACATTATCCTATGGGAGATATTGCTCGTGTAGAAGTGCAGCAACAGTTTTTAAAAGCATTTGCACAGAAGGTAATGAGTAGTGATAATATTATTAAAAACATACCAAATTATATTAAAATGGTTTATTCTGATGTGGAAACAGATGTTACATTGTCTGATGCTTTAAAATATGTTAATTATATCAATTCAGTAGATGCTTCTAAAATTAAAATGGAAACATTGCCAGGAGTACCACAGGATATTGATGGCATTTCTTATTATATTTATGATGAGGAAGATACAAAAGAAATGGTAAATAGAATATTCTATGGCATTGGATTGGAAGAAGATACAGAACAAATAGGAGATAGTAAAGAGTATAATATAGAAGTAGCAAATGGCGGATATACACAAGGTCTTGCAGGTAGAGTAAGCGAAAAATTGAAATCAGATGGTTATACTGTTACAGAAATTTCCACTTATACAGGAGGAAAAGAAGAACATACACGCATTATAATAAAAGAGGCTGGTATAGGACAAGACTTAAAAGATTATTTTGTAGATGCTAAAATAGAAATGGACGATGGTTCTTTACCAGATGGCATAGATATTAAAATTATTATTGGTACAGGGCAAACAGACATAAATGATTAAACAATGAAAAGACTGTTTACAAAAAGTGTAAGCGGTCTTTTCTATTTATTATATATTAGGTAAAATATTTGTTTTTTTAGTCATACAATAATAATAGAAAAACTTGACCGTTTTGATTGCATTTGCTACAATTTTTTAAAGTAGTGAAATAAAGAGAAAGGAAGGCTTTCTATGAAAGAAAAGAAAATAGTGATACCGAAAATTGGTATGAGAATGATAAAATCAGCATTTGCTGTTTTAATTTGCTTTTTAATTCATACCATAAGAGGAGCAAAGGGTGACCCTTTTTATTCTGTTATAGCTGCAATACTTTGCATGCAGCCTCAAGTAGAAAACAGCCGAAAAGTAGCATGGAATAGAATAATAGGTACACTTGTAGGAGCATTTGTAGGTACAATTGTTTTGGCAATAGAACAAAATTGTATTCCTTATGATTGGTTTTTGCTGAGATATGTCATTATCTCTTTTTCTATTATTCCCACGATTTATATTACACTTTTATTAAAAAAGCCTACTGCTTCCTATTTGTCTTGTGTAGTGCTTATGAGTGTTACCATTGTGCATGATGCAGATACTAGCTTATTTTATTTTGTATTTAATAGAGTATTAGAAACCATTATAGGTATATTGGTATCACTATGTATTAATAGAGTACAACTGCCTAGAAAGCACCAAAAAGACATACTTCTTGTAACAGGATTAGATGGTTCTCTTTTGGGGGAAGATGGCAAAATGGGGGCTTATACAAATATAGAATTAAATTATTTAATAGCAGATGGGGCAAATATTACTATTGCTACAGAAAGAACACCTGCATCGTTGTTGTCTGCATTAGGAGATGTAAAATTAAAATTACCAGTGATTGCTATGGACGGAGCAGTGTTGTTTGATACCAATGAAAAAAGATATTTGTCTTGTCAGGCAATACCATTGGAGTTTGTAAAAAAAATGTGTACTATATTTGAACAAATGGGCAAACATTATTTTGTCAATTTAGTGCTAGAGGACGCATTGTTGATATTTTATGGTACATTTCATAATGATGTAGAAGCAAAATTATATTTGGATATGAGAAAATCTCCTTATAGAAATTATATTTATGGTGAATTTCCAGAAGATGGAGATGTAGTTTATTTTCTTTTGGTAGATACCATAAAAAATATTGACGATATAGAAAATAAATTGAAACAGCAAGAATATGGTAAGGAATTGCTTTTTTTAAGAGATAGTTCTGAAACACCAGAAGGATATTGTCATTTAAAAATATATCATAAAAATGCTACAAAACAGTTTATGGTAGAAACGTTAAAGGAACGATTAGGCATTACAAAAACAGTAGCATTTGGCAGTAATAAAAATGATGTACAGATGTTAAAATCAGCTGACTTAAGTATTGCTATGAAAAATTCTATAGAGCAAGCAAAGCAAGTGTCTGATTATGTTTTAAAAAGACAAGATGTGGATAGTGTAGCAAAAACAATGAGAAAAATTTATGAACCTTTAATTTGGGAAAAGGGATTACAAAAATCAGATAAAAAAAGTACATTATTGTAAAAGGAGTATATTATGAAAGAGTGTTTTACAAGGACAGAATTGTTGCTGGGCAAGGAAGCAATGCAAAAACTGTATCGTGCAAAAGTAGCTGTATTTGGTATAGGAGGGGTAGGTTCTTTTGCAGTAGAAGCATTGGCAAGAAGCGGTATAGGGCATTTGACACTGATAGATGGTGATGTCGTAAATGAGACAAATATCAATAGGCAGTTAATTGCTACAACGGAAACAATAGGAAAATATAAAACAGAGGTAATGAAACAAAGAATACAGCAAATTAATATAGATGCAGTGGTAGAAGAACATAGATGTTTTTATTGTGAGGACAATATTAACTTAATCAATTTTTTTGCATTTGATTATATTGTAGATGCTATTGATATGGTTTCTTCTAAATTGCTTTTAATTGAGCAATCAAAAAAGGCAAATACGGAAGTAATCAGTTGTATGGGAGCTGGGAATAAATTAGATGCAACAAAATTTGAAGTAGCAGATATTCATAAAACAAGTGTGTGTCCTTTGGCAAAAGTGATGAGAAAAGAATTAAAAAATAGAGGAATAGAAAATGTAAAAGTAGTTTATTCTAAAGAGCCAGCAAAAATAGCACAAAAATCAAATGAAAGTATGCCAAAGGGAAAACATCAAATAGTGGGAAGCGTTTCTTTTGTACCATCTGTAGCAGGCTTGATATTGGCAGGAGAAGTGATAAAAGATATTGCTGGTATCTGATTTTATGAATGAATTGTATTGGTATATTTTATGCCTACTCTTTTGTATTTTATACTACTTATAGTTTACAAAAATCTTATATTTTTTTTAAATATATAAAAATAGCTTGAATTACAATAGTATTTCCTATAAAATGTGAATATCACAGCAAACAAATATTAAGGAGGAAAACTATGAATTTTTGTAAAAAAGTTATAACATTGATTTCTATGGTAATAGTTGCTTTTGCTTTTTCATCTTGTGGCGATAAAGCAGTAACACCAGTACAAACAGCAACACCACAAGAAACCATTACAAAAGTTTTAGAAAATTTAAAACAAGTAAAAAGTATGAAAAGTATAATTACAACACAATCAAATATGACAGCAGAAGGTTCCTCTTCTGAAGTTTCTACACAAACAGAAGTTACCGCAGTATATAGTCCTTTAAATATGAAAATTGAAAGTAAAAGCAGTTTACCTTCCAGCAATGATATTGTAACATATGTTGACGAAGTAGACGGTATGGCTACCACATATATGGAATATGCAGGACAGTGGATGAAGCAGTCATTAGAGCCTGACATTGTATTAGAGTCTTTAAAAATGTATGATACAAAACAGAATTTAGTATCATTTTTAGAGAATGCTGTAGATTGGCAGGAAACAGATGGAGATGATACACTTGGCGTATTTCAGGGGGTATTGCCAGCAGGTATATTAGCAGAAGTTGTAGAAGATACAAAGGCATTACAAATGACAGGTATGGCAGGATTGACAGAAGAATATTACGAAGGCGTAAATGATACTACAATTACTGTAACAATAAATAAACAAACACTATTGCCTAATAGTTGTACAGTTGATTTGTCAAATACATTAGAAACACTTATGAATAATGTCAGCAGTACATTTGGCGGCGGTACAGAAGGAAATGAACCTATTAAAACAATAGTAAATGAATACACATTGACAGTAGATTGTAATGATATTAACGAAACAAAAAAAGTAGAAATTCCAAAAGAAACATTGGACAATGCCATTGATTTTGAAAGACAAATTGAAAATGCTTCTATTTCAGAAATACCACAAGGAGAAAATGGAGAAGAATTAGCTGTGGAATAAACAATTAAAAATAACAAAAGTTCGGTTTCTACAAATAGAAGTCGGGCTTTTTGCTTGTCAAAAAGAAATATAAATTGTAAAATAAAAAGGAGAATACTATGATAAGTGCACAAGAAGTTACATTACAATATGGAGGAAGGGTACTTTTTAAAGATGTCAATGTAAATTTTACAAAAGGAAACTGTTATGGCTTAATTGGTGCAAATGGTACGGGAAAATCTACATTTTTAAAAGTATTATCTGGAGATATTGAGCCAAATAGTGGTTCTGTATTTGTGACACCAGGAGAAAGAATGGCTGTTTTAAAACAAGACCACTTTATGTTTGATGAATTTGAAGTAGTCAAAACGGTATTGTATGGACATAAAAGATTGTATGAAATTATGGAAGAAAAAGAAAAACTGTATGCGAAAGAAAATTTTAGTGATGAAGATGGTATTAAAGTTTCAGAATTAGAAGCAGAATTTGCAGAATTAGATGGTTGGACAGCAGAATCTGATGCAGAAATATTGTTGAATGGTTTAGGTATTACGAATGAATTACATTATGTCAAAATGAAAGAATTGACAGGTAATCAAAAAGTAAAAGTACTTTTAGCACAGGCATTATTTGGAAATCCTGATATATTGCTTTTGGACGAGCCTACAAACCACTTAGATATTGCTTCTATAAAATGGCTGGAAGATTTTTTGATGAATTTTGAAAATACTGTTGTAGTAGTATCGCATGACAGACACTTTTTAAATAAAATTTGTACACATATTGCAGATATTGACTATGGTAAAATTACAATGTATGTAGGTAACTATGACTTTTGGTATGGCTATACACAAATGACACAAAAACAATTAAAAGACCAAAACAAAAGAACAGAGCAAAAAATGAAAGAATTGCAGGAATTTATACAGAGATTTAGTGCAAATGCTTCTAAATCAAAACAAGCAACTTCTCGTAAAAAATTGCTGGACAATTTGCAAATGGATACTATAAAACTATCTTCCAGACGTTATCCATTTGCTAGTTTTAAACAAGATAGAGAAGTTGGAAATGACTTGTTAGAAGTCAATGGAATTTCAAAAACGATTGATGGCAGAAAGGTGTTAAATAATGTGAGTTTTTTAATTTCACCAAATGACAAAGTAGCTTTTGTAGGAACAGATGAAATTGCTAGAACAACATTATTTCAAATATTAATGGGAGAATTAGAACCAGATGAAGGCAGTTTTAAGTGGGGGGTTACCACATCTACAGCATATTTTCCAAAAGATAATTCAAAATATTTTGATGAGTGTGAAGATACACTGATTGACTGGCTGCGTCCTTATGCCAAAGAAGGGGAACAGTATGATGCCGATATTAGGGGCTGGCTGGGCAGAATGTTGTTTTCAGGAGAAGAAGCACTTAAAAAAGCAAAAGTGCTTTCTGGGGGCGAAAAAGTGCGTTGTATGCTTTGTAAAATGATGATTTCTGGTGCGAATGTATTGGTATTAGATGAACCTACAAACCATTTAGATTTGGAAGCAATTACAGCATTAAATGAAGGCTTAATTGACTATAAAGGCACATTACTTTTTGACTCTCACGACCATCAGTTTGTACACACTATAGCGAACAGAATAATAGAAATATTGCCTAATGGTATTATTGATAGAAGGGAAACATATGATGAGTATTTAGAAAATGAAGATGTCAATGCTATGAGAGAAAAACTTAGTTAGTGTTGTGGCATACTAATTTTTTATAATACTTTTCAACGAAATATAAATATAAAGGAGCAATGTGTATGGAAACAAGAGATGCGATTTATGGAAGAAGAAGTGTAAGAAAATATACTGATGAACCAGTATCTGATGAGGATTTGATGGAGGTCATAAATGCAGGGCTTATGGCACCATCAGGAATTAATTTACAGCCTTGGTATTTTGTAGTAGTAAAAAGTGAGGAAAAATTAAAAGAATTAGCACAAATTACAGGACAGGTATTTGGAAAATTTAAACCTGTTTTAGATAATCGCTTTTCAAAAAATCCTGAAGCCATAGAAGAAACAAAAGAATTTTTAAATAGTATGGGCGGTGCAAAAGTTTGTATATTGGTATTTCTTTTAAAAGATAATTATGAAGATTTTACCACAGTGGTAGAAGGCACTTCTGCTGCAATACAAAATATGTGTCTTATGGCTTATGATAAAGGTTTAGCAACTTGTTGGCTGACAGCAGCATTAAGAGTAGGTATAGGAGAAGAACTTCGTCAAAAATTTGCACCAGATAAAGGACAGTATTTGGCAATGATTACATTAGGACACCCTGCAATTTCCCCCAAAATGCCACCAAGACGAGAAGGAAGATATACTATTATATAATTAAGCATAATAAAAAAGACATTGCAAAGTTTTTTGCAATGTCTCAGCGTGTCGATAAAATCGACACGCTGAAGTCGAAAACAGGTTTTCGACTTGTTAAAGCAGAGGAATAAACATCTTGTTCCATCGGCTTAAAAGCCTTGAAACTCGCTGTTTTCCTCAGGTGGGCAAAGCCCCCCTTGCGGATTAGAATGGGGAGTTGCACTCCCCAAGCCCCTTGCTTTTTAAAGCCAAAATAAGTTTTTTGACAGACTGAGGCATTGCAAAGTTTTTTGTAATGTCTTTTTCAAAATATAGTAAATTTAAAAACATTCTTTTAACATTTGTACAGCATATCGAAATCCTTTTATGAAACTTTGCTTTTGCATAATATATTGTGTATCTGATATTAAATCACACAAGGTTACAATATTTGTTTCATCTAAGGAAGTTTGATTATGTAGCATTGTGTCAATTTTAACCATTGTTTCGTGTAATTCTTTATAAGTTGTAGAGCTTTTGTTTTCATCTGACAAATTATCATATAAATGTTCTAATATCATAAAAAGACCCCCCATATTATAAATTATATTTTAAAAAAGTTACAAAATATTATAATTTTATTCTTTTTTCACTACTTCATTGTAAACTGTTTCCACACCTTTTTCTATGACTTCTGTTCTAGAAATGTGGAGTGAATTGGCACATTCTTTTAATTGATATGCTGTTTTTTCGTTAATTCTTAATTGTAAACTAATATTTTTAGGTGTTTGTCCTTTTAGTGGTCTGCCTACTTTAGGCACTAGCTATCACCTCTCTTTTGCAATGGCAAAATTATAATATATTTTTGTAAAAAAGTCAATTGATTTTTCACGATTTATAAAAAATATACCTCTATATTATCACAATATATCAGATTATGAAATAGAGGTATATTTTTTATTTAAAGATATTCTTTTAGCATTTGTACAGCATATTGAACCCCTTTTATAAAACTTTTCTATTGTATAATAGATTGTGTTTGTGTGATATTATCTAATGTAATATAATATCATTATAATATCTGTTTCATCTAATGAAGATTTTTGATACAATATTTGATTTATTTTTGGACTTCATTACAATTTGAAATCTCTTTTTTATTTTTAATTATATATTTGTTCTAATATTATAAAAAAACCTCCATTTAGCGAAATTTGAGTTTGCCAAAATAGAGGTACTGTGTTATAATACTTGTATCAATTTATTTTAATGTTAGGAGTTTGTTTGCTTGGTTGTGAGGCTAGAAACAAACTCCTTTATTTATTTTTTCATAGACCATATTGATACCCTGTGTGACAACTTCGTACTGCGTTGTGTTTAACTTTTCACAACAATACAATAGTTTTTCTCTATCGTCTTTTGTAGCACGTATTCTAATTATTCTGTCTTTAGGGTTTGTTGTGGGTCTACCCATTTTAGCCACACCATCACCTCACTTTCTAATGTTTATTATAATATCACATGTTTACACAAAAATCAACATATTTTTCCAAAAAATAACGCACCTACTATTTTGCAAGTGCGTTATTTATATTATTTTAATTTAAAAGAACTTTTCAATGACACAATACGATTAAATACAATATGGTCTTTTGTAGTATCTTTTGTATCTACACAGAAATAACCATTTCTCATAAATTGATATTTATCTCCTGCTTTTGCTTCAGTAATAGAAGGTTCTACATAGCAATTTTCTATGACTTCTAGTGAATTAGGGTTCATAATCATTTCGCTATCTTCACTGTCTGGATTATCCAACATCATATAATCATACAATCTTGCTGTTGTTGTGATACAATGGTCAGCACTTACCCAATGTAATGTACCTTTTACTTTTCTAGCAGTGAAGCCGCTGCCACTTTTTGTTTCTGGGTCATAAGTACAATGTACTTCTGTAATATTACCATTTTCATCTTTTATCACATCAGTACAAGTTACAAAATAAGCCCCTTTCAAACGTACTTCTTTTCCCGGTGCTAATCTGAAAAACTTTTTAACAGGTTCTTCCATAAAGTCTTCTTGTTCAATATAAAGTGTTTTGGTAAAAGGAACTTGCCTTGTACCAAGTGCTTCATTTTCTGGATTGTTTTCTATATCCATTAATTCAATTTGTCCTTCTGGATAATTTGTAATAACCAATTTTAATGGGTGAAGTATTGCCATAACAACTTTTGCTTTTGCTTTTAAATCATCTCTAATGCAATATTCTAATAAACCACTATCTACAACACTATTTGCTTTTGAAACGCCTATTCTTTCACAAAAATCTCTTATGGATTCTGGAGTAAATCCTCTACGGCGTAAACCAGATATGGTTGGCATACGAGGGTCGTCCCAACCATCAACAAGCCCTTCTTCTACCAATGCTCTCAATTTTCTTTTGCTCATAACAGTATTTGTTAATCCTAGTCTAGCAAATTCAATTTGTCTAGGAGGATTTACAGTATATCCAGCTTCTTTTACTACCCAGTCATAAAGAGGTCTATGGTCTTCAAATTCCATAGTGCATATAGAATGTGTAATACCTTCAATAGCGTCTTCTAATGGGTGAGCAAAGTCATACATAGGGTAGATACACCATTCATCTCCTGTAGTATGATGTGTTGCATGAGCAATTCTGTATAATACAGGGTCTCTCATATTGATGTTAGGAGAAGCCATATCAATTTTTGCTCTCAATGTTTTCGCACCGTCTGGAAATTCTCCTGCTCTCATTCTTTGAAATAAATCTAAATTTTCCTCTACACTTCTATTGCGGTAAGGACTTTCTTTTCCAGGTGAGTTTAATGTACCTCTATATTCTCTAATTTCTTCTGCATTCAAATCACATACAAAAGCCTTACCTTCTTTAATCAATTTTAATGCAACTTCATAATATTTTTCAAAATAGCTGGAAGCAAAATATAATCTGTCTTCCCAATCAAAACCTAGCCATTTTACATCTTGTTTGATGGAGTCAATATATTCTGTATCTTCTTTGGTAGGGTTTGTATCATCAAAACGCAAATTGCATTTTCCACCATAAAGTTGTGCTAAACCAAAATTTAAACAAATGGATTTTGCGTGACCAATGTGAAGATAACCATTCGGTTCAGGTGGAAAACGTGTGTGTATTTTATTTAGTTTTCCTTCTAAATCTTCTTGAATATAATTATGTATAAAATTTCCTGTGCTGCTTAGTCCGTTTTCTTTTTTTTCTTCCATAAAAAATTACCTCCCGTGTTTTTATCAATTAAATGTGTTATGATTATCATACCCATTTATTTCCATTTTAAACACAATTTTTATATTTTATTATAATATAGCATTTTGCATAAAACAATACTCAATGTCTATATTTGTTGAAAAATAGTGTATTTTCTGTCAGCCAATTTCTAAAATGTTCATCTACAATTTTTACACCGCTGTCATTTAAGTGAGCATCATCTCTAAAATTTTCATTGGTAAGCATAGGAGTTTGCTGATTGACAATATTGTAGTCAATGTAATTTGCACCAACTTGTTTTGCTAATGCTGCTAATTTATTGTGAATATCATTATAATTTTTGATATAATCCATAGAAACTAATGCAATAGGTGCTGTGACTAAAACCAATTCGCTCCCTTTTTGTTTGCATAACTCTGCAATTTTTTTAACATAACCTGATTGTGTGTCGTCCATTTGCCAATATTTCCCGTCTAAGCCTTTAAACTGATTTGTTTGGTCATATTCTCCTGGCAACATACCCATATTACAATATACATAGCCTTTTGAGCGATAATATTCTTCCCCTTTTTGATATTCTATTTTTTTCTTTTGTAAACCATATTTTTGTTCTATGTTTTTGGTCATTTCATTTGCTTCATAAGCAAAAAAGTCTTGTTGAAATCTCATAGGCAGCAAATAATATTTTATTTTTTCTGATAAAGGAAATACATTTTTGATATAATCTTTTTTTAATGCTTCATTTTGAAGCACTTCAAAAAAAGAGTTTGCTTGTTTCATTTCAAATGTATCATCTAAAACGTCCCAATAAATTTCTAATACTACTACATCGGGCGTTTGTGTATTGTAAACTTCTTGCAGTTCGTAATAGCTTGTGTCTAAATGCTGCAAAGGTGTACCCATTTGATAACTAGATATATTAAAATAACTGTCAAAATTTTCGGGGTCAAATGTACAATAGGAGTGAGAAGAACCTATAAATACCATATTTAAACTATTTTGAGGCAAAGCATAAAAATCTTCAAAACGTTTTTGTGTAAAAGCATTTATAATGTTGTGACTTGCTGCTTTTTGATATAAAAAACCTACTTGCTGAAATAATATTATCACACAAAAAGTATAAATCAATATGCCTGTGAAAAATCTTAAATTGGAAATAGCTTTTTTTTTCATAAACAAACTCCTTTGTTAATCAGAACATTTTTGATACTACTAAAATTGAAAATAAATAAATTCTCCCGAATTATAAAATACGCCTGTAGACAATATCCAAACAGTTAAAAATACATAAAAAGCTAGACGGAAAACACAATTTGTTTTTTCAACACCTGCAATTACAAAATCTTTTCCAGTGATAACTTCTAGTAAAATTAAAAATAATATAGATAATGTTACGACAGTTAATTCAAACAAATTAATGCCCATACTTGTAATAATTTCATAGATATATTGTGCATTTGTCCATTGTTGTATGTTGTCAAAAATATGCTGGAATATATAAATTGCATCGCTAATGGTGTTTGCTCGGAATATAATTAAACTGGCACAGAAAAGTAAAAATGTAAAAACAATGCTGCAAAAATTCCATATAATATTGTTGTTTAAATGCAGTATTTTTTTGATACGTTTTCTGATGTTTTCTGTTAATATACCCATTACTAAATAAATGCCGTGCATAGCACCCCATACTGCAAATGTCCAGTTTGCACCATGCCATATACCGCTTACAAAAAATGTAATAAATAAATTCAAACATTTTCGTAATTTTCCTTTTCTATTTCCACCTAAGGGAATGTAAATATAATCCATAAACCAAGTAGATAATGAAATATGCCATCTCCTCCAAAGTTCTTTGATACTTTTAGAAAGATAAGGCTTTTCGAAATTGTGCATTAAATCAAAACCTAATACTTTGGCACTACCAAAAGCAATATCAGAATATCCGCTAAAATCACAATATATTTGAAATGCAAATAATATTGTAGCAAATACAAAATAAAAACCGTTGTAACTTTGTGCTGCATTGTATATTGTATTTACAGCAGTGGAAACTCTGTCAGCTATAACAATTTTTTTGAAAAATCCCCACAGTATCCATTTTAGTCCTAACAATATATTTTCTTTATGAAATCTATGTTTTTTATAAAATTGAGGCAGTAAATTGCGGCTCCTTTCAATAGGCCCTGCCACAAGCTGTGGAAAAAATGTAATAAAAAGAGAAAATATACCATAATGCCTTATCGGTTTAATTTGTTTTCTATAAACATCTATGCTATATGCTGTAGCTTGAAATGTGTAAAATGATATTCCCATAGGTAATATGATGTCAAAATCTCTTGCAGGATACTGTTCTAAAAATAGCTGTGACTTCAAAAGTGCTGTTTCTGCTCCTAAATCTTTGTAATACCATACTATTATTTTGGAAATAACATTCATAAAGCTTTCATTTAAAAACACAGAATATTTAAACAAAAAAAGTAATCCAAAATTGATAAAAAGTGTAATCAATAAATACTTTTTTCTTTTAACAACGTTTTTTTGTTTATACATAGCAATAGAAAAAATATAATTTACAAATGTAGAAAATACAATAAGTAGTATAAATATTAATTCTTTAGGACGCCAGCAAATATAAAAGTAATAGCTCGCAATCAAAAGAAGTATCCAGCGAAATCTGTGAGGCGATAGATAATACATCACCACAACAATAATAAAAAATACTATAAAATGAAAAGAATTAAATAACATATGACACCTCTATTGTTTCAATGTATTGAGTATATTTTGTGCTTCTTTTTTTAAATAAGGCATATTTGTTTCAGAAAGTATTGTTTGAAGCATTTGCTGTGATGGTGTAATTTGCCCGTCTGCAATTTTTTCTCTTGCCCATATTAGTTCAACAGCTTGTCTTTGTAGTGGTTTAGCAGTTTTATCATTTATAACATCTTCTAAATAAACAAAAGCTTCTTCTCTTTTTCCCTGTGCAAAACGCCATAAAGCAAAAGCTTCTGAAAAACTATTTTTTAAATAGGGATATTGTAAACCCTTTTGTAATAGATTTTGATGTAATTCCATAATCACACAAGCCTTTTTGATTTCACCAGACCAAAAGTAATTTAAAGCAATGTTGTGATAAAGTATCATCTGTCCTAATTTGTCAATGGTACTGGCATCAATTTGTTCTAAATAGTGATTTGCTTTTTTAAATTCTCCCAATACAGTATATCCTATAGACATATTGATAGTAAGTATTGATTTTAAATAATCGTTGTCAGCATTTTCAGAAATTTGTTTCATACCTGTAATATAATGTTGTATATTGCCTGCATACAGTTGCTGTAATAATAGTTCCATTTTGTGATTGAGTAAATTTCTTTTTCTTATTTGATAGGGAATAACTATCATAATAAATACAACATATGAAATAAGTAATGCCATAAATAATGTACTTTTAGATAAATGAAACACTTTTGATATGATAAACATCAATATACCTAATAATATGCCGAAAAAGAGTATTCTAGCGATTGTATTTTTCAAATTCATATTTGCCTCCAATATTTTGACATCTGTTTTAAAAACTATTTTACCACAGACCTACTTTTCATACAAACCGAAAATAATAATATTTGTTTTTGATTGTAATGTTTTGTAATTTATTGTAAAATAAAAATTAACAAAAATTTAGAGGAGATAAAAAGAAATGATAGCATTATTAGTACATGATATAAAAGAGTTTATGAATTTATTGTTAAAACAAAATCGTTTTGATGATTTTTATATGAGGCAGATAGATATTACTACATTTACACTTTTTCAAATTGATGGAAAAAGAAATAAACAACATTACTCACTAGCGGAGCAGGAATTAATAACAGATGAGTATTGTTTTTGGAAAGAAATACGTCCTTATGCTTTTCAAATAATAAAAGGACAGAAATTGCCTAAAAGTATTAAAATTGTGTTTTCATTGCCCAAAAATAAAACAGATACTGTAAGTAGTATACCAGCAACATTTTTTTTAAATGTAATTTTTGAACAAAATACATTAATGTGTACTACTGGCTGTTCTTTAAAGACGTTTTCTATGGATAAAACAGCAGAAATTGATTGGGATAATTGGGTAATAGCATTTTTTCACGAATTAAAAATAGCAGTTACAAAACAGTAACAATATGAAAAATTTTAAAAAATATCAGCACTCATATTCAGTGAGTGCTAATTTTTTATTGACATTTTTATTTTCAGTGTTAAAATATTTTTTAAAGAGAAAATACAGAAAATTATTTTTTTGAAAATACAAGGAGGAAATACAATATGGAAAAGGGCAATCTTTCTATTAACAGTGAGAATTTTTTACCTATTATTAAAAAATGGCTTTATACAGACAAAGACATTTTTATAAGAGAATTGGTTTCAAATGGCTGTGATGCCGTTACAAAATTGAAAAAACTGTGTTCTATGGGAGAAGCAGATGTTGCAGAAGATGAAAAATTTGAAATCAATGTAACATTAGATGAAAAAGAAAAAACACTTTCTATTACAGACAATGGTATAGGTATGACAGCAGAGGAAATTAAAAAATATATCAATCAAATTGCATTTTCTGGAGCAACAGACTTTTTAAAACAATTTGAAGAAAAAGCAGGAGAAGATAATGAAATTATTGGTCATTTTGGTTTAGGATTTTATTCTGCATTTATGGTAGCAGATAAAGTGGAAATTGATACATTATCCTATCAAAATGGTGCAGAAGCTGCAAAATGGATTTGTACAGGTGGCATTGACTATGAAATGGAAAAAGGCACAAGAACACAAAGAGGTACTACCATTACATTGTATTTAGGAGAAGATGGCAAGGAATTTTTAGAAGAAAGTACTGTGTATAGTGCTTTGAAAAAATATTGTTCTTTTATGCCTGTACCAATATTTATACACATTACAAAAGAGGAAGAAGAACAAAAAGAGGAACAAAAAGCAGACGAAAACAGCAATGTAATACACGTTTCACCAGAACAGGCAGAAAATATTTCTTCTGCAGAAGATGCTAAAAAATTGCAACAAGAACAAAAAGAGGAAGAACCAAAACCATTAAATGAAACCAATCCTCTTTGGCAAAGACAGCCTAAAGACTGTACAGAAGAAGAATACAAAGCATTTTATCATCAAGTATTTATGGATATGAATGACCCTCTTTTTTGGATACATTTGAATATGGATTATCCTTTTAGACTGAAAGGAATATTGTATTTCCCTAAATTAGTACAACAAATGGATATTACAGACGGCGAAATTAAATTATATTCTAATCAAGTGTATATTGCAGATAATATCAAAGAAGTTGTTCCTGAATTTCTTTTGTTGTTAAAAGGAATTATGGACTGTCCTGATTTGCCTTTGAATGTTTCCAGAAGTGCTTTGCAAAATGATGGCTATGCACAAAAAATGTCAAATTATATTACTAAAAAAGTAGCAGATAAATTAAACCATCTTTTTAAAAATGAAAGAGAACAATATGAAAGTTTCTGGGACAACATAAGTATATTTATTAAATTTGGCTGCATGAGAGAAGAAAAGCTGTATGATAAAATCAAAGATAGCATATTGTTAAAAACAACAGATGGTGTTTATGAGACAGTAAGCGAATACTTAGAAAAAAATAAACAAAAACACGAAAACAAAATATTCTTTGTTTCTGACGAAAATCAACAAGCACAATATATCCGTCTATTTAAAGAGCAAGGCTTAGAAGCAGCAATACTTTCTACACCTATTGATAAACCATTTGTGTCATTTTTAGAATATAAAAATGCTGGTGTAAAAGTACAGAGAATTGATGCAGACATCAGTGATACGTTACAGCAAAAAGAAGAACAAAAAGATGAAGAAGCGAAAAAGGCAGAAGAAACACAAAATGAAGAATTACAAAATCTGTTTAGAGGAATATTAAATAGTGAAACACTCAAAGTAAAAGCAGAACCATTAAAAGCAGAAAAAGTTTCTGGTATGATAGTGTTGACAGAGGAATCTCGAAGAATGCTTGAAATGAAAGAAGCATACGGAGAAAATGAACAAATGAAAATGCTTTTTGCTACAGCACAGCCAGATGAAACATTAGTATTAAATAGTAATAATCATTTAGTACAGTTAATATGTAAATGGAAAGGCAATGCAGACAAAAAAGAGGATTTGGATTTAATCTGTAGACAAGTATATGATTTGGCATTGATGAGCCATAAATCACTTTCTTCAGAAGAAATGACAGCATTTATAGATAGAAGTAATTTACTTTTAGAAAAATTAGCAGATTTTGAAGATTAAAATAGTTTAAATATAAAACTTTTTTAATCTCTTTACACCTCCTATATTCGATGATATACTACAAATATATCAAATTTAGGAGGTTTTTTTCATGGAAAAAATATATCAAGGTAAAACAAAAGATGTATACAAATTAGAGAATGGCAATTTCCAACTGGTATTTAAAGATGATGTGACAGGAGAGAATGGTGTTTTTGACCCAGGTGCGAATACAGTAGGACTTTCTATAGAAGGCATTGGTAGAGAAAATTTAAAAACAAGTGTTTACTTTTTTGAGATATTAAAAAAAGCAGGAGTAAAAACACATTATGTCAGTGCCGATGTAAATGCCTCCACAATGGAAGTATTACCAGCAAAAGTATTTGGCAAAGGTTTAGAAATTATTTGTCGTTTTAAGGCAACAGGCAGCTTTATACGTCGCTATGGCAATTACATAGAAGATGGTACACCTTTAGATGCTTATGTAGAAGTAACTTGTAAAGATGACGGCAGAGGTGACCCTCTCATTACAAAAGAAGGATTACAGGCATTAAATATTATGACACCAGTGCAGTTTGATGCGATTGTGGCAGAAACAAAACAAATTTGTACTATAATAAAAGATACACTTGCTCAAAAGGGATTAGACCTTTATGATATTAAATTAGAATTTGGCTATTACAATGATGAAGTAATATTGATTGATGAAATTGCTTCTGGCAATATGAGAGTATATAAAGATGGCAGCATTGTAGACCCTATTGACTTAACTAAAATGATATTAGCGTAATGTTATGAATGAAAATCAAAAATATATTTGTAATGTAAAAGTAGAAGAAATTCCTTGGAATAGGCTTACAACTGCATATGTTAGAGCGACAGAATTTCCAGAATATTTTACTGTAATAGAAAGTATGTCAAATAAAAAAAAGGTGAAAACAACACTCCATGATATATTAAGAAATATAGAGCATCAAAGTACATTGTGGAGAGCAACTCCTTTTACTATGATATTTTTAGTACGTATTTTTCAAAAAGCAGTTGCTGAAATGGATAACAATGATATTGCATATGACATTGTAAAAGAACTGCTGCATTTTTTTAAATTGATTGCAGAACTTTTTCAAGAAACAGAAGAATATATGGAAAAAATGGAAATGAAAAAAGAAAAGCCTTTGCCTTATTTTAGCGATATGCTTAAAGAGGAATATTTATTTCCTGAAGAATGTGATAATGAGGAAGACGAAGAAATGCTTTGGGAGGAAGATGTAGAAAAATTTAATGAACAAAGTGAATATTCTTTTTATTACAGTATTTATTATTATTCTTATCAAGTGCTTTTAAATTGCAATGAAACATTGAAAAAAATAAGTAACACTGCTATAGTAGAACAAGTAAATAAACTGCAAAAATTATTATATTAATCAGATACCCCTGCCTAAATAAAGCAGGGGTATTAAATTTTGTTCAAAAATACATTACGAATGACCATAAATTTCTTGTATCAATTTTTTAGTCATTTTTAAATCTTCAAAACACATGACATTTAAGTTATTTCTAAGTGTATTATAAAATAAATCATTTTTTTCTAAATTTTGACAAGCAACTAAAACATCTTCAAATAAATAATCAAGTGAAATATCAAAAACTTCTAATATTTTATAGACTTTATCCATAGTTATAAATTTTTTACCTTTTTCTATTCTAGCAATATTACTCTGTTCTACACCAATTTTTAATGCGAGTTGTTCTTGTGTCCAGCCTTTACTTTCTCTTAACATTTTTATTTTGTTGCCAATCAATTCTTTGTTTATATCCATATTTAACTCCTGCTTTCATTGATAATGCTAACAATATTGAGCAAAGACTTTTTTTGATTTTCGTTCAAATCAAGTAACTTAACATAATAAAGTATTTCTTGTATTTGCATATTTTTAGAAATTGCTTTCGTATTGCTATATTCACGAAAATATTCCTCAAATGTAATATGAAATGCGTTTAGTATTTTAATCACAGTTAATACAGAAGGTTTTGCGATACCTCTTTCAATATTACCAAGATATTTATATCCTATTCCTATTTTTTCTGCTAATTGTTCTTGAGAATATCCTAATTCTTTTCTGTAAAATTTAATACTTTTTGAAAAGTTAGTGTAATTAAACATAAAAGTCACCTCATACTAAAAACTTTTAGAAAATTTACTTGTAAAAATTTTAATTTAGGCTTATAATTATTAAAACTATTTTATAGACATAAAAAATACTTTTAAATTACATATTTAATTAATATAATACAAATAAAATAAAATTATTTTTGAAATCTGTTTTATTTGGTAGGAGAAAAAAATGTGCAAAAAATTTAAGGATAGAAGAAAAAAAAGACTTATAAAACAAGAATTAGAAATACTTTACTTATGGGAAGAAAAGTATGGACTAAATGAGGTACAATATAAACTAATATGTTCTTTATCTAAGGAGCTAATGAAGTTGGAAAAAGTAACTTCATTTAATATAAAAAAAGGTTGGGAAAGGTTTCAAATAGATTATCTACCAAAAATAGAAAAATTTTTAATAGAAAATAATGAAAAATAAGAAGGGGTTATGATATGAAGATATACAATATAGATATAGATGAAATTTATGAAGAAGTAGCAAAAAATTCAGGATTTTCAGCAGAAGAAGTAAAACAAATGATACAACAAACATTGAATGAGGCTTATGAAAATCCTACAGAAGAACAGAAGTTATTTCAAGATATTGTTCCAAGAGAGGGAAAAGTACCTACTTTTGAAGAATATGCAGCGTTTTTTATTAAAACATTTATGGAGCAACAATAAAACCCTGCCTTATTTAGACAGGGCTGTTTTCATATATTCGTTAAGGGAATAAAGGTGCTTATAATAATTTTTCAGGAAATTGCACATAAGGCTCTACATAGCCACATTTTGGACAAACTGCAATTTTAATATCTTCATCTTTTCCCCAGCCTGCTGCTTCTTTATATACAGAGTATATTGGTCTATGTGCAAACAAAGCTCCACCGCCTTCGTAAACTTTCAAATTGCAGTTTAATATCATGTTTTCATCACAACGAATACATTTTCTTTCCACAATATCACCTACTTTACCATTCTATTTCTAATGCTACAGGGCAATGGTCAGAACCTAATATATTACTGTGTATTTCTGCTCCTTTTAAATAAGGTTTTAGCCTTTCAGATACAATATAATAATCAATTCTCCAACCCGAATTGTTTGCTCTGGCATTTGCTCTATAACTCCACCAAGTATAGGCATCTTTTAAATCTGGATAAAAATATCGAAAAGTGTCTACAAAACCACTTTGAAGCAGTATGGTCATTTTTTGTCTTTCCTCATCTGTAAATCCTGGATTTTTTCTATTTGTTTTGGGATTTTTTAAATCAATTTCATTGTGTGCTACATTCAAATCTCCACAGTAAACAATAGGTTTTTTACTATCTAATTTTTTTAAATACGCAAGTATTGCTTCCTCCCACTGCATACGATATGCTAAACGTGCTTGTTTTGGTTGAGAATTAGGTGTATATGCTGTGACATAATAAAAGTTTTCAAATTCTAATGTAATGACACGACCTTCTTTGTCATGTTCTGGTATGCCTATACCATATGATACAGAAATAGGTTCTTTTTTGGTGAATACAGCAGTACCAGAGTAACCCTTTTTTTCAGCATAATTCCAGTATTGGTAATAGTCGGGTAAATCTAATGTGATTTGTCCTTTTTGTAATTTTGTTTCCTGAAGTGAAAACAAATCTGCATTTGTACTATTAAAATAATTTATAAATCCTTTGCCCATAGCAGCACGGATACCATTTACATTCCAAGATATAAATTTCAAATTATATTCCTCCTTGTCCATATTATATTCAATTATAACATAGCAAAAGTGCTTTGACTACCATAAAATAACATACTGTTGCAGTTGTTTCTTTTTGCATTTTACTGTAAAATACTATTATCTATCATTTATATAAAGGAGGTTACAAAAGTATGAAAGTTGCTTTAGCACAATTAGATATTGTATGGGAAAACAAACAAGAAAATAAAAAACAATGTAGTATTATGATAGAACAAGCAAAAAGTCAATATGTTGATATGATACTTTTTCCAGAAATGACACTAACAGGTTTTTCAATGAATACAGAAAAATTAGGCGAAGTTATTGAAAATTCTGAAACCATAACATTTTTTAAACAAAAAGCACAACAATACAATATAGCTATTTGTTTCGGTATGATTGTCAAAAATGGGGAAAAATCAGAAAATCATTGCATGGTAATTAGTAAAGAGGGAGAAGTCATTGCAGATTATGCAAAAATACACCCTTTTTCTTATGGCACAGAGTCAAAGTTTTATAGCGGGGGAGAAAATGTTACATACTATACTGTGAATGATATTACTTTTTCTCCTTTGATTTGTTATGATTTACGTTTTCCAGAAGTTTTTCAGATATGTTCTGAAAAAAGCTATGTTATTACTGTCATTGCAAATTGGCCTACGCCTAGAAGATGTCACTGGATTTCACTTTTAAAAGCGAGAGCGATAGAAAACCAATGTTATATATTAGGCATCAATCGTTGCGGAAGTGGTGACGGTTTAGAATATAGCGGAGATAGTATGATAATAGACCCTTATGGAAAAGTAGTAGCAATGGCAAAACAAAGTAATCAAATGCTTGTCATTGGGGATATTGATGCTGATATTGTAACACAGTATAGAAAAGAGTTTCCTCTGAAACAAGATAGAAAATCACAACTTTACAGCCAAATGTATCAAGGCAAAAAATAAAGGAGAAAATATATGGATTTTTTAGATATACTACTAAAAAAAAGAAATGGGCAAAAACTTACAAAACAACAGATAGAGTATTTTGTAAAAGGTGTCACAGAGGGAACAATACCAGATTATCAAATTTCTTCTTTTTTAATGGCGGTTTATTTTCAATCTCTTGATGCAGAAGAAACAGCACAGCTTACACTCTCTATGGCAAAATCAGGAGAAATGTTAGAATTGTCAAGTATAGAAGGATTTAAAACAGACAAACATAGCACAGGAGGCGTTGCAGATACCACTACATTGATATTAGCACCTCTTGTAGCTTCTGTTGGTGTACCAGTGATAAAAATGAGCGGTAGAGGACTAGGATTTTCAGGCGGAACAATAGACAAATTAGAAAGTATTCCTCATTTTCAAATAGAAGTAACACAAAAACAAGCATTACAGTGGGCAAAGCAGAGCAATATTGTTATAATGGGACAAAGCAAAAATTTAACACCTGCTGACCAAAAATTATATGCAC
The DNA here is from genome assembly GCA_910586765.1 of uncultured Clostridia bacterium. Taxonomy (GTDB): domain Bacteria; phylum Bacillota; class Clostridia; order Lachnospirales; family Anaerotignaceae; genus Coprocola. The sequence continues at coordinate 26,234 of CAJUJJ010000030.1, forward strand.
TGAGAGATGTCACAGCAACAGTAGAAAGTATTCCTCTTATTGCTTCCAGCATTATGTCAAAAAAAATAGCCTCTGGTGCAGATGGTATTGTACTTGATGTAAAATGCGGAAATGGTGCATTTATGAAAACATTGCAACAAGCACAGCAGCTAGGCAGATGTATGGCAGATATGGGACATTATGTAGGCAGAAAAGTTACTGTTGTAATAAGCAGTATGTCACAGCCATTAGGAAATCATATAGGAAATCGTTTAGAAGTCATAGAAGCAATAGAGACATTAAAAGGCAATGTAAAAGGGGATTTATTAGAAGTTTCTTTGACATTGGGGGCACATATGCTTTTACAAGCAAATAAAGTACAAACAGAACAGCAGGGAAAACAATTACTTTTACAAAATATTGAAAATGGAAAAGGACTTTTGAAATTTAAAGAATTTTTAAAACAACAAGGAGGAGATGTCAATATTATAGATGATTATAGTATATTGGCTCTTTCAGAATGTAAATTATGTTTGAAGGCACAACAGCAGGGATATATTTCTGCTATGGATACGGAAATGATAGGCAGAGCATCACAGCAAACAGGTGCAGGCAGAAAACAAAAAACAGATATTATTGATTTTGGTGCAGGCATTGTAATGAAAAAAAGAATAGGTGATAGCATTCAAAAAGGAGAAGTCATTGCAGAATTATATAGTAGTAATGAACAAAAATGTCAGTCTGCACTGAAATTGCTTCAATGTGCTATTACCATAACAGATAAACCTAGTGCTAGTACACCATTGATATTGGATATTATTTTATAGAAAGGCAATTTGTTATGTGGAAAGAACAAATACAATATTGTTTGGAACAAGACGAAAAATATCTAAAAAATATAACATTTGAAACACAAACGATAGAAGATAATCATTTGATGAAATTTGACTTTCAAAATATAGTATTTGATAGTTGTACATTTATAAACTGTGATTTTTCAGAATGTTGTTTTACAAATTGCGATATTATAAATTGCCATTTTTATGATTGTTGTTTTACCAAAGCCTATTTTAATCAAACGAATATTACAGATAGTATTTATAGTAAAGGCAGTGTTTTTGTAGAAGCTCATATGAAAAAAAGTTGTTTGAAAAAGTCCAGCTTTGCCTATGCCAATTTTTCAAATACATTGTGGGAAAAGAGCCATATTGAAAATTGTAATATGAAATATGCTTTTTTTCATAGTGTAACATTTAAAAAAATTACATTTGAATGTGTTAATTTCCAAAAAGCAGACTTTTTTAGAACTATGTTGAAAGATATTGATTTTTCAAGCTGCGATATACAGGCAATTACTGTTTCAGATACTTTTGAAGAATTAAGAGGAATGAAAATTAGTGCAGAACAGGCGATTAGTATTGCACAGATATTAGAAATGGAAATACTATAATATGAAAATAAATAAAAATGATTATTAATGTAAGGAGGGAAATCATATGAAAAGAGCAATTATTATTGTACTAGATAGTGTGGGCATTGGAGAATTGCCTGATGCTGCACAGTATGGTGATGAAGGTAGTAATACACTTGTTAACATTAAAAAGGCAATGCCAGATATGGAATTAAAAAATATGTGTGAATTAGGGCTAGCAAATATAGAAGGAAAAGATATTTGTTTGCTTGGAAAAGTAGAAACACCAAAAGGCTGTTTTGCTAAAATGGCAGAAAAATCAATAGGAAAAGATACCACAACAGGACACTGGGAAATGACTGGTGTTATTACAAAAACGCCTTTCCCTACATTTACAAAAAACGGTTTTCCTAAAGAATTAATTGAAGCATTTGAAAAACAAATCGGTACAAAAATATTAGGAAATTATGCTTGTTCGGGCACAGAAATTATAAAACAACTTGGGGAGGAGCATATCAAAACAGGCTACCCTATTGTATATACTTCCGCAGATAGTGTATTTCAAATTGCAGCACATGAAAATGTAATTTCTGTTTCAAAGCTATATGAAATTTGTCAAAAGGCAAGAGATTTGCTTACAGGAGAATGGGGAGTAGCAAGAGTAATTGCTCGTCCTTTTGTAGGAGAAAATGGTAATTTTACAAGAACAAAAAATCGTAAAGATTTTTCACTTCCTCCCACTGGTACAACTATATTAGATTTAGCAAAACAAAAAGGGCAAACTGTTGTTGCTATAGGTAAAATAGAAGATATATTTGAGCATAGAGGTATGACTATAACAGACCATACTACAAATAATGCAGATGGTATTGAAAAAACAATACAATATATTCAGAGAGATTTTGAAGGAATATTATTTATTAATTTAGTAGATTATGATATGGTTTATGGTCATCGCAATGATGTAGAAGGCTATAAAAATGCTTTGCTTTATTTTGACCAAAAATTACCTGAAATCATAAACAATTTAAAACAACAAGATATACTTTTTATTACTGCCGACCATGGTTGTGACCCTACTACACCTAGCACAGACCATAGTAGAGAATATGTGCCACTACTTGTTTATGGTAAAAACATAAAACAAAATGTAAATTTAGGAGTACGCACTACATTTGCAGATTTGGGACAGACCATTTCTGATTATTTAGATTTGAATGGAGATTTTGAAGCAAAAAGTTTTTTAAGTGACATACAGAAAGGCTGATAACATTGCAAATACAAATACTACAACAGTTAGAGGGAGCAAAAAAGGCAAAAGGGATTGCTGTAATAATAGATGTATTTAGGGCATTTACTACAGAATGTTTTTTTATGGCAAATGGTGCAAAACAGTTATTTGCTGTAGGAGAACAAAGTATAGCATATACATTAAAAAAACAACACCCTGATTATATATTAGCGGGAGAAAGAAACGAAGTAATGCTGGAAGGGTTTGATTATGGTAATTCTCCTGCTAATATTGAGCATATTGATTTTACAGGAAAAACAATAGTGCATACTACAAGTGCAGGCACACAAGGCATTGCAAATGCTTCTTATGCAGATGAAATATTGACAGGAAGTTTTGTAAATGCTCTTGCTATTTCAAAATATATCAAAAAACAAAATGTTTCTGTGGTAAGTCTTGTTTGTATGGGTAAGGCTGCACTTTCTCCTACAGAAGAAGATACGTATTGTGCAGAATATATAAAAAGTCTTTTGTTAGAGCAAAATTATCCCTTACAACAAAAACTTTGTTCATTGCGTCATTTAGAAGGAGAACGTTTTTTCAATGCTCAAAATCAAATACAATGTCCTCAAAGGGATTTTTATTTAGCTACAACACCTAATCAATTTGATTTTGTATTGCAAGCTGTGCCAGATGAAAGAGGTTTTCACAACATACAAAAAATAAAAGTATAAAAAATTATGATATTAAAATAATAAACCTTGTCTGAATAAGGCAGGGTTTTATTATTGTTCCATAAAACTTTTAATAAAAAATGCTGCAAATTCTTCAAAAGTAGGGACGTTTCCCTTTCTTGGGACAATGTCTTGAAATAGCTTCTGTTCTTCTGTAGGATTTTCATAAGCCTCGTTTAATGTTTGTTGCACCATTTGTTTTACTTCTTCTACTGAATATCCTGAATTTTTTGCTACTTCTTCATAAATTTCATCTGTATCTATATTATATATCTTCATATCATAACACCTTTTTAATTAAAGTATACTTTTTATTATATTTCAAATTTTTAAAAATATTTTTTTGTATTTTATATATTATTTACTATTTGATATTATAGCACAATCAAATAGTAATGTAAATAAATTTAATTTCAAATTGGTATGATATTAAAAGCAATATGTAACTTATCCCTTTTGTTCATATAATATAAAATCATTTTAAAAAGAGGTGGTTAATTGTATGGATAAGTTATCTGTTGAAATAGGGAAAAATATCAGAAAATATAGAAAACTAAAAGGAATGACGTTAGAAAAGTTAGCAGAAGAATTAGAAACAGATATAAACTATTTAGGACAATGTGAAAGAGGGAAAAGAAGATTTAGTTTAGACAAATTAGTTGAGTTAATGAAATACTTTGGTATAACAGCAAATGATATTATTACTGTATATAATACAGAAGAAAAGAAAACAGAAGAAAATAACATATACTTACAGGAAATAAATGAATTGTTAGAAAATTGTACAGATAATCAGTTAGCAGTGATACGAAATATGTTAAAAGAAAGTGTTCCTTTTTTGAAAGAATAAAATTAATAGGTATTGTCAACACGATTTTCAACATATTGATACAAATTTAATTATAAAATTATGTGATTACTTTCAATGTTCTTTGAATGTTCCCTATGAGGATTTGTTAGATTGATATTATATTAAATTTTGAGGGTGGTTCTATGTTTGATTACAATACTTTTTCCAAAAGTATTTCATACTATAGGAAAAAGTTAGGGTATTCTCAAGAAGAATTAGCAGAAAAAGTTGGAATTGGATATAAACATTTGAGCAATATTGAAAGAGGATTAGCAAAACCTTCTGTTTTAACTGTAATTAAAATATTGAATATTTTTCATTTGAGTTTAGAAGAATGTTTGAACGAATATTCAAAAAATGAAATAAATCCAAAAGAGTTGAAAATAAAAGAAATATTACAATATATTGATTTAATAGAACCTGATAAAAATGAAAAGAAGTTTTTGATTGCTATGGCTCATATTGTGAATAAAAGGACAGACTAAAAATGGAAATAGATAAAGCAGTAATCGGTAATAAAATACGAAATTTAAGAAAGAGTAAAAATTGGTCACAAAAAGAGTTTGCTTTAAAAATTGGTTTAACACAAAGCAGCATTACAGAAATAGAAAAAGGTAAAAAGTTAGCAAGTATGAATAAAATTTATAAAATATTGGTAGCCTTTGATATTTCATTTGATTATTTATTTGAAGATGTTTTGATTGCTTTTCAGTCATTTGAAAAAGAAGATTTATTTTACAATACATTTCGAAATATGTTAAATACTATGCCCTTAAATAATTTAGAAATACTAAGTGAATTGATTTATGAATTTTTAATATATAATCATTCTGAAAAGGGCAGTTAATTAAATAGATAAGTTATGTTTTGAAATACAAAAAAATATTAGAAAATATTTTGATTGAGGCGATGAAAAATGGAATATCATTCTCGTATTCAAGATTTACGTATTGATGCTGACAAAACACAACAAGAAATTGCAGATGTTTTATTTTGTCGAAGAGAAGTTTATAGAAGGTATGAAAAAGGCGAACGTGACATTCCTGTGTGGGTTGTTATAAAATTGGCTAAATATTATGATGTTTCTACAGATTATTTTTTAGGAATAACTTCAAAGCGTCAACATTTTCCAAAAGAATAATAAATTCTATATAAATTAAATTATTTTAGTATATTGAGGATTTGTTAGACTAAATTTTAATACAAATATAAAAAATAACCTTTGATTTTTTAAAGGTTATTTTTAAAATATGCGGATAACAGGAATCGAACCTGCACCCTCTCGGACTGGATTCTAAGTCCAGCGCGTCTGCCAGTTCCGCCATATCCGCACAAAAATATATTAGTAAGTACCTACCACCTTTAGGTAATAGGTACTTGTGAATGTCTGATAAAATGAACCAGGAGGGATTCGAACCCCCGACCCACGGCTTAGAAGGCCGTTGCTCTAT
>CAJUJJ010000031.1 GCA_910586765.1 uncultured Clostridia bacterium
TGTAATGTTACATTATCAAAAAAGTGATAAAGAAAAACAAAAAATATATGAAAAAATATTATTAAAAAAAGAAAATATCAAATATAAAATAAAACAAAGTAGCACAACATTCTATCAAAAAAAATTATTGTATAACAGAAAACAAATAAAAAAAGTAATGGAATATACAAATAGATTATATTTACTTTATGACAGAAAAAAGACAATAAAAATGCAACAAATACAAAATAATTTATTATTGCTAAAAAAAGAGCATCAAAATAATGAAATAGAAAAGCAACAAAAAAACTATGTGCACTTAGAAAATAAAAAAGAAATTTTAAAAGATAATAAAGATATGGAAATTGTACAAAAAAATACAGTGCTATATGAAAAAGAGCAAAATACAATACAGTTACAACAGTTGCAACAAATTGTAAAAAAAGAAGTAGAATTATTGTTACAAAATCAAATAGAACAACAACAAATAGTATTGCAGAAATATGCTGAAGAAGTAACAAAAGAACAAATAAATTTTCAAAAACAATTTGATAAGGAAAAAATATATCAACAAATATATCAAAAATTAGAAAGAGCATTGTATCGAGAAATGCGTCAAAATGGAAAATAAAATAGTAGGTGATGTTAATGCAGCATAATCAACTAGAAATGCTTTTGGAAAAAGAAGGTATTCCTCAGAAAGCCTGTTTTTTATTACAAGAAAATGCTGTGATAGAAGATGTGATAACTGGTAATACAATTTACTGGAAAACAAATGACAATATTACAGTACAACTAAATCCCACTTCTTATACAATTAAAAAAAATACAAACTTTAGTCCTAAAATGAATTTTGGTGGAAAATATAATAAAAATTATGGAGCATTTCAAAATACTTCTCCTAAGACATTAAATATGACATTGCTTTTTGACGCATTTTTTGAAGCAGAGCAAAAAAGTGGTGCAAAAACGAGTAATACATTGTCTTTTCAAACAGAAAGTATTATGGGAGAAAGCAGTGTTTTGACAGCAAAACAACAGTACAAAGCCATTGATATACAAAAAGTATATATTGAAAAAATAATGAGTTTAACCAGTCTTTCAAAAGATACATTACGTCCACCTCTTGTTACATTTCAATATGGTTCTATTCACTTTACAGGGTATGTAACTTCTGTTGATGTAACATATAAACGTTTTGATAAAGAGGGAGAACCTATTAGAGCAGAAATTTCTCTTTCTATGAAAGAATCAAAAAAGGAATGAATTTATGATTGATTTGGAAAAATTGGCAGAAGAATATTGTGATTTTGTAAAACCTTGTTATACTATTTTAATCAATGATACGGAAATAGAAAAAGAATTTTTAAATCAAGAATTGACTGTGGAAATTACAACAGGATTTGAAGCAGGATTTTTACAGTTTAAAATTTATAATGCTTTTAAAAAAGAAGAACAAAAAGAAGAATTATATAGTCATAAACAAATCACTTCTTTATTAAAATTAGGAAATATAGTAGAAGCAAAAATTGGCTATTTAGAAAAAGCTGATATTTGTGTTTTTAAAGGATATATTGATAGTATTTATTTAGATTATGAAAGAGATGAAGAAATTGTATACACCATAGAATGTCTTGATGCAAAAGGAATTATGATGAATAGTATACATTCTGAAACAAAAAAAAGTATTAAAAAATATAGTTTGGCAGCAGAAGATGTACTGAAAAAATATACTTCTTTATTAAAATTGAAAAGTGCATATTTTTATAAAGAAGATAATGATGTGAATGTAACAATAGAACAGCATAATGAAAGTGATTATCAATTTGTGACACGTATGGCAAAAAATATTGGCTGTGAATTTTATATTGTAGCAGGAGAGGTTGTATTTCAACCTTTAGAAAAAAAGCAAAAACAAACAGCAATACAATATTATATTAATTCTTATTTAGAAAACTTTACAATACATAGTTCTTTAAAAGGGTTTATAAATCATATCGTGGTAAGAAGCAATAACGAACAGATACCAGATAAACCTTTTTCAGCAAAAATATCTAGCTATACAAAAACAGCAGAAAGTGGTACTATAACAACTTCTTCAATCTCTCCTCTGTTAACAGAGAGGGTATCAAAAATGATTACAGATACAACAATATCTTCAGAAACGGAAGCAAAACAAAAAGCAAAGGCATATATTAATCAAATTGTAAAAAGTGCAGTTACAGGTAGTATTACAACAGTAGGTATACCACAATTAAAAGCGGGAACATTTTGCAGTTTAAAAGGATTTGGAAAACCATTTGACAAAAAATATTATATTTCAAAAGTAATACATACTATAAAAGATGGAAATTTTAAAACAGTCTGTGAAATAGAGGTGAATGAATATTGAGTATATTAAAAGCATTGTCAGAAGAAAAACAACAATATCCTTTTTCTCCTGTTTTAGGTATTATGCCTGCTGTAATAACAGATATAGATGACCCTGAAAAATTGGGCAGAGTAAAAGTAAAATTACTTAATAGAGATACCTCAGAATATGAAACAGATTTTATTCGTATTATGACACCTATGACAGGACAGCAATGGGGTATGTTTTTTTTCCCTGAAGTAGGAGATGAAGTGCTTGTTGGATTTAGTGGAGGAGAAATTGCAAGACCTTATGTATTAGGGGCATTGTGGAATAAAAATAATACTCCTCCTGTTACCATAGAAAATAAAGAAAATAAATTGCGAAAAATAAAAACAAAAAATGGGAATGAATTGATTTTTTATGATACAAATGAAGAAAACTATATACAACTTAACACACCTAATCAGTTACAAATGAAATTAAATGATAAAGAACAAGTAATTCACATCAAAGAAAAAAACAATAAAAATCATATTAAAATTGATGTTAAAAATGGTATTGTAACAATAGAAGGTGAAAATAAAATTGATATTAGTTCAGGAAATTCTCGTATGATATTAGATGGAAGTGCAAACAAAGTGAGCATTTCAAGTGGACAATCTTTAGAGATAAAAAGTGGACAAATTGTAATACAAGCAAAAAGTACATTGGATTTGAAAGCGAATGGTACTGTTAATATCAAGTCAGATGGAGCAACAAATGTAAAAGGTGCTGTAGTAAAGTTAAATTGATAAGGGTGGTATGATTTGAAAACAGCAAAAGGGTGGAGTTTTCCTTTAGAAGTAGATGACATAACAGGAAAAATAAAAACAACAACATTAGAAAATGATATAAAACAATCTATTATGATATTGTTGCATACACAAAAAGGAGAACGATTAGGACATAGTGATTATGGAAACAACTTAAATCGTTTTATGTTTGAGCCATTGCAAAACAGTTTAAAAAAAAATATACAAAAAGAAATAGAAAGCTGTATCAGAAAGTGGGAAAAAAGAGTTTCTTCTGTAACAGTAGAGATATTTGAAAGTGCAGAGCAATATACAACGTTAATTGTACAAATACAATATTATATAGAACAAGTACAGCAATGGCAAACATGGCAATATGCTTTTGATTTGACAGCAAGTTTATAAAAAGAGTGGTGATACTATCAATATGTTAACAAATACAACAAAAGAACAAATTTATACAAAAATGTTGAAGTTAGCAAGCTCTTATGTGCCAGAATGGAATACACAAGGTAGTACAGATGTAGGAATGATATTGTATCAAATTTTTGCAGAACAAATGGAAGATACTATAACATTATATCACAACATAAAAAAAAGAAATTATATTTCTTTTTTAAATATATTAGGAGCAGATATATTTGAAAGTACACCAGCATCAGGTTATGTTACAGTACATATGAATGAGGGAAATTATAGGGGAGTTTCTATAAAAAAAGGGACAAGACTTTTTTGTGAAAAAGAGGGAGAAGAAAGAATTATTTATGAAACAAAAAATAATTTTTTAGCTGTACCAAATAAAATAGAAGCTATCTATTGTACAACTTCAGATAAAAGTTGTATTGTATGTGCCTATGATAGTAAAAAAGAAAATCAGAGAGAGATAACATTATTTGATTTTGAACAAAAAAATAATTTGCAGCAATATGATATGATATTGTGTAGTGATACTGTTTTTTATGTCAATGAAAAAGGAAATATATTTCTGCATTTTTTTCATAATGAAAAAAAATATATGGCACAGAAAACAGCAGAAGTATTAGGCAGTAATATAGCAGTGTGGGAAGTGCTGACAGAAAACGGTTGGCAAAAAGCAATGTCTGTAAAAACAATAGATAATTCTGTGATATTAGAAATAGGTTGTAATGTGCCTCTTTTAGAAGAAAAAGAAATCAAAAAACAAAGTCGTTATTTGAAGTGTACTTTTTTGCAAAAAAGTGATGTCCCTTTAATTATAACAGATGTTAAAATATCTTCTGCTAATTATGGTTTAAAAGCAGATGGTTTATATTATAATGATTTTTTGATATTAGAAGAAAGTGGATTACCATTTGGAAAACAATATCAAATATATGATGCTTTTTATATTAATTGTAAAGAAGCATTTTGTAAAAAAAATGCTATGATTACAATAGATATTTCTATATTTCATAAAGTGTATGAATATGAGGGAATAATACCTCAAAAAGACATAAAATGGAAAGCTATATTGTCGGAAACAGAAGTAAAACAACCAGAGCAATTACCTATTACAATAGAAGAAGTAATTTGGGAATATTGGAATGGTATAGGCTGGAAAAAGCTGTTTTTAGGAAAAGAATATAGTGATTTTTTTTCAGGAGAACAACAAAAACGTATACAAATGTCATTTCGTTGTCCTGAAGATATGGAGGAATTTATTGTAGGAGCAGAAAAAGGACATTTTATAAGAGCAAGAATAGTGCATATTAGTAATATCTTTGCACAATACAAATATTATAATGTACCTGTTTTAGAACAAATTACTATTTCATATGATGATTTTTCACCAAAAGCAAGTCCTGATATTTTTTATGTTAATAGAGATATGGAAACGATAGAAATAAATGCTACAGAACACAAAGAAATTACAATACTACCTCAAAAACAAAATAGTTTACCAGCTTGTTATATTGCATTATCACAACCTATGCTGGGTGGTAATATACAAATGTTTTTTCAAAATGCAAAAACAGATAAAAGAAATGCTCCAGCAATAAAATGGGAATATTTTGGAGAACAAAACGGCAGACAAAAATGGATACCACTTCAGGTACTAGACCAAACAAATTTTTTTGCAAAAAGTGGATTACTTAGTTATATGATACATTTTGAAATGAAACAAAAAAGTATGTTTCAAAAAAATTGTTTTTGGCTAAGAGTAATTAATACAGACAACAGATATGACGATAAAAAAGAGCAAAGACCTTGTTTTTCAAATATTTATTTTAATACTGTAAAGGTAGTACAACAAGAAACAATGGAAGAAATGTATTTTTATATTGCACCAAAACAACAAAATAAAAAATGTATATTGCTTTCTGGAAATGTCACAAAATTAGAAGTATTTGTAAAAGAAGAAAATGATTGGGTAAAATGGCAGCAGACAGATAATTTTTCTGTTTGTAATGAACAAAGCAGAGTATATTTTTTGGACAAAAAAGCAGGAGAGGTGTATTTTGGAGATGATAAAAAAGGAAAAATACCACCTTCTGGGGATAGTGCAACAATACTAATAAAGTATGCTGTATGTAGAGGAGAAAAAGGAAATTGTGAAATACAAAAAATAAATGATTTTGCAGATGCAGTACCTTTTGTGGACTATGTAACAAATCATAAAGAAATTTCTGGAGGCTGTGATATAGAGCAAACGAAACAAGCAATACAAAGATGCAGAAATATCATAAAAACACAGAATAGAGCAATATCGGCAGAAGATTATGAATTTCTTTGCAAACAAGCAGACAGAAATGTAGTACAAGTAAAAGTATTACAAAATGAACAATATCAGAAATATTGTTTAACATTAGCAATACTTCCAAAAGAAATTGGAAAAGGAGAAAGTGCTTTTTCAGAAATACGACAACATATTAAAAAAATGCTTTTCAAAAAAGCACCTGCTGTAATGGCAAATCGTATTGATATGATACAAGTAAAATATATTTGCTACTGTATGAAAGCGGAGATAATAATAGATAGTTATGAATATTATCAAAGTGTGTATGACGCTGTAGAAAAAAAGTTATCAGAGTATATTCACCCCATTACAGGTAATTTTGATAAAAAGGGATTTTTGATAGGACAGTTACCTACTAAAGTAAAAATAAACCATTTGCTCAAAACAATAGAACATATCAAAAGTATCAATATACTACATATTAATTATTATGACTGTGTAAATGAAAGTAGACAAGAAATTTCTTGGGAAACAGCAAAAAATTGTGTCTATGCTGTACCAATCAATGGAACACATGAAATTTATATCAGTACAAATGTATAACACAGTAGTAAAGAGGGAGAAAAAATGTTGCCACTTTATCATATAAACAAAAAAAATAGTCAAGTATTGTTAAATGAAGCATTGCAAAAACTAATTACACAATATAGTGACATATGGACAGATATTGATATACACGACCCAGGCATTACATTTTTAGAACTCCTTTGTTATTTAAAAGAAAAACAGCAGCAAACTATGGAAAAAGTAGATGACAAAACAATATTACAGTTTGCTAAAATATTACAATTAAAAAGAAAAAGTGTAAGGCCAGAAAAAGTATATGCAGAAATAGCAGTAAAACAAGATATTTTTTTACCAAGAGGAACTGTATTTTTAGCAAAACAATATCAATATGAAAATAGTGAAAGAGTATTTTTACAAAACAATGCTATTATTAATATTGCATTAGGAAATCGTTTGATACCTTATGAACAAAAAGAAATTATGAAAAATAGTATTTTATTTCAATGTAAAGAAGACATTAAAATTTACTTTGAAAAACCTTTACCATTAAAACAACATTTTTCTATTTACATAAAACTTTCAGAACAAAACAGAAATGCCATTTTAGAAAAAGAAAATTTTATACCTTTAAGTGTATTAGAATGGGAATATTATAGCGAAAGTGGCTGGAAAGAAATTACAGTTTTGAAAGATGAAACATATGGATTTTTATTTTCAGGATTTGTTACATTACAGTTACCAGAAAATAAAAGACACTGTTTTTATCAAAACGGATTTCCATTGCGTATAAAAGTAAAAGAATATGGTTATGAAATACCGCCTATGTTGCAAGAAATAAAATACAATGTTATAACGCTTTTACAGCAGCAAACAAAAGTAATTACAATATCTTTTACAAAAAAGGAATTTTTACAAAATAAAATGATATTTGATGAATATTTAGCATTTGATGAATGTTTTATACTCTTATTTTATACGAAAAATGGATTTTTAAATGCAGAACAAAATAATATTGTATTTTTAGTAAAGCAGTTACCAGATATGTTATTTCAATTAGGGGTATCTGACAGAGAACAACTAAAAAAACAGTTTACTGATTTAGAACAAAATGATATTGTGTTTCAGTTGATTTGTTTTGAAAAAGAATATTATCAATATGCTTTTGAAAGTTTAGACAAGGGCACAGCAAAACAGAAAATAACATTAAAAGAAGTACAAAAATATTGCATAGAAGAAACACTTTCTCTTTTTGTAAAAAGTAAAACAGAAAAAGGGGAGTGTTGGAATATATGGAAACATTGTTCTTTATTAGAGGAAAAGGGAAAAAAAGAACAGTGTTATTTATTAGAAGGAAATAGTATAGTATTTGGAGATAATATACATGGAAAAGTTCCTTCTCGTTTAAAAAATAATGTGCTTTTAGGCTGTGTACAATTTACATATGGTAAACAAGGCTCTATACAAAAAGGAGTAATTAATACTATACACAATCAAAAATATTTTGATAGTATTACAAAAATAATGCAGTTTCAAAATTCTTTTGATGGTGAAAATATAGAAACAATAGAAGAATTGACAGAAAGAATGAAAGGGACATTGTTGCAAAATAAATATAGAGTAGTTACAGCAGAAGAATATGAAAAAATGGTGCTGCATTGTCAAGGGCTTTGTGTAAAACAAGTAAAAGTATTGCCTTTATATCTTCCTAATAGCAAACATGATGTAGAAAATACGGTAACCATTGTGGTAGAACCTCCAGTACAACCTCAAAATAAAAAAATACTTCGTTGTTATTTAGAAAATATAAAACAGCTTTTACATAGAACGACATTGATAACAACACAAACATATGTAATGCTGCCAGAATATATCCCTTTAGATATTTATGGGAATTTTGTAATGCAATACACTGTTTTTGACAGCAAACAAGCAATTCGAAATGTGTTGCAGGAACATATAGAAAAAATACAAAAGGATAATGACAATACTATGTTGTATCATGGCGATTTTTTTGCATTGTTAGAGGGATTAGAATATATCAAAGAAATTTCTTATTTAAAATTAGAATTGTATGGAAGTAAAAGTAATTCATTTGGAGATAGTGAAATACCATATTATGCAAAAGTATATTTGAGGAATTGTTATATTGACATAACATATGAATTATAGAAAGGCAAAAAATATGAATGATATGATATTTGATGAAGAATTGTGGAAAGAAGGGCAATGTTTTGGCTGTGCTGTAATAGAAGATACACTTGTGGTAGAACAGCAAAAAAATAAAAGCAAGAAAGCAATATATATATCAGAATATATAGATAGCGGAGAAAAAGAAACATTGTGGCATAGAATGTTTCTGCACTATAAAAAAGAAGGAGAATGTATATTTTCTATTTCTTATTTTGCAACAGATAATTTAGAGATTACAGTGAAAGACAAAAAAATGTTGTTACCTGATTTTTTAGCAAGTACAGGTTTTTCAGAAAAAGAAAAACTATACATATTAGAACACTATTGGCAAAATACAATAAATCAACAAAATGATATATTGCTTTTTGATGCAAAAGGACAATATTTTTATTTTAAAATAGAAATATCGTTATACAAAGAAAATTCATTTTGTATAGATTATTTACAAATACAATTTCCTAGAGAAAGTTTAACTTGTTATTTGCCTTCTTTTTATGATAGTGACCACAAAAATAATTCTTTTTTAAAAAGGTTTTTGACGGTTTTTCATACAATGCTTTTTGATGTACAGCAAAATATTGACAATGTATGTGAATATTTTATACCTAATGTTGTAACAGGAGAAAATTTAAAATGGCTTGCTGATGCTATGGCAGTACCAGAAGGCATATTCTGGGAAGATAAAATTGCTGTAGAATTTTTACAAAATTGTTTTTTGCTTTATCAAAAAAAAGGAACAAGAGAAGGAATTTCTATGCTAGTAGAAATTTATACGGGAAAAAAGCCTTTTATAATAGAAAGCTATGAAATACTACAAAATAGTGCTCATACAGATTGGGAAAAAGAATATACAGAACTTTATGGAAAAGACATTTATACTTTTTTTGTGTTAGTGGAACAGCAATATTTAGAAGATTATAGAAAATATGGAGAATTAAAAAAACTGCTAGAAGCATTTCAGCCTGCCCATACAAAATTAAAATTGGTAGTGCTACGTCCTTTTATGGTATTTGGAGAACATTGCTATATAGGCATAAATAGCTGCCTTTTGGAAAGTACAGCATTACAGTTAGATGGTACAACAATATTACCTTTTCAAACAACATTATTAGAATAAAGGAGTTAGCGTTATGGAACATAAAAAATATTATCCTTTTGTTAGAAACAATTATTTTTATGGAAAACTGCTTTCTGTAAGAGATTTTCAAGAAGAACAAAAATATTTTAATGACAAAAGAAGACTTTCCAATTTTTTGACAACAGGAGCAGGTGTTGTAAGTGGTATGAATGTTGTACTGTTAGATGAAACGACAATATCATTAGGACAGGGATTTGCACTAGATTATACAGGCAGAGAAATTGTAGTAGCAGAAGCAGTTACACAAAAAGTCAGTACAATAAAAGGTTTTGATGAATTAGAAGATGGACAAACTGCTTATTTATGTATTGCTTATGAAGAAAGAGAGCAGGAGATAATACATTCTGTAACAGGAAAAATAACAGGAGAAAATAAATATTATAATAGAATAAAAGAAGGGTATCAGCTTTTTTTGACAGCAGAAGCTGAGAATATTAATGAATTAACACAATACAATTTAATTGAAAATAGACAAGTGTTATTTGAACAGCAAGGACTGAAAATTACACAGATAACGCCTTGCTATGTAGAACAAAAGCAATCTGCTGTAATACGTGTGGAAATAGAAAAACAAAATTTACCTCAAACAATTTCTGTTTATTATCATTTGCAATGCAGCGGATTTGAAACAGAAAAGGGAGAAAGTGCTATTTCTGTTTATTTTCAAGAAAATAGTATTACAGCAAATCAAAAAACTGTATTAGAGTATGTTATTTCGGCAAAAAGTAATACTATGACAGAAGAAAGTTTCGTATTAGAAAAAGCAAATGTTGTGATAGGAAATGAAAACTATAGCATACAAAATACCAAAATAGTATGTGAGACAGGGAAAATGTCGTTAATGGAATATGCCATAAAAAAGCATAGTAAAAAACATTTTGAAGATATTGTCAATACAGAAGGAGAAAATAAATTATATTTAGCAAAAATAAATTGGATAAAACAGGGAGAACATTATTCTATTACTTCTATAGAAAATATGCCATTTCAGCAATATGTACTCAGTAATGCCATATTAGCTGCATTGCTAAAACAAAAACAGCATTTAGCTACAATGCCAAAGCAAAGCGTAGAAACAACAGTATCTATAGAAAGACAACTACAACAACCACAACAGTATAAAATAGAAAGTGGCACAGAAATTATAGAAACAGAGTTTTACAGCAATAAAAAATCTTATTTTAGTGAAGAAATAGCACATGGCTTAGGCTCTGGAGATGTAATGATACAAACAGCATTAGAAGATGTGATTGACCAAAGAGATTTTTTTAATATGAGAAAAAATATATTTGGCGTAAGCAGCGTTTTTGAAAATTCTCCTTTTCAGACAGAGTTGCCTGCTGTAGAAATTGGTGTACTTTGTTATCCAGATAGAGGAACATTTCGTATAGGTGTGCAGTTTAAAAAAGATGCTGAAGTAACAACAATAAAAGTGAAATGGTGGGCAATAAAAAGAGAACATAAAAAACAAAATTCTTTTGCGGAAGTAAGTAATGTAGAAATTATAGTGGAACCAAATACCATTATGCTTAAACCAAGAGAAAAATATAAATTTCAAGCAACATTAACAGGTACAGACAGTCAAGAGTGTAAATGGAGCATTGTAGAAGAAAATGGCGGAAAAATAGACAGTAATGGAGTATATGAAGCACCGAGTAAAGAGGGAGTTTATGAAATCGTTGCAGAAAGTGTAAAATATTCTAATAAAAAGGCAACTGCATTTGTAGTAGTAAAACAAAACTGAAATAGTAGTAAGGAGGAGGCAATGTGTCAGATACACTGTTTTCAAAAAAATATACAGTACATCATGTTTTAAAAAGCAATCAATATATAAATATATTTGTAGGAGAGACAAAACAACAAACATCACAAAAGGTACTGATTAATCAATGGACAGATAAAACATTAATACAACAGTGGTTAGCTACATTGCTGGAAATGAAACAAAAAAATGATACAGATTTTATAGACTGTTTTGCAGAAAGTGGAAAACTGTATACTGTTTTTTGTTATAAAGAAGGAAAAAATTTGTTGCAGTATGTACAGTCAGAAAAATTAGCATTACATTATAGAGTAGTGCTGCTACAAACAGTATTGCAAGCATTTTTGAATTATCAACACTATAATGATATGATACAGTATTGTATGCTGCAATACCCTAATATTATAATACAAAATAATGCCATTTATTTTAACTATCAGCTTTTGCTTTTGCCAGAACAAAAACAAATTAATTGTTTTGAAGCACTAGAGCAAACAATGAAAATACTTTTTACAAATGAAGAATTGAAAAGTATGTCAAAATTGCTTATTGTAATGCAGAAATGTCAGAAAAAGATATATCAATATTTGGGAGAAGTAATAAAAGATTTACAAGATGTTTCTGGAGCAGTAGAAAAAGAAAAAAGTATAAAATTGTACATAGCAGAAAAAAAGAAAAAGAATAAAAAAAAGTTTGTAATTTTTTTAGCATTTTTAACAATAGCAGGTATGATTTATATTGCTTATGATGCTTATAAAAAAAATGCAGAAGATACTTTTTTATATACAGAATTAAAACAACTGGGAACAGTAGAAATTACAACACAAGAACAACAGGAACAAAAACAAGATAGCACTGTAGAAGTAATACAGAAACAACAACAAATACCACAACAAACACAGTTACCACAGTCAGAACATACAGAACAAATACAACAAATAGAGCAAAGCAAAACATATACTGTAAAAGTAGGAGAAAATTTAACAATGATTTGTATGCAGTATTATGGTGATATTGGTTATTTACAGTCTTTAGCAGATTATAATCATATAACAAATATTAATTTAATTTATCCGGGACAAGTATTGACATTACTACCTAAACAACAATTACAAAAAATACCAGTCAGAACATATGGTGTAAAACCTAAAAAGCCTATTACAAAAGAAATACAAAAACAAAATACAGTACAACAGCAAAATGAACAAAATAATGAAAATATGCAATATGATGAAAATATAGAAGGCTATACACTATTATTAGAAGAAGAAAATTATTATGAAATGGATATATAAATGTGAGGGGATACTGTGAAAAAGAAGTGTTTCGTATTATGTATTTTATGTATATTTTTTAGTTTATTTTATACTTTTTATCACAAAGAGAAAGCAGTTTCTTTTATAACAGATGTAACAATAGGAAATAATAACAATGTTTCTTTTTTGCGAAATCGTTATGGCATTAGTGAAGTATATGAATTAAACGAACAAAATGATATACAGAATATGTTTTTAATAAAGCCAGAAAAAAATAATATAGAAATACAGTCTACTCATATTGTAAAAGATGAGCAAAATAATACTTATGTGCTTGTACAAGAACAGTCACAAATGCAAATTACAAAACAGTATATAGCGAAATATGATGAAAATGGAACATTTCAACAAACACTTTTTCAGTGTGATACAGAACAATTAGAACATCAAAACCATATTTTAAAAAATTTGCAGTATATACCAGAACAAAATATTATTGTTTCTTTTTTGATAGAAGATAATAGAACAATACATAATATGTTTTACGACACCGTTTCAGAATATAGTTGGAAAAAAACATATCATTTTGATAAGGAATATGTTGTTAATGAAATATTATATGATGGAAATGATGGCATTTATATTACAACACCATCGTCAGAATGTTATTTTATAGATAAAAACAATGAGATTTCACAAATTACATTACCAAATCATTGTGTACCATATAAATTAAGTATAGATGAAAAAAACAAGCAATTATATTTTAATGATATACATCATTTTTGTTTTGTAAAATATGATATACAAAATAATGAAATAGAAACTATTTATAATGAAAACGACAAAATGACAGGGGATATACCTTTTTGCAAAATAAGAGATTTAAAATACGACAAAGGCAGTTTTTTAGCAAGCACACCTTTGTATGAAACAGAAGAAATCTTTTTTTATGTTAATACACCACAACAATGTCGTACAGTTTTTTATATGAATAAAACACCTGCTATGCTTTTTCAATATGCTTTAAACTCTTTTTTTGTAGCAGTATTTTGTTTTGGTAGTATATTGTTGCTGTGGCATATTTGGCATCATAGCAAAAAAATATTAATAAGGTTAGTTATGATAATGGTTATATTGCTTTTGGTAGGCTCTAGTTGTATTGGCGTTGCATTGTATAAAGAAATATCAGAAAAAATGACAGATGAAGTATATATGCAGCTTTACAGCATATCCACATTGATAGCAAATAATATTAATGGTGACGATTTGGAACAATCTATATTTCCTCAAAAAGAGGGTGATATTTTTTATGATACTTTGGTAGATAAAATGTATTTAGACTTAACAGCATATTATAAACAAAATGAAAATGCTATGAAAAAGCACCTCTATTATACATTATATTTTTTAGAAGGAGATACTTTTTATGTAGGCATAGATAGTGTAAATTTTGAAGGAAAAGAAGAATTGAGCAATACTAATGAAAAATATATTACAAGTGCAGAAGAAATACAACAAAAAAGAGAGTGTTGGCAAAAAGGAGAAGTTGTATTTTTAATGACATCAGATATGACAGAACAATGGCTTTTTACAGCTGCTCCTATTTATAATAGTAAAGGAGAATTAGTAGGTGCATTTGATGTAGGATTAAATGAACAAGATATTATAACATATATGTCTGAAATACTAATTCATACTGTTATGATAATATTATTTGTAGTAATTATATTGATTATTGTAACAACAGTGTTTTTAAAACAGTTTTTAAAAGGAGTGGGAAAATTAAAAAAATGTGTAGATGCTTTGACAGAAGGGGACTGGAATATTGTTGCTCAAATACATTCTCATGATGAATTAGAAGAAATCGGAAATGCTTTTAATAGAATGACATATCGTATAAAGTGTTTTTTAGATGCCATATTACAAATGAATACTGCTTGTGAGAGATTTTTACCTGTAACATTGTTTGAAAAAATGGGAAAAGAAAATATTACAGAATTAGAAATTGGCGACCAAATAATGTTAAATGTGTATATATTAACTATAAAAGTAAGTAATTTTTATAGTATTACAAAAAATATGACAACAGAACAAAAATTCAAACAAATCAATGAGATTTTAGCACTGATTTCAAGTGTAATAGGAGAAAGTGATGGCATCATTGAAAGTTATCAGGGTGCTGGCATGAGAGTGATTTATACGGATAAAGCAGAATATGCTGTGGATACTGCATTGAAAATTGTAGAAAAGGTAGAGTGTTATCAGCGTAAAACAGCAAAAGAGCTAAAATTGACTATGACATTACAGTATGATGATACAATGCTAGGTGTTGTAGGAAATGAAAGACATATGGCAATTTCTTTGGTATCTAAAAGTATTGATATGATATATGATATGGAAAGATATGCAGAACAATATGGCATTGTACTTATTATGACAAAGCAAGTAACAGAACAAATACAGAAAAAACAGAACTATAGTATTAGAAAATTAGTTTTAACTATAGAAAATAATGTAATACTTTTTGACTGTGTCAATGCGTATTATTTTGAGGAAAAAGAGCAAAAAAAACAGTCTTTGCCTGAATTTATAAAAGGAATAGAATGTTGTGATGCTGGGAATTTTGAACAAGCGAGAAAACATTTTGTTACAGCAATTAGCATTGCACCAAATGATATTGCAGCAAAAAAGCATGTTTTTTATTGTGATGAAATTATTGCACAAAAAAATAAAATTGTACTTCCTAGAAGAAAGCTGGTGAAGTAATATGTTAGAAAAGATATTACTTTTTTTTGGAAATACTACAATAAATTTTTTGAAAAGTGATATAGTAAAGTTAAAAAGTAAATTGTCAAAACTGAAAAATATAGTGAGAAAATGGCAACAGCATTACTATAGCTTTTTGCAGAAATTATATCATTACATATTTGCAAAACCAAATACATTGCAAGACTATGTCAAAAGAGGTTCTGTGTATATTTCAAAACAGTTTTTACTAAAATTGTTTTTATCGTTTTGTGTAGTGTTGTTTTTAATGACACAATATGTTTATCCCTTTTTGAGAGGGAAATTATGGCCAGCAGAAATTATAGTAAATACAAATGATTTTTATGAATTTACAGGAAAAGCAAAAGTATTTCAAAAAGATGGAAATTTACTTTATTTAGGAAAGCTGGAAAAAGGAAAAGCACAAGGACAAGGAGAAGTATATCAAAATAATAATATGGTTTACAAAGGAGAGCTATCTGACAATCAATACTGTGGCATAGGAACATTATATCAGCAAGGAAGAAAAGTGTATGAAGGGGAGTTTTTAAATAATCAATATCATGGTACAGGTGTGCTTTATCATAAAAATGAAAATATTAAGTTTTCTGGAACATTTGAAAATGGATACCAAAAAGAAGGCGTTTCTTATTTTGAAAATGGTAAAGTGCAATATAAAGGAAGCTATGAAAATGGACGTTATACAGGAGAAGGTACATTATATGCGAGTGGTTCTGATAATGTTGTATTGTATCAAGGTACATTTTCTCAAAATACTTATGAAGGAAAAGGAAGACTATACCAAAAAGGACAACTGCTTTATGATGGAAATTTTAGTAAAGGGTTGTATTATGGAGAAGGTGTACTTTATGATAGCAAAAAAGGAAAAATATTATATCAAGGCAGTTTTTTAAATGGTGCTTATCATGGTACAGGAAAACTTTATAATAGTAATACAGACAGATTAATTTATGAAGGGAATTTTGAAGAAGGCAAAAAAAGCGGATTAGGTACATTGTATCATGAAAATGGCAGCAAATTATATACAGGCAGTTTTTATAACGATGATATTGATTATAAACAGTTTCTCAAAAGCAATTTAGATGAAATTAGGCAAGCATTTGGTAGAGAAACAGAATTGATAATGTTAGAAAATAGTATCGTAACAATATATGATAGTTTAAATGTTTGTTTTATATTTGATTTTTCACAATATAATGAGTCACCTGCTTTAAGAAGTATACAGTTTTTTGGCACACAAAATATAGATGGTATACAAAATGGCATGACATTTTATGATGCAAAACAAAAAATAAAACAGTATGAGCAGAAAGAGAATAATTTTGAAATGGTAGAACAACAACAAATTTATGCTGCTGTTTGCAATAAACAAATTAATATAGATTATGTTATAGAATGTAGTGCAGAGGAAAGTATGATAAAATTATATGGACAAAAACAAAGTGGTATTGTGTGCTGTTATGAAATAGGAAGGAGTACTTCATGAGAAAAAAAATTTGTGCATTGATGTTAATTGTGGTATTGTGTAGTACTTCTGTTTTTAGTGAAGTAATGGCAGCAGACAGAATATTGACTTTAGAAGAAATTAGAACACTTGCCATAGAAAACAGTACAGGAGTACAAAATACAAAAATAGATTTGGTAAAAAAACAAATAGAATTAAGACAAGCAAAAGAAGGGATTGCAGATACTATAAAAAAGGAAAGTACAATACGTTTTTCATTACTTTTTAACATAAAATTTCCTGAAAAACATGGTATGCCAAAAGAAATTGAATTACTTACAAAAGTGCCTGAAATAGAAAATGATATTACTATATTAAATGAAAAGAAAAAAAGTGAAGCACTCAAATCTCAAACAGCAGCCGAACAAGCATATTATGATGTTTTATTAGCACAACATAAAGAGGAAGCCATTGTAAAACAATTAGAACAAATGGAACAGTCACAATATGTTATGGACAAACAGGTGAAATTGGCAAAAGCCAAAAGAAGTGATTTGGAATATATACAAGATAATATTATTTCATTGCAAAAAGAAAGAGAACAAAATATTATGTCACAGAACGAAAAGCAATTAAAATTAGCTGCTCTTTTGGGAAAAGACGATTTTTTAGGCTGTACTGTTTCAGAACAAATACAGCAGACTTATTTTGATAGGCAGCAGTTACAACAAATATTAAATTATGCTTTAGAAAATGATTTTGAACTATATCAAAAAAGGCAAAACAGAATATTAGCAGAAAAAGAAACTGATGTTGTAATGGGAATATACAAAAATGTATACTCTAAATATATGGCTGAAGTAGAAAGTTATATCAAAAGCCATGAGAATACTAAAATTGACTATGAACAATTTATAGCACGTTATCAAAATACATTAGATAATATTGATAGCCCTTGGTATGGAAGTTATGTCATTAATCTCATATTTTTTAAAATTTATATTCCGAAAGAATGGTTTAAGGGAGAATACTCTGGAACAAGATACATGGAAGATGAAAAGTATCAACTTTTTTTAACATTAGTAGAAAGAGATAAAGCAATAGAAGAAGAAAAACAAGCACAAAAGCAACTAGAACAAACAATACAAACAGCATACACTACACTAAAAATAATGCAAAGCAGTATACAGCAAATGGAACAAAATTTAGCACAAAATGAAATGCGTTATAATAAAAGCTTAGAGGATAATAAAAAAGGAATTGTATCTTTTACAGAATTGGAAAGTACAAGACAAAGTCTTTTTCAACAGCAAGAAGCACTTTATGAGACAAAAATAGACTATGCCAAATCGCTTAGTACATTTAATAGTCAGACCGCAGGATATGTGAATTATTTTTTAGGCATAGCACAGAGTAATCAAGAGGAGTATGAAATGGGTCAAAGTGTTATGGATACAGCAACATGGCATATCAAAAATAATATTACAGACTATAATTTTATGTTTTCTGTTGTTGTGCCAGAAGAATATGGTGTTGACAGCTATCAACTTTATTATGAAGATGTTGCAGTAGGAGAAAAAACACCTATTTCTGAAATGCTAACACATTTATCTGTTACATATGGTGATACTACAATATTAACGGTAAATTTCTACAAAGGAAATCAATTAAAATATACTGCGGAAATAGAAGGTCTTTATTATGATGGTACATTAAATATGAAACCAGCTTCAGGTACAATACAGACACAACAAAAGCAGTATGAGCAGGTAGGAAAATGGAATATACAACAGTCTGATAGTGTGAGATATGCTTTTTTTATCACAACACAACAATATCAATATGACAGTTATGATTTAATGATAGATAATACAATAATTGGTACTGCAAAAAAAGGAGAAATGGTAGTAGCATTACATTTGTATTTTCAGCCAATAACCCATTTGAAAGTACGTTTAAAAAAGGAAGGCAGAGAACTTGCTATATTATATTTAGAAGAAAATGGAACACTTTATAAGAAATAAGGAGGGGAGCATATGAAAAAGAAATTATTTTTGTATTTGTTAAGTGGTTTTATGTTGCTGCAAAATAGTAATGTATTTGCAGAAGTGCTTCGTCCTGATGCAAGTGCTTTTCCCAATCGTACCATTATTATAGGAACATATGCTATAGTAATAGACCATATGACAAATAGCATATTAGAAAAGGCAGAAAATTCTGCACAAATGGAAAATCAAAACCATATTTATTATAAATCTGACATCAATGCAGGTACATGGTATGACATTACACAAAGCAGTGATATAAGCGAAATTTCTAAAACAGTAGATAATATTGTTTCTTATGAACAAATTAATAGCTTGAATTTAACACATTATACTAATGAAAAAGGACAAACAGTTGATTTAACAACAGGACAACAAACAAATACTTCAGAAATAGGAGATGTAGCATATCCTCAAAATATGCCGGAATTAAAAGGAATAGAAGAAGAATTACAAATACAAAAGGCACTAAAAGAACAGGGAAATAAACAAGGTACAAAATGTTGTGATAGTATACAGAGAGTAACACAAAGTTTATATGAAGAAAAAAATCCATTTTTACAACAACTACAATATTTTGATAAACAACTACAAAATATGGAAGATTTTATTGTTGCTTTAAGAGCGGAAGGAGCATCATTAGAAAAAATAAATGAAGCAGAAAATCAAAAAACAGCAGTAGAAAATCAAAGAAAAGTATTATGTTATCAAAAAGTATTAGAACGTTTAGAAAATGAAATGACGAAGCTGGACTATAATGAAAATGCAGCATTGATAGCGAAGTATTCAGAATATATTACTAACATACAGACAACACTTCCAAATTTAGAACAAGTGCAAGAAAGTGAAACAAGTTCTCAACTGCAAAAAATGTTATTAGAAGCTGAAAAATCTTTTCAAAGAGAAGCAGGAGAAGGTATTCAAAAAGGAGCAGATACAGGATTAGAAAAAATATTGAGTATTAAAGCTGCTATGGCAGGAGAACAACCTAATACAGAAGAACAAAAAAAACAACAGTTAGAAACATTAAAAGAGGCAAAACAAAAAGCAGAACAAAATATACAAGAATTATCAAAAAATGGCTGTCAGACAGAACAATATCAAAAAGCATTACAAAATGGAGAGACCGAAAGTGTATTACAGCAAAAACAAACAGAAGCATTGTTAGCACTCAATGTTGCATTAGATGATGTAACAGTTTATTTAGAGCAAATGACAGAATATTTAGAAACAGAAGAAATGATTGATTTTTATGAACAGAGCATTGAAAATGTACAAAATGCTATAGAGCAGTTTAATGAAAATTCTGCTGTAGCAGAGCAGGCAAAAACAACATTACAAAATGTAAAAAGTGATTTTGAAAATAAAAAAAATGTATTGCAGTTAAATAGTATGCCGCAATATCAAAGTGCAAAACAACAAAAACAACAATTACAACAACAAGCTGAACAAAAACAACAACAATATTTGTCTGCGGCAGAAAATGGACAAACAGAATTATTAGAAAGTGCAAAAAAAGAAAGAGATGACGCTATAGAACAAATGCAGCAGGCAGAGCAATACATGGAACAGGTGGAAAAAGAATTACAAAAAAACAATGGTATGGTAGAGGAAGAAAAGAATGAAAATCAATATACAAACACAAATGCACAACAAAATATAGAAAATGAACAAAATGCAAATATAGAAATAAAAAAAGAGGACAATTATACAGAACAAGAAAAAGCAGAAATATTAAAAACAATACAACAATTACAGTTACAGCAGAATATAACATTTTTAGAACCTTGGCACATTGTATTTCAAGATTATGATGTAAAATTACTTTCTCCTATTTTTATGATAGAACAACAAATATATGTTCCTGCACAGGAATTAGCAAGGCAACTTGATGCCAAAGTTTACAAGGGAAATATAAACGGAGATTATATTTTAAAAGGAAATGGAGTTTTAATACAATATTATTTAGGGGAACAAACAATATTTGTAAATGGAGAAGAAATGAAAATTTCTCCTGCACCTGCTATTTATCATAATAAAGCATATTTACCTTTACATATATTTGAGAAGGCATATGGTATGGAACATATACAAAATGGAAATGACATTGTTGTTTATAAAATATAAGGGGGCTATTATGGGAAATTATACTGTATTTGCAGAAGTAAGCACAGCCATAATAACATTATTGAGAAATGTTATTACACCAGAGCCTTTTAATAAACCAGAACAAATAGGCATTTGCAGCCCAAGAGAAAAAGAAAATTATGAAATAGGTGTATTTTTGTATGATATAGAAATACATAAAGAAATGGAATTACAATCTAGAATAATAATTGATGAAACACAATACAAAGAACCTCCTTTGTCATTTTCATTGTATTATATGATATTTGTCAATTTAAAATCAGACAGCAGTACAAAACAAATTGATGAGCAAAGAATATTAGGAAAAATAATACAGCAGCTTTATAATTATAGAAAAATACCACAGCAATATTTAAGTGGAAGCATACAAAAAGCACAAGAAAATATTTCGTTACAATATCTCAATGTATCATTAGAAGAAAAAAATAAATTATATGCCATGTGGAATTTTTATAATGAAACTGCTTGTTTTTATAAGGTATCTCCTGTATTTATGGATACAGAGATGATACATACTACAAAGCGTATAGTAAAAAGAGAATTTAAAATACAGCAAAAGCAGAAAGGAGAAAAATATGGGAATAGTAGTAACAGCAGGAACAATGTGTAAATGTAGTTTTGGTGCAGTACCATGCCCTATTATGGTAAATAGCCAACAAAATGGAATAGTATCAAATAGTATTGCAGCAACAATATTTGATAATACTACAGCAAATTTATCTACATTTGGTATGTGTACTTCTATGGCAAACCCTGCGGTATCTGCGGCAACAGCAGCGGCATTAGGAGTATTAACACCACAACCATGCACACCTATGTTAACAGCACCCTGGACAATGGGCAGCAGTACAGTATTGTTTCAAAATAAACCTGCTTTACTTCAAAATAGCCAATTAATGTGTATGTGGGGAGGAGTAATACAAATTGTACAACCTTTACAGCAGACAGTGCAAGCTGCACAATAGGAGGAGATTTTTTTGGAATATATCATACAATGGCTGGAGTGTTGTTTAAGAAAGTATATTGACAGCATAGAAACAGAGGAAATGTTGTCTGTTTTAAAAAATAATTTGGCAGAACAAACAACATATTCAGAACAGCAAATTTATCAAAATGCCTTTTATATGGAACAAAACCAAAATAATTCTTTTTTTGTTGTAATGACTTGTTTGACACAAAATGATATACAACGTTTTGCAGCAAGTATTGCTTTTTTGCCTCAATACAGCACGAAATACGGCTATTTGTTTTCAAGATTGCATGGCATAAATATGCCTTTTCCAACAGTAGAAATGGTATGGCAGATTTATAACAGTGCTATAGAAAAAATTTCTTATTGTGATTTTTTATCACAACTGTATACTGTTACATATGAATTGCTTTTTGAAACACAGTCACAAAATAATGTATTTTCAGAGCAAGCTCTAATATTAAAAAAAGAGTTAGTTTATTTTGCACTTACAGGAATATGGCAGCAAAACGATTACAGTATAGAAAACACTAGTAAACAAGAAATGTTAGCAAATAGGGACATATGGCAAAGTATACAAAATATACAACATCAGCAGAAAAACAGCATTATTGTGATAAAGGGGCAGAAGGGCAGCGGTAAAAAATTTATAGCACAACAATATGCCTATGAATATGACAATGTATTTTTGTGTTGTGAGGGAGAAAATGCTAATAAATATAATATATTGCATATGATAACAGCAGCAATGATACAAAAGGGTGTCATTTGTATACAAAACTGCCAAAGTATAGTACAGAATGATTTCAAAGAAATATTGTTATTGCTTCAAAAATATCATTCTTTTTTTTCTGCAATATTTTTGTTAGGAGAAGGAATATTTACTGTACCTAAAACAGCAATACCACAATATCATTTTGAAACAAAGCAATTAACGATAACAGAAAGTATACACTTTTGGAAATATTTTTTAAAAGATAAAAACATTTCAGCGGAACAATTAGCCAATAAAATGATTATGACACAAGGACAAATCAAACAAACGGTGTTACTTGCAAATCAAAAAGTGATTTCAGAAAAATGTGAGTATTCTCAGAAATTGATAGAACAATGCTGTACTTATTTTCAAAGTGAATATCTGACGCAAAAAGCAACAAAAATTAAAACAACATTTTTATGGGAACAACTTATATTACCACAAGAACAAAAACAACAACTTAGACAAATATGTAATCGTGTATTATACGAACATATTGTGTATGATGAATGGGGATATGATGCATTATTACCTTATGGGCGTGGTGTTTGTATGCTTTTTGCAGGAAAATCAGGTACAGGCAAAACAATGGCAGCACAAGTGATAGCCAAAGAATTAGGATTACAATTATATAGAATAGATATGTCTCAAATTGTTTCAAAGTATATAGGAGAAACAGAAAAAAATATCAATAGTATATTTGATGAAGCAATGAAAAGCAATATTATATTACTTTTTGATGAAATGGAATCTCTTTTCGGAAAAAGAACAGATGTCAAAAGTGCCAATGATAGATATACAAATATGGAAGTTGCATTTTTATTACAAAAAATGGAAAATCACAAAGGCATATCTATATTAGCTACAAATCATTTAGAGCAAATAGATACTGCTTTTTTTAGAAGAATACAGTATGTTGTACAATTTCCTTTTCCTCAAATGCAGCAAAGATATGAATTGTGGAAATCATTTATAACGAATAAAGTACCATTGGAGGAAGATATTGATTTTCAATATTTAGCAGAACAGTTTGAAATGACGGGAGGCAGTATTAAAAATGCTATGCTGACTGCTCTTTTTTTGGCAGCAAGCCAAAAACAAAAATGTGGTATGGTACATATTTTAAAAGGGGTAAAACAAGAATTGCAAAAACAGGGAAAGGTACTTTTACCATGTGACTTTGGAAAATATGAAAATTTGTTTTAATAAAACAGTAGAAAATTAATATATCTAGTGATACAATAGGAAAAGCCTAATCAATATGTTGTAAATAAAGGAGAGAATAAATATGGACTTGGAGCAGCAAAGACAACTGATATTGCGAGGTGAAATGTATAATGACTTGACAAAGGAACTGATAAAAGCCAGAGAAAATGCAGTGTTGCTGACAAATGAATACAATAACAGTTATGGACAAAGTGCAGAAAAGAGAGAACAAATATTAAAAAGGCTATTTGCATCTATAGGAGAAGATGTTTATTTTGAGCCAAACATGAGATGTGAATTTGGGTACAATATTAGTATAGGCAATCATTTTTATGCAAATTTTGATTGTGTACTGTTAGATGGCGGAGGGATTGAAATAGGAAACAATGTTTTATTTGGCCCTAGAGTAGGAATATATACATCAAACCACGCTATTGATGCACAAGAACGCATTGCAGGAGGGTGTTATGCCAAAAAGGTAAAAATAGGAAATGCAGTTTGGATTGGAGGAGGAGTACAAATTAATCAAGGTGTCACAATAGGAGATAATACAATTATTGCTTCTGGAAGTGTTGTAACAAAAAGTATTCCAGAAAATGTCATAGCAGGGGGAGTACCCTGTAAAGTAATCAGAAAAATTACAGAAGCAGATAAAACGGGTTTTAGAGCATAAAAGAGGGAGTAATATGACATTAAATAATGGAGAAATAAATGCTACTTATATTGTAGAAAAATTGTATTTGCCCCTACATATAGAGAAAAGATTAGAAGCATTAGGTATGCTAGCAGGTACAAAAGTAGAAATATTAAACAATAAAAGTGGCGGAACACTAATTATAAAAGTAAGGGGTACACGTTTTGCTATAGGAAAGGGAATATCAAAAAACATTGAAGTGAGGAGGGCTTGGTATGGCACATGATATTACAATAGGCTTTATAGGCAATCCTAACTGTGGAAAAACAACACTTTTTAATGTTTATACAGGAGCAAATTTAAAAGTAGCAAATTGGCCAGGTGTTACAGTAGAAAAAGTAGAAGGCACAATAAAACAACATGACTTAAATATCCGTTTAGTAGATTTACCAGGAACATATAGTTTAACTTCTTATACTATGGAAGAAAAAGTTTCACGCCAATTTATACTAAGTGATGAAGTAGATATGATTGTTGATGTAGTAGATGCTTCTTCATTAGAAAGAAATTTATATTTAACATTGCAGCTTTTGGAACTGGGAAAACCTGTTGTTGTGGCATTAAATATGATGGATATTGTAGAAAAAAGAGGTATGGAAATAGATATGCACAGACTGCCCGAAATGTTAGGAGTGCCTGTAATACCTGTTTCTGCAAGAACACGAAAAGGTATCAATACTTTAATGCACGCTGCAGCACATCACTATGACAAAAAAGAACCTGAAATATTAATACATAATCATGCAGGAGGAGAAAAACATCAAAAGTATGCTATGGTATATAGTGATGAGATAGAACAAAAAATTGATTACATTGTAGAAGAACTAAAAAAAGAGCATACAGAGCTACAAAATAAAAGATGGTACGCATTAAAGTTGTTAGAACAAGAC
Organism: uncultured Clostridia bacterium; assembly: GCA_910586765.1. Taxonomy (GTDB): domain Bacteria; phylum Bacillota; class Clostridia; order Lachnospirales; family Anaerotignaceae; genus Coprocola. The sequence goes on from CAJUJJ010000031.1 coordinate 25,676, forward strand.
CAAGAAATTACAGAAAAATATGGTGTTAATTTGCCAGATGTAATTGACCGCAGTTATGAGTCTGATATTATAAATGAAAAATATGATTTTATAGAAGAAATTATAGCAGAAGTATTATTTCATAAAGAAGAAAGAGCAGCATTTACAGATAAAATAGACCAGTTTTTAACCCATAGAATAGCAAGTATTCCTATTTTTCTGGCTGTTATGGCTTGTGTGTTTTTTTTGACATTTACAGTAGGAGATTGGTTAAAGGGTTATTTTGAGTTGTTAATAGAATTTATAAGCACAGGAGCAGCGACTGCTTTGGAAGTAGTTCACGTAAGCCCTCCTATTATATCATTGCTTGTAGATGGCATTATTGCAGGAGTGGGAGGTATATTAACATTTTTGCCTAATATATTTATATTGTTTTTGGCATTGGCGTTTTTGGAAGATAGTGGTTATATGTCACGTGTTGCTTATGTTATGGACGGTGTTATGGGAAAGTTAGGACTTTCTGGAAGGGCATTTATTCCTATGATATTGGGCTTTGGTTGTTCTGTACCTGCGATAATGGCATCTCGAGCGCTAGAACAAAAAAGCGACAGATATAAAATTATGTTGGTTACTCCTTTTATGTCATGCAGTGCTAGACTGCCTATATATATATTATTTTCTAGTATGTTTTTCGGAAACTACGCTATGATTGCAGCATATTCTATGTATGTTATAGGAATTATTGTAGCATTAATCGCACTGTTTTTTATGAAAATGAAATATAACAAGGAATTAAAAAATGATTTGCTTATAGAATTGCCAGAGTATAAAATGCCAAGTGTCAGAACTGTTTGGATATATGTGTGGGAAAAAGTAAAAGATTATTTGACAAAAGCAGGTACAACAATATTTATTGCCTCTATTATTATGTGGTTTTTGTTAAATTTTGGTGTAAATGGATATTCTACAGATATGACAAATAGTTTTGGAGCAGTAATAGGACATATGTTAGAGCCATTTTTTGCTCCTATAGGATTAGGATATTGGCAAATTGCAGTAGCGTTGATAGCAGGTATTTCAGCGAAAGAGGTAGTAGTATCAAGTTGTGCAGTATTGTTTGCTGTACCAAATATCAATTCAGAAGTAGGTATGACAGAATTAGCTGCAATATTAAGTGGTATGGGATTTGGTATGTTAAATGCGTATTGTCTTATGATATTCTGTTTATTGTATGTACCTTGTGCTGCAACCATTGCAACAATTAAAAGAGAGTCTAACAGTTGGAAATGGACAGGCATTTCTGTATTATTTCAAATTGCAGTAGCATGGTGTATTACATTTATAGTATATCGTTTGGGAAGTATATTATTATAGAAAAAAAACTGCTTTGCATAGTGTAGAGCAGTTTTTTTTTGTCATTTTGGTAAAAATATTGACAATTTATAAAATTTGGTATATAGTAATATTGTATAAGAAACTGTTTTACTAAAACAGTTTTATTAACACATTTTTCAGAAAGGAGTCTTTTCATGACAATAAAGGACATTGCAAATTTGGCTCAAGTTTCTGTTAGTACTGTTTCTAAAATATTAAACAATAAAGATTGTGCCATTAGTGAAGAAACCAAAAAAAGAGTTTTAGAAATTGCAAAACAATATCAATATATGCCTTATTCTAAAATACGTCAGATTGCTGTAGGTTCTTGTGGTTATACATTTGCGTTGATACTGCCAGAAGATTTACAGTATAAACAAGAACTAATTGTCAGCATAGAAAAAAATGCTGTACAAAATGGTTACAACATTATGGTTTATTTTACAAAAACACATTCCGATGAAATTAAATATATACAAATACTTTCAGGCAAAAATATTGATGCAATACTATTGTACCCCATAGCAGAAGAAAAAGATAGTATACAAATGTTACAAAAACAAAAAATAGCCTATTTACTTTTAAAAAAACAAAAGGATTTACCTCAAACAATACAAGTATATGGAGATTATGTAACAGCGACTTATTTAGCAACAAAGCATTTAATACAATATGGACATAGAAAAATAGGGCTACTTTTGTATGAAAATCGCCATAGTAATGAATGTAAAGAAGGATATATGCAGGCACTGTTTGAGGCGGATATATTATTTGAAACAGGAAATATATTTGTAGGACAAGATGAAGTGGAAACAGGAAGAATAGGAGCACATCAGCTAATTAATCGTAATTTGTCTGCTGTTGTATGTGAAAATGAAATCATAGCCTGTGGTACTTATGCTGCTTGTGAAAGGCACGCCACAACAGTGCCAAAAGATATGTCAATCGTGTGTATTCACACTATGGGATTTTATAAAACATTATATCCTAGACTAGATTATGTGGCATTGAATTGGGAAGAAGTAGGCAAACAGGCAATAGAAATGCTTTTACAAAAAATAGAAGGAAAGAAAGAATTTGTTCGTTTTAGAAGAAGTATTCTTCCTACATTGATAGAAGGAGAAAGTGTTACAAATCCTTTTGAAAAAATACATGGTTCTTATCAAAAAATTATTGTAGTAGGTAGTATGAATATAGACAATATTATTAATGTAGAAAAACTTCCTACAGATGGAGAAACATTACTTTCCAATCATCTTGCGGTGCTGCCTGGAGGAAAAGGTCTCAACCAAGCAACAGCAACAGGAAAACTAGGGGGACTTGTATATGCAGTAGGCAGCTTAGGAAATGATGCAGATGGCAAAAAATTATATCATTGTTTGGTACAAAACGGTGTAAAAACAGAAGGCGTTTATTTTAGTACAACACTTTCTACAGGGAAAGCATATATCAATGTAGCAAAAGATGGAGAAAGCACTATTGTAGTATATCAAGGAGCAAATGGAGAGTTAGATACTTACCAAATAAGGCAACATCAAAAACTGTTTCAAGAAGCACATTATTGTCTGTTGTCATTAGAAATACCACAAAAGACTGCAATTTATACAATTAAAATGTGTCATGAAACAAATGTGATAGTGCTTGTCAAGCCAGCAACAATAGAAACATTGCAGTATGACATTATGCAGTATATAGATTATTTGATACCGAATGAAAAAGAGCTTCATAAAATTGTGCAAGGAGAGGAAAGTGTAGAGCAAAAAGCAGCATTTTTAATAGAAAAAGGAGTAAAAAATGTTATTGTAACACTAGGAAATAAAGGTTGTTATTTTAGGAATAAACAATATAGTATTTATTTTGATGCCGCACCATTTGAACCACAAGATACTACAGGTGCAGCAGATGCTTTTATTAGTGCATTTGCCGTAGCAAAAAGTGAAGGAAAAGATATGATTAGTGCCATTGTTTTTGCAACATATGCCGCAGGTATTAGTATAGCAAGATTAGGAGCACAACCTTCTATGCCAGATAGAATTACAATGGATTTATATCAAAAGGAAATTATTGAGATGATAGAAGAAGTCAAAAAAAGAGTAAGCAAAGACGTTGCAATGCTTTTATAAGCATACAACAAAAAGAGGAGGCAACAAAATGGGAAAATTGTTGGTAGTAGGAAGTTTAAACATGGATATGGTAGTAAATGTTTCCCAAATACCACAAAAAGGGGAAACAGTGTTAGCAAAAGAAATCAATTATATACCTGGAGGAAAAGGAGCAAATCAAGCTTATGCTATGGCGAAGTTGGGGGCAGAAGTAGCAATGATAGGTTGTGTAGGAGCAGACCGAAATGGTTCAAAATTGTTAGAAAATTTGCAATCTGTCAATGTAAATACAAAAGGAATACAAATTTTTAAAAATCAGCCTACAGGTATGGCAGTGATAGCAGTAGAAGAAACAGGAGAAAATAGTATTGTTGTAATATCTGGTGCAAATTTTATGTTAACAAAACAATGGATTAAGCAACTACAAAACTATATTGATAAATGTGATGTTGTAATAGCACAGTTAGAAGTACCTATTGAAAGTGTATGTGTTGTAGCAGAACTGGCAAAACAAAAAGGAAAAACAATGCTTTTAGACCCAGCACCAGCAGTAAAAGGTTTATCAGAAACGCTTTTTCAAAATATTTCCATTATAAAACCAAATGAAACAGAATTACAAATATTAACACAAAAGCCAACAACAACAGAACAGGAAATTGTAGAAGCAGCAAAAGTGCTACTAAAAAAAGGTGTAGAAAAAGTTGTTGTGACATTAGGAGAAAAAGGTGCTATACTTGTGACAGAACAAGGACATACTGTTTTTGCTTCTAAAAAAGTAAAAGCAGTAGATACTACAGCAGCAGGAGATGCCTTTACGGCAGGATTAGCATTAAAATTGTCAGAAGGCTGTAGTTGTGAGCAGGCAATAGAATTTGCAACAAAAGTATCTTCTATTGTGGTAACAAGAAAAGGAGCACAAACATCAATACCAAGTTATGAAGAAGTGATGGGAGTATAAAATAATTGCTGTGTTGACTGCAATATAAAACAATGCAGTAATATTTTCAATAAAAAAAGGAGTGTATAAAAAATGAAAAGAAAATTAGTAACAATGTTGTCAATGGTACTTACAGGAGCTATGCTTTTTGGATTAGCAGGCTGTAGTGGCAGTGGCGGAAGTAACAGTGACAATGCAGACAATGCAGCAGAAGGAACAACAGATAGTGGCAAACCTTCCTTTGTGTTTGTATGTACAGGACAATTAGGGGACAAATCATTTAATGACTCTGCAAACAATGGCGTAACACAAATTGCAGAAAAATTAGGCTGTGAAACAAGAGTAATTGAAATAGGACGTGACCAAACAAAATGGGAACCAACATTTCAGGATTTAGCAGAAGAAGGAAAATATGATGTAATTATAACAAATGGTTCTAGTTCTTCAGAAGTAATCGAAAAAGTTTCAGAAGAATTTCCAGAACAAAAATTTGTTATGTTTGATTCAGAAATAGAAGATGGAAAATATCCAAATGTTTATGCAATTAGTTATAAACAAAATGAAGGTTCTTATTTAGCAGGTGTTTTGGCAGCACTTGTTACAACATCTGATATGGAGTATGCCAATGAAGACAAAAAAATAGGATTTGTAGGAGGTTCTGAACACCCTATTATAACAGACTTTTTAGTTGGCTACATTGAAGGAGCGAAATCTGTAGAACCAGATATTAAAGTATATGTTTCTTATATTGGTTCATGGGACGACACAGCAAAAGGAAAAGAAACTGCTATTGCACAATATAATCAAGGTGTAGACATTATATTCCCAGCAGCAGAACAGGCAGGTTTAGGCTGTGTGGAAGCAGCAACAGAAATGAACAAATATATTATAGGAGTAGATTCAGACCAAGCTATGCTTTTTAAAGATACAGATGAAGCAAAAGCAAATGTAATATTGACATCAGTGCTCAAAGAAGTGGGCAATTCTCTTGTAAGAATGGCAGAGATGGAAATAGAAGGCACAGTGCCATATGGTGCATATGAAAGTTTAGGTATAAAAGAAGGAGGAGCAGGTATTGCAATAAATGAATACTATGAAAAAAATGTTCCAGAAGAAATTAGACAAAAAGTAAGTGAAGCAGAACAGCAAGTAGTAGAAGGTAATGTTCAAATTACTTCTGCATTAGGAGAAGATCAAACAAAAGTACAATCTATTATTGACTCTGTTGCACCATAAAAAGTATAAATAAATTATCTAACCACCGCCTACATTAAAAGGCGGTGGATTTGTATAACAGATAAAAGGGGGGATATAACTGTTAATAAAAACTTATAAAAAACTATATAAAGTGTTGAGTTTTATAA
>CAJUJJ010000032.1 GCA_910586765.1 uncultured Clostridia bacterium
CTCGCGACCCCCTGCTTGCAAGGCAGGTGCTCTCCCAACTGAGCTAAACCCCCATTTACATTACATAAACAATATGCAATGATATATTTCGATATTATAGCAGAAAATATTATAAAAATCAACTATTTTCCAATTTATTATTTTGTTTTATTCTGTCTTTTCAGACACTGCTTGAATATATTAACACGCAAAAAACACTTTGTCAACACTTTTTTTATTTTTTATGCAAATATTTTTAAAACCATAAACAAAAGCAAATTATTATGATACAAAAATGCTGTAATATAGCTTTTTTCCAACAATACAAAAAAGGATTGAAGTGCTTCATTGTAATAAAAAAATGTCAATATAATACCAATAAACCATACCAAAAATATTCCTTTTGCTCCACCAATAGCAAAACCACACAACCTATTTACTGTACTAATGACAGGCAGCTTTGAAACAATATTTAATGCACTTAAAAACAATTTCATTACAATATATAATGCCACTGCCACCAAAACAACACTAATAATATTTAAACAAATATTTGCGAAATAACTTGCAATATAATCCTGCAATTTTTCTGTTTCAAAAAGAGAATATACTACAGAATTGTTGTTTTCAAGCAAAGCACTTTTCAAAAATTCTGGTATATTCATATCGTTTATAATACTTGTTTGAGATTGTCCTGCTTTTTCTTCTAATAGCTTGCCTAAATGTAAGCCTTCATATACATTTTTTTTAAAAAAATCAAATAACTCCGTTTTTCTAAGAAATTTACTAAAAATAGGAGATAGTATTTTTGAACCAAAAAAAGATACTATAATAGGCAAAAAACCTAAACAAGCATATACAAAGCCCTTATAATAACCTATCAATGCAGGTACTGCAATCATCAATACTACAATGCCATCTAAAAGCCAAACCATATTGCTGTTTTGTATCATTTGTATCACTCCTTTAATATAGTATGCTTTGTTGTATAAAATGGTGCAGAATAAAAATAATATTCTGCACCAAATATGCTGTGATATTATTACTGTGTACTATTTTGTTTTACTTCACTTTGCTGATTTTGGTTATTTTGTTGATTTTGCTTATTCTGGTTATCTTCATTATTTTGTTCTGTTGTATTTTCTTGTTTTGTTTCTGATTGTTCATTTTCTGATTGCTCAGTATTATTTTGTTCTGTTTGGCTGTTTTGCTTCTCATCATTGTTTTCTCCATTTACAGTATTATTTTTATTATACTGTTCATTTTGATTATTTTCTGTTTCATTATTTTGTTCATTCTCTGTATTTTGTTCTTGTTCTCCTTCTTCTCCTTCTTTTTGTTCATCTTCTTGCTGTTTTCTGATGACTTTTTCTGTATTTTGTATATCTTCTCTTTGTTCTTTTACAGTAGTATCTTGACTGACACTATCCATATTTAATATCACCGCAGTATCATTTGTAACAAAAAGTACATTATTTACATTTTCCATAAGCAAAACATCTATCATATCCTTTGTTGCAGTATATTCCCAGAACGCTCTGCCTCCTATTTTAAAACCATAATATGTTTTGTTACATCCTATTACAGTTCCCGTATTATCGCAGTTTAAATATGTTACAGCATCTTTTGCCTGAAAAGAAGCAATTTCTTTGCCATCGCCATTTATCCAACTGACATAGCCTTGTTTTTTACTGTTTCTACCCGATATTGCCCCACCATATGCTGCTACAATATACTTCTTTTTTTCTAGTCCTATGTAACTAATATGATTTGTTAATTCTATTGCCCAACGTTCTTCTCCATTGCTTGCAATACCATACAAAGCCCTATCTGAAACTATAACAAGATTTCCATTATCTAAATAAAACACTTTGGGTATAAATTCATTATTTTTAATTACTCCAGAAAACATACTTTCACTAAAGTTTTTTCCTTCTGATTCATTTACAAAGAAAAAATTTACTTTCCCAATAGGTTCTACATCTGTGGTATCCAAATAGCTTATTGCAAATACTCTATTATCATCTGATATGTCCATAGAAAGCGGATAAACACCTTTTTCTCCTTCTTGCCTTCCTGTTAGTTGTGTACCCTCTCTATCATAAATCATAACAGTATAAATTTCTTTATCTTTTGTAATGACACCTAAATATCCATTACGATTTAATGCGAAATACAAAACATTCCCTGTATTTTGTGCTGTATACAATAAACCTGTTTCATCATAAACTTTTACACTTTTTCCAGACAAATCCCCTATCGCATAATACTCTCCTTCTTCTATTAACTCTGGTGCTGTCATAGTAAAAGTGTCATTCCATTTTTGGTCACCCATACTATTCATATATCTTGCACCATCTTTTGTACACATCAAAAACTTTTTCCCTTTTGTAGCAAACAATGCCCCTCCTGATGACAAACTAATACTATTTTTTTCATTGCTCTGTTCTATAATATCTACTCCATTTTGTTCTTGCTCTGTATCTGCATCTGTTTGTGTTGTTTTTTTCTGCTGTAAAGAAGAAAGTATTGTATTGATTTTTCCTTGTCCATAAAAAGTATCTACATAATATAATCCACAACTTCCCCCTACAATTAAAGCAAATAAAAATAGTATTATAATATACTTTTTGCTTCCTTTTTTTCTTTTTTCAATTTTGTTTTCTTCTTCCAAGCAATAAATCCTCCTTTTGCAGTATTCCCCCATAATATAGTAATTTCCATACTTTTCAAAAAATTCTGTATTACTAATTTTTCCATTTATGTAATATTGCCCTTTAACCTAAACCATTATACTACTGAGCATAAATTTCGTACAGATAAAAATATTTTTTTTAACAAAAATAAAAGGGAGAACAAATGTTCTACCCCTTTATTTTTTATTTTCCGTATTTTTACCCCAATTCTTATTCTTTTTATATCAGCCCTTTATCAGTTTATCATACAGAGCAATATATTTTCCTGCGGAATTTGCCCATGAATAGTTGCAATCCATAGCATTTCTTACTACGTTTGCCCATTCCTCAGCTCCCATATGATATACTCTTAATGCTTCACGGAATGCCCAAAGCAATCCATTACCATCGTAACTTTCAAATACAAAGCCATTCCCTTGTTTTGTCTCTGTATTATAATGTGTAATGGTATCTGCTAATCCGCCTGTCTTTCTTACAATAGGCACTGTACCGTACCTCAAGCTAAACATCTGTCCCAATCCACATGGTTCAAAAAATGATGGCATCATGAACAAATCACTTGAAGCATATATTCTTTGTGCTAATGTATCATCAAATAAAATATTTGCACTCATTTTTCCGGGATATTGCTGTGCCATGCTTTTGAAAATATATTCGTATCTGTTTTCTCCTGTGCCTAACAATACAAACTGTATATCTTCTCTCATCATTTCACCAAACACTTGTGTCAAAATGTCTAATCCTTTTTGGTCTGCCAACCTTGTAATCATACCAATCATTGGTACGTCTCTTTGTTCTAATCCCAGATATTGCTGCAATTCTCTTTTATTTTCTTTTTTGAGTTCAATACTGTTTCTGTCAAAGTTTCTTACTAAGCGTTTATCTGTTGCTGGGTCATTTGCTTGATAGTCAATACCATTTATAATACCACTCAAATGCTCTTTTCTACTTCTTAATACACCGTCCATACCATAACCATACTGTGGTGTCTGTATTTCTTCTGCATAAGTATTACTTACTGTACTAATATGGTCTGCATACATCAAGCCCATTTTCATATAACTTACATTGCCATAAAATTCTGCATTTCCACTGTCAAAGCACCAGTTTGGTACGCCCAACAAATCCATAGTTTCACGACCGAAAACGCCCTGATACTGTAGATTATGTATGGTGTAAAGTGTCTTAATTCTGGAATAAAATATCATTTTACTGTAAGACTCTTTCAACAACATACAAATAGGCCCTGTCTGCCAGTCATTACAATGTATAATGTCTGGATAGTAGTCTATCATTGACAACATATGCAGCACCGCTTTGCAGAAAAATGCAAAACGCTCGTTGTCGTCCCCATAACCATAAAGTCCTTCTCTGCCAAAATAAAAATCATTTTCTATAAAGTACACAGGAAATGTGTCAGTATTTTTTCTTAATATTTTTGCTTCCTGCGTTCTCCAGGCAAGATTTATCAAGAAAGAACCTAAGTATTCGACATCTTGCATATGCTCTTCTTTTATCGTTGCATATTTAGGAAGTACCACTCTTACGTCAACGTCTGCTTCTTTTAATGCCTTTGGTAATGACCCTACAACGTCCCCCAATCCACCACTTTTTGCATAAGGTGCTGCTTCAGAAGAAACTAGCAATATTTTACGTCTTTCACTTGCCACCAATAACCACCCTTTCTTCAGATTGACACATTTGTTTGTATTAATTTTACTACAAAATACTGCTTGTTATCAAGTCATAATATTAACAAAATTTTATAATTTAACACAAAATTTCTTTTTTTGGCTTATACTATGCAAAATTAGTGATATAATAACTGTTGTAATATGGCTGAAATACAGCTTGTAATACAATATTATATACCATTTTTATGAGAAAGGACGATTTTTATGGACAAATTACCCAAAAGAACGGAAATAAATGCAAATTATGCGTGGCATTTAGAAGATATTTACAGTAATATTGAAAAATGGGAAAATGATTTTGATACTTCTCAAAAATCTATTGCACATTTAAGCGATTTTTCTGGAAAAATTAGTACATCTGCACAAACATTATTAGACTGTCTCAATCAGAGCAACGCCACTTCTCTTATGATAGAACAGCTATATGTGTACGCTTTTATGCACTTCCATGAAGACAGCACAAACACCACATATCAAAAACTTTCCTCCAGAGCAGAAAATATTATAATACAATATTCTGCTGCCACTGCTTTTATTGTGCCTGAAATACTTGCTATACCAGAAAACACATTGACAGATTTCAGAAAACAATTACCTGAATTTGAACAATACAACCACTTTTTTGAAAACATACTTCGTCAAAAAGAGCATACATTATCTGCGGAACAAGAACAATTCCTTGCTCAAACAGCAGAAATTGCAAACGCCCCTCAAAACATATTTACTATGCTAAACGATGCAGATATGAAATTTTCTGTCATTCATGACGAAAATGGCAATGAAGTAGAACTAACAAAAGGACGTTACACTTCTTTTTTAGAAAACAGTTGTCGTGATGTTCGCAAAGAGGCATTTTATGCACTTTATGACAGCTATCTCAAACAAAAAAACACCATTGCTGCTGCTTACAGTGCCAGCGTCAAAGGCGACGTATTTTTTGCAAAAGCCAGAAAATATACTTCTTCTGTTTGTGCTGCACTAGAAGATGACAATATCCCTATTACAGTATACGACAATCTCATACAAACCGTACACAAATTTTTGCCTCTTTTACACCGTTATGTATCTTTACGCAAAAAAATGTTAGTACTTGACGAAATTCATATGTATGATTTATATGTTCCTCTTGTTGCCGAAGCAGACAAAAAAATATCATATGAACAAGCAAAACAAACCGTACACAAAGCACTTTCCATACTAGGCGAAAACTACACCAATGCACTTCAAAAAGGTTTTGATGGTGGTTGGATAGATGTATACGAAAACGAAGGCAAGAGAAGCGGTGCATACTCTTGGGGCGTATACGGTGTTCACCCTTATGTACTTTTAAACCACAATGACAACATCAACAGTATGTTTACACTTGCTCACGAAATGGGACACGCTTTACACAGTTATTTTACTTGGCAAAAACAGCCCTATTTATACAGCGGACACAAAATATTTGTGGCAGAAGTTGCTTCTACCTGCAACGAAGCACTTCTTATGCACTATCTTCTGGAAAACACACAAGATATTACTATGAAAAAATATCTTATCAACTACTTTATGGAGCAGTTCAGAGGCACACTTTTCAGACAGACAATGTTTGCTGAATTTGAAAAAATCACCCACAATATGACAGAAAAAGGAGAACCTCTTACTTGCGAAAATATGAGCCAAATTTATTACGATTTAAACAAACAATATTTTGGCAATGACATTGTTATTGACGAGCAAATTGCCATAGAATGGGCAAGAATACCTCATTTTTACAATGCTTTTTATGTTTATCAATATGCCACAGGTTACAGTGCTGCCATTGCTCTTTCTCAAAATATTATAAAACAGGGACAGCCTGCTATTGACCGCTACATTGATTTTCTTTCCAAAGGCAACAGCGAATACTCTATTGATTTACTCAAAGGAGCAGGTGTAGATATGACAACTGCTGAACCTATCGAAAATGCTATGAAAGTGTTCGAAAGTTTATTAAATCAAATGGAAAGTTTATTATAACACTTTCTTTTTACACGGGGGACTGTTACAGTTCCCCTTTTTTATATGCACAAAATCTAACAAATACACTCTCTTTTACTACAACATTGTTTTTAGAGTGTTTAGATTTTATTTTTTTTCAAACACAGTAACGCTCTTTTTCTCAAAAGAGCATATATATTTTATTTTCTTTCTTTTCTTTACTTTGTAACTTTCTGTATACATTTTTTGCATTTCTGCATACATTTTTTTAGAAACTTTATTTCTAAATTGCCACGCCTAACCAATTTATTCCTACAATAACACGGATTAGGTATAGCCTATTCTCCCCACGTCTAACCAATTCATTTCTGCAATGACACGGATTAGAAATAGTTTTTGTTACTCCCACGTCTAACCAATTTATTTCTGCAATAACACGGATTAGGAATAGTTTTTTATATAAAGACATCTTATATATCATATATAATACATAAAAAGTATCAAAAAGTATCAAATTGCATTATTGTACTTTTTTCTTTTCTATACAAATGGACAGCAACATTGAAAGCACATACAGCACTACTGCCATACTTGCTAAAGTTATCAAAACACTACTATATGTTATAATTTCTCCTCCCCATATTTTCATTACTGACATCACGATTGCTATAATTACAGCAATGGCACAAATCACATACAATCTACCTTTTTCTGCACCAAAGCGATACATCAGCGGAAATGAAATCGCTTGCATAATTGGTATAAAAAACAGTGGCAATATTTCAGCACTAACATATTGTATTGTAATAGGAGCATAAGGTCTTGTAAAAAGCAATATTTCTATTTGCACTAGCAGTAATCCTACCACATTTAAAAGCAAACAAATACCAAACAATACCAATCCAAACAAATATCTACTACACACCACTGTTTTTTTACTCACAGGGAAAGCATATTGATATTCATTCCATTTACTATAGTTATCATAGCTAAAAGGCAACATTGAAAAGTTTCCTCCTATCATAATGGATATAAACGACATTGCTGAAATAGTATTTGACTGCACAAAGCTAAACACTATAAAAAATACTGCAAATAATATTACTGTTTTCCACATCTTTTTCATATATATCATATCTTTATACAATAATCCTATCATTGTTTTTCTCTCCTTATTATTTCATTATCAATATCATCAAAACATTTTTTCTTTTCTATATGAATGGACAAACACATTGAAAATACATAACACAATATTACAAAAATAGTTATTATTACTAAAATTGCAATGGTACTATTTTCTGTTAAAGCATTTGACAGTACTCCCCTACTTTCTAATATTGATAACCATACCATAACAAATACGCCAACTGCATACAATTTACCTTTTTCTATATCAAAGCAATACAATAAAGGAAATAATATCGACTGCATTACAGGAATAAAACATATTATTGCTGTATACAACAACAAATACTCCCTTTCAGGTATTTGCTTTGTAATCACTCCATTTAATATCATACCTAATACAGCAAATGATGTACAAATACCAAATATAATTGCACCAAACAAATATCTACTGCATACTGTCATTTCCTTATTTATGGGGAAAGCATACTGATATTCATTCCATTTACTATAATTATCACATTGAAATGGTATCATAGAAAAACAAGTTGCTGCAAATACTGCAAGTAATATTACTATTGTAAAAAAATTATTTTTTATCAAATTCATAAAAATGATAATACCAACACCGATATTTATTTTTGTTATTTTTATATTTTTGATATACAATATGTCTTTATACAATAATCCTATCATTGTTTTTCTCTCCTATCTCTCATGATAAAACACCATAATATCTTCCAAACTTGCATTATCCATTACTGCACCATCATATTTTCTCAAAAACATCTTTTTATTTTTTACAAGCACTTTACAGCCAAAAGCATACTGTTTTACGCTGACATAATCTTTTACATCTATTTCTTTCAAATCCTCTTTCGAAAAGTTAGCAACACCATAATTTTCTAACAATTCATCTTTATTTTCACTCAATATTACATTTCCTTTTTCTATCAATGTAATATAATCTGCTATTTTTTCTAAATCTTCTGTAATATGAGAAGAAAGCAACACAGAATGGCTTTCTATTTCCACAAACTCCTGCAATATATCTCTCATTTGCTGCCTTGCCACAGGGTCAAGCCCATTCATAGGCTCATCTAAAAGCAATAACTCCGCTTTATGGCTCAATGCACAAGCGATTGCCAATTTCTTTTTCATTCCCATAGAAAAACTTTTTATATTTTTATCAAAAGGAATTTCAAATTTTTGCAAATATTCAAAAAACGCTTTTTCACTCCAATTTACATATAATTTTGATGTAATTTTATTTACTTCTTTTGCTGTAAACATTTCATAAAATATATTTTCATCTGGCACAAATGCAATTTTTTGTTTAATTTCATATTCTTGTGAAACACTATCCATACCCAGCACTTCAATATTTCCTCCACTCAAAGAAATCAAATTCAATACCAATTTCATCAATGTTGTTTTTCCTGAGCCATTTTCCCCTATCAATCCCATAATGCTTCCTTGTTCTAAATTCATTGTAACAGGCTGCAAATGAAACAAATCAAATTTCTTTTCTGCATTATTCCATACAATACTATTTTTCATTGTTATCCTCTCCATACAGTATTTTTACTATCTCTATCAGTTCCTCAAGCGATATTGCATTTAATTGTGCCTGCTCCACTGCACATTTGATATATTGTTCTATTTGTTTTAGTTGTTCCTCTTTTATCAACTCTAAATTCTTTTTTGCTACAAAACTCCCCTTTCCCATTACTGTTACAATAAATCCAGCACTTTCTAATTCTTCATATGCTCTTTTTGTTGTAATAACGCTGATTTTTAGTTCTTTGGCGAGTGTTCTCATAGAAGGCAGTGCTTCTCCTTCTTTTAAATTGCCATTGATAATATTTTTTTTAATCTGTGCTGTAATCTGTTCATATATAGGAACAGATGATGTATTACTTATAATAATATCCACATTTTCCCTCCTGCTATAAGTGTATATATTGTATATATACACTATATCACTTTATATACAATCTGTCAACACTTTTCTATTGTAAACTAATATAAAAAATACAGTTGACAATCAAACTTTATTTCTTTATACTGTTATCATATTTAATATTAGGAGGTTATTTATGAAAACAAAATCTATTACATTTATAGGCTTATTTACAGCACTACTTTGTATTGCTGCACCCTATTCTATCCCTATACCAATAAGCCCTGTTCCCCTTTCACTAGCTACATTTATTATTTATTTATACTCCAATTTATTAGGCTATAAGAAGGCACTTACTTGCTGCTTGATTTATTTTTTAATTGGTTTAGCTGGTATACCTGTTTTTTCTGGTTTTTCTTCTGGTATATCAAAATTATTAGGGCCTACAGGGGGCTATTTAATAGGTTATTTTTTTCTTGCCTTTTTTACGGGATTTTTTGCAGACAAATTCCCTCACAGTATAAAACTGCAATTACTAGGTATGATAATAGGAAGTGCTTTTTTACAATGTTTAGGCACACTTTGGCTTTCTGCAATTACACATACTACATTTTTTCAAGCTGCATTTTCTGCTGTAATTCCCTTTTTGCCAGGAGATGTTATTAAAATTGCTGTCGCAATTACACTTGCTCCTCTCATAAAAAAATATATGGCAAAAACACAGCTTTCTTTTGAATAATAAAAAAATAAAAAGTATGACAATACTATATTTCGTATGCTCATACTTTTTTAATGCTCTAAAATATTTTATCATTCTATTCATTATATTGAGAACAATCTATTACAATAACAGGAATTTGCTTTTTTAATGCAAATACAAGCGTCATATTTGTACTACCATAAGTTCTTATTTTTCTTGTATTAGTAGTATAAATACAAATTTTAAGTGTAAAAAACTCATATCTAATATATACTACCAATTTTAAAAAATTAAAAGTATAAGAACGCATTTATTGAAAAAATTGAATTTATAACTACCAACTTTATGGAAAAAATAAATGTAAACTATTAAATTAAGGAGGAAATAAAAAATGATTTAGAATGACAATAAAAGTAAACTATACTTTAAAAGGAGAATAATATGAAAAGTATTTTAGAATTATTTGCACAAGATGAAATACAAGTTAACTCAAGAGGTTATCAGTATAGTAATGAATGTTTAAAAACATATGAAATGCTAGAAGAATTAGAAAAAAAGATAAATGAAAAATTAGGTGATGAGCAAAAAGAATTATTTAATAAATATAATAGCATAATAAGTGACTTAAACAATATTATTAGAACAGATGAATTTATATATGGCTATCAATTAGGTACTTTAATGATGATAGATGTTTATTCTGTTTTCAATTCTCCAGCATTTGATAAATTGAAAAAAAGTGATATTATGGAGAATACAAAACTTAAAAATAAAAATTCATAAAATAAAAGAACAAGAAATGTAATATCGCAGCATTTCTTGTTCTTTTATATTTAATTTAAAAATTCAATCTCTTTTTCTGTTAACCCTGTTATAGAAGAAATAAATACTATGTCCATATTTTGATGTAGTAGTTTTTTCGCAATTTTAATACGTTCTTCTTGTCTGCCTTCTTGTAAGCCTTTTTGTAAACCTTTTTGTAAACCTTTTTGTTCTCCTTCTTTTAAGCCTTCTTGTCTACCTTCTGCACGCTCCAACAATCTTTCTTCTTCACTCAAACGAACCATATACTTATCCTCCTCACTCAAGTAATCTAATACAGACGGGTCAGAAACAGCAGTATCGTACGCTTCCAAAAGCAATGCTCCCAATTGTGTCTGTGCATAAGACGAAACAAATTTTTGATAACTTGTTTCTGCATCTATTTCAAAAAACTGTTTTAATATTTGAAATTCTTGGCTATGTTTTTCTGAAATATGTCTGATATTAATTTCGTGTATTGTCAGTAAGTCACTATAAACTTTCCCTGTTGTCTGGTCTACTAATTTAATTTTTCTATTAAAAGTAGTATGTTTTAGTGGTGCTTCTGTCAATATAAAAGTAACTATTACACTTTTTAAATTTTCATATTTGCTTTTTTCTACTTTTTGAGAAGCGATTTCTCTACAAGCATAAAATATTGTTCTGTTCCTAATTCTATCTCTACTGTAAACCCTTTGCAAATCCAGTGTAACAATACGCCCATCTACTGCCCTTGTTTTAATGTCAAAATAAATAGAATTTAATGCAGCTTTATGCAAATCATTTTTATATTCTGCTGCAATATCGACAAGCTCTATATATTCTCCTGTAATAACTTCCAACACTTTTTCACAAAGCTCTTTATTTAAAAACATTACCGTAAAAACAACATCTGATTTTGGTAAATAATTGCAATGAAAACTCATTTATAATCGCACTTCCTTTATATATTATAAATATAACATAGTATAGAAAATGACACAAGTTTATTTATAAAAAAGGATTTCCTTTTCCTTTACAACACAAACACTTTTGCAATATTAAAAAACACCATCAATGCAATACTATCCACCAATGTCGAAATCAAAGGCCCTGCCATAATTGCGGGGTCAAATTTCATTATTTTAGCAAATATAGGCAACAAACAGCCCACACATTTCGCTACAACAACTACCAAGCACATACTTACAGAAACTGTCAAATCTACCCAAAATGTGGTGCTCCTACTAAACAATGTCAATCTCAACATATTGATACTACCTAGCAATATACCACAAATTACACCAACTCTCAATTCTTTCCATATAACACGAAGTATATCTTTTGTTTCTATTTCTCCTACTGCCATACCCCTTATAATAATGGTAGAAGCCTGTGAACCTGCATTTCCTCCTGTTCCTGTCAATGTGGGTATAAAGCTAGAAAGCACTACTGCTGCACTCAAAAGTCCCTCATATCCATTTATAATTACTGCTGAAATCGTTCCTGAAAGCATAAGCACACATAACCACACAATTCTATTTTTTGCTAATTCAAAAACACTCGTTTTTAAATATTCTTCATCAGAAGGCAATAACGCTGCCATTTTTTCAAAGTCTTCTGTAGTTTCTTGTTCTATAACGTCCACAATATCATCTACTGTAATAATACCTACCATACGGTTTTCTTTATCCACTACAGGCAATGAAATCCAATTATATTTTTTAAATATATTTGCGATGTCTTCTTGGTCATCTAATGTATGCACGGAAACTACATCATCTTCCATTAACTCTTTTATTACTACATCATCTTCCGCCAATATCAATCTTCTTAAAGGCACAACCCCCAAAAGCACTTTTCTATCGTCCAGAACATAACAAGTATATATTGTCTCTTTATCCAATCCCGTTTTTCTCAAATATCGCAT
Source organism: uncultured Clostridia bacterium (assembly GCA_910586765.1). GTDB lineage: Bacteria > Bacillota > Clostridia > Lachnospirales > Anaerotignaceae > Coprocola. The sequence continues at coordinate 12,770 of CAJUJJ010000032.1, forward strand.
TGCTCTATCTACTGTCATACTTTCTCTCAACTGCACAAATTCTATTGTCATAATACTTCCAGCAGAATTATCTGGATAATTTAAGAATTGATTGATGAGTTTTCTTGTTGATGTATCTGTATTACGCAACACCTTATTTACCAGATTTGCTGGTGCTTCTGACAAAAAGTCTACTGTATCATCTAAAAACATCTCATCTACTATATTGCGTACTTCATTATCTGTAATGGATTGTACAATATGTTCTTGCATATCTGAATCCATATAAGAAAATGCTTCCGCTGCTGCATCTTTTGTAAGCAATCGAAACAAAAATAGCTGTTTTTCTCCAGAAAGTTCTTCAAACAGTTCTGCTATATTTGCAGGATTTTCTTCATTTAATTCCTCTTTTAATGTAACATAATCTCCCATTTCCATAAATTCTATCAGTCTTTGCTGATTTTCTTTTAATTCTTCCATAATTATCCCCTACCTTTTTCTGTTTTTTGCACAAAAACAAACCTTTGTCACAACTACAAAGGCATTAGGGCTTTGGAAATGAAATTTTTAATGTTATATTTCTGTGACCAAATACCCGACAGTATTGTTTTGTGTGCTTTTGTGCTGTTTTTTTTGTATTGTAATCATGTCATTACACTTCGGACTACTGCCACTATCTTCCATATTTGGTCACCCCTTTATTCCTTTTTTTATATTTAGTATATGCCCTCAAAAAAATTCCGTCAAGTTTTTTTTATTTCCTTATTTTCTCTACAAAATGATTTACTATATTGTCTGTTCTTTTTTTTACTCTTACTGCATAAACTAGCTAAAAACACAGGAGGATACCTATGCAGATACCATACGTCAAATATTTAAAAACAAAAAATCAAGACACATTACTTGTCTATTTTGAAAGAAATACACTATTTTTTAAAATTGGTACACAGTCTGGTTGGTCACACCCCCAAATTATAGCAGACCAAGTAAATCCTTCTTTTGCTCTCAATCAATACCAGCAGGAAATATTTGTACTCTACAGCACACGTTTAGGAGAACTTTACATTATCAGAACAAAAGATTTTATAAAATGGGACAGAAAACAAATTTCTATAGAAAAAAGAGATTTAAGTCAAACAAAATTTTTTATGATACCAGACCAAAATGCTTTACATCTTTTTTACCATATCCCTACAGAAACAGTAAATGTTCACGCACTGGTTTATACTGTATTTCGTAATGGAAAATGGGAAAAGCCTTGTCAAATTGACCGTTTTTTACCCTTTGGACAAACACCCTTTTTTACAGGAAAAAGACATCAAAAACACATTTTACTTTACTATCGTACTGCAAGAAACATTATTACAGTAAGAGAAATGCTTCTTTCTCCTTCTACCATAGGCAGTATGTATCCTGTAATACAAACACCTTATCCCTGTTCGGATTTATCTATTATACAAGACAGAGAAAGAATACATTTACTTTACATTATAAAAGGGCTTTTTCGCAGCCAAGTGATTTATCAATACAAACAATCTGCTTCTATCAGTGCCCCTCGCATACTATGGGAAAGCAGTTCTTGTGAACAATGCCTTATATTTCAGCAAAACAACAAATTACAAGCAATATGGATTTCTAACGGTCAGCCTTACTGCTGCCAATCCATTAACAACGGAAACAGTTTTAGCCCTATAGAACAATATACTGCAAGATTTCCTTATCATTGTATCAAAGGAGAATTTTTACCAGAAGAAAATGCTACCCTCAATGCTTCTGAAGCATTTGGAGATGCTCAAAATGGTTTTCAATTAGCTGTTTTTCATTCAGCAGCTTCTACCATAACACTTTTAACAAATGATATTATAGCAGCTTCTCGTACATCGCCAGAAAATATTTCTGATTTTACTTCAGAACAACATTCTAAAAGTCAACAGATAGAGGAGTTAACAAAATTGCTTGTACATAGAGGAGAAGAAATTGCAAAGTTAAATATGCGTTGGAGAGAAAAACACAATCAGTCAGAAACAGAAAAACAAAATCTTACATTACAAGTTGCTTCACTGGAATTAGAAAATCAAGCACTCAAACAACGCATTATGGATTTAGAAGCATTACAATTACAAACAGAAACACAACAAAAACAGTCAGAAATAACCGCACAACAACAAAATATTGCTATTTCTGAACAACAAAACACAGAACAAAAAGAGGCTCTTTTTCCCAAACAACAAGACAGTTCTTTTATGGAGCAAGATATTTCGCAACAACAAGACAGTTCTTTTATGGAGCAAGATATTTCGCAACAGCAAGACAGCTCTTTTATGGAGCAAGATATTTCACAACAACAAGACAGCTCTTTTATGGAGCAAGATATTTCACAACAGCAAGACAGCTCTTTTATGGAGCAAGATATTTCGCAACAAAGTTCTTCTCCCTTTCCTCAAAATAAACAACAAACATCATAAAAAATACATAAAAAAGACACCGAGAAAATAAACTTCTTGGTGTTTTTCTGTTGTAGCAAATGTCTTACAAAATGTAGTATAATTTATTTATAAAAAGGGAGTATTCACCACACAGTATTGTGCTTATTTATTCTACCACTATGCTATTCATTTTATTTGCAAAAGCCTGTATTTTATATTCTTCTATGGTAGAAAAGTTTGTTTTTCCGTCTAGTTGTATCAATTCTCCCTTTTTATAGGCTTGATTTTTTGTCGCTACTTTCAACAGTTTTCTTTCCATAGCTGTCATTTTATCATACTGAAAATATCCCCCTATTGACGCAATACAAGCAGAATGATTTACCAAATCTCTTGAAAAGCTATTTAAAGCATATCCCTTTATTTGATTATAAATTTCTGTCATACAGCAAAAACAAATGCCGAAATGTCTTTGAAGCAATTCCATATGATATTTTTTACCAAACTTTTTTACATATTTCGGTACATCTCCTGCATAAACTGCACTAAATATAATGACTTTATGATATTGTGAAAAATCTATTTGTTTTACTTCTTTTAAATCCACAATATCAATTTCCCCTTCTAACATATCCGCTAAAACAGGTGCATACTGTTTTGTTGCACCATATTTTGAAGCATATCCCAACAATGTTTTCAATGTTACTTCCTCCTTTGTTTAGACATAGAAATAGAGAAATCATTTCGATTTCTCATTTTTCTTGTTCAATCAAATTTTCAGTTATTTCTGCAATATCTGCAATAACTTCTGTACAATCTTGTCTTTGTGCAGAAATGGCACAGCAATTTAATGTTTCATATTTATCATGGAACAGCACAAACAACTGCATACGCAATAATTTTGCTTTTTCTTCTGAAAACAAAAGCCCAAACAACAGTACTGCTCCTACCAAAGCACAACAAATACTGCCTACGCCAAATCCACTACTTACTGCACAGCACCCTTGTTCTATTTCTTCTGGCAATGTTACACCATATTTTTCTGCTCCTGCTTTCAATATCACAAAAGAACAATTATATCCTTTTTCATGATAATACAATGCCTTTTCTTTCATAAAATTCCCTCCTGTATTTGTCCTTTATTCATCATATGGACAAATACCACAGGAGGTTACACTTTATTTTTCTGTTGTTACTTTTGCTGCCACAGGACGTATTTTCTTTTTATCCCATGTACTTTCTTTGCTGCGTATCCACAAAAATGCCAGTGCAGTAAAAATCAGTCCTACACCAAACGACAACACTTCTCTATTGATTGGAATATATGGATACAACACATAATATCCCAACACAATGCCTACCACAAGTGCTATCAAAGGGATACCATACATAATGAGCACTGCCTTCATAAAACTGTTATTACGCAGTTCCATAATCACCCAGTCGCCTATTTTAGCATTACATTCATTATCTGCTTCAATAATCATTTCTTCTTTTTTCATTCCAGCAAGACAAGCACGACATTGTCCACAGGCTTCTGTCCTTGTCATCTGTATTACAGCCAAATGACCTTTTGTATTGATTACTAAACCTTTTTCTCCCATTTTTTCCGCCTTCCTACCTTTCTATCAAAAAAGCAATTTACACTGTATACTATTTTAACATAAATCCTAGTAAAAGAAAAGGATTTTATGCGTATAAAATGACAAGCAATACAGCAAATACTGCCAATGTTTCCAACCATATTTTACATATTGTTTTTTGTCTTTTTTTAATATTACGTGAAGTATACCACACCATTGCCAAACACAAAAACAATAACATACAAATATTTTGTTTAAAAAATGGCAGATATGCTGTCAAACCAAATATACCAAACGAAATGCCAAAACAGCCCGCTGTAACATAGCTCTCCCAACCTGTCTGGACAAACTGATATAGTAAAAAGCACCCTCCCAATAAAACAAGCACTGTTCCAAAAATATGCTTATTGATAAAAGGCAATGCCGTATGTGTCCCCCAAAAGAAAAACAGCACAAAACAACACCAAAATGCCCACCATTTCCTTTTTTTATAAAATAGAAGCAATAACGCCCCCTCCAATATTACAATGGAAATCATATCTCTTTGTATATATTCTGCATAGTGTAATAACACAGCAAAACCAATTAAAAAAAGCAGCATTACACATACTAAAAAATATTTATTTCTTTTTTTTATCATATTTTTCCCCACTTCTATTACTCTATTTCTGAAATTTTATTCCTTTTCCATTCATAAAGTCTTATCATAAATATTTTTATCAATGCTCCTAATGGTACTGCTACTACCATACCCAATATACCAAAAAGTCCCCCAAATACTGCCAAAGAAATAATGACAAATGCTGGGTGTAGTTCAACGCTTTTTCCTACTACTTTTGGTACTATCAATATACTATCTACTTGCTGAAGTACCAACACAATGATAATTGCATACAATGCCCTAATAGGTTCGCCGCTCAAAAGTCCCATAGCTACAGAAAGCAAAAAAGCAATTACTGCTCCTACATATGGTATTAAATTAGAAAATCCTGATATGATGCCTATCATAACAGCATAAGGTATTTTTGCTATAAAAAAACTTACACTTATCAATATCGCCATAATAAAAGCATCTGTCACTTGTCCTGTAATGTAATTGGAAAATGTACTTGTTACCAAACGGGAAAACTCTTTTATTGCATTTGCTGCTCTTTTATGAAAAAACACTTCTACTATATTTTTACAGTAATACAATATTTTGTTTTTTTCTATCAATATATAAAATGCGATTGTCAGACCTAGCACAATATTGATTGCCCAGCCTCCTGCTTTCGAAATAGAATTTGCCACACTCATAATACTTGCTTGAAGCAATTCTGATATATCTGTTGTCCAGCCTGCTAATATCCCTTCTACATTTTGGAACATACCATATTCTGCTAATTTCACGCTTATCAATACAAATACATCACTAAAGTCTTGTATATACGCATTTATTTTATCTGCCAATGCTGTAACATCTGTTGTTCCAATTTTTATAACAACATACTGTACAATACCATAAAACAGTAACAACCAAAGCACATAAACCGTTGCTGTTCCTTTTTTTCTTGTAGGAAATTTTTGTTGTTTTTTATTTGGAATATATTTTTCCCATTTTTTTTGAAAAAAACTTACTGCAGGATTCATCAAAAAAGAAAACAACAGTGCTATAATGACAGGTGCAAATACTGAAATTGTTTTTGCTGTCACTGAAACTATAAACTGTTTTATATCTCCTAAATTTCCTACAGCATATGCTAACAAATAAATGAGCAATACTGTAAATGTAACATGAAATGATATTTTTAAATATTGTTTATCCCAAGGTAATTTCATACATTTTCCCTTTCTTATTTACATTTTATAACCTAGTACAGCTAACAAAAATTCCCATACTCTTTTTACAGAAGCAATATCTACTGTCTCATCTGGAGAATGTGCCCCGCTAATATCTGGGCCAAATGAAATCATATCCATTTCTTCTCCCATTCTTTTGCTAAATATACCACATTCCAATCCTGCATGAATGGCTTTGATTTCTGCTTGTTTTCCATACATAGCATGGTAAATTTGTTTACATATTCTTTCTATATCAGAATTTCTTTTAATAGGCCACTCCGGATATTCTCCTTTTACATTGATTTCTGCTTCTGTTAATTTCGCAATCATTTTTATTTTTTGAAGTATTAATTCTTTTCTACTTTCCACAGAACTTCTCAAAGCATTACAAAATACAACATATTCTTCTTCTGTTTTCACTGCACCAATATTACTAGAACTTTCTACCAAATTATTATGGTACAAATCCATTGTTTCTACACCATAAGGCAGCAAAAGCAATATGGCAATTAGTTTTTCTGTTGTTTGTTTAGAAAAGCACTGTCCGACATTTTCTTTCATAGGCAACAAAGAAAATACAATATTTTCTTCTACTCCTTGATATTCTTTTGCACAAATTTCATTAAAATAATTGATATTTTCTTTTATTTGTTCTACTTGCTGCTGTTTTAACAAAAGCACTGCTTCGGCTTCTCTTGTAATGGCGTTGTCTTTTTCTCCTCCCATAACACTAGCTACACTAATATCATATACGTTAAAAATTTCAAAAAGTATTCTTCCTATCAATTTATTTGCATTTGCTCTCTGCAAATGAATATCTGAACCAGAGTGTCCTCCTTTTAATCCTGTGATTTTTAACAAATATGGCACGCTATTTTGTGGAGTATCCTCCCATACAATAGGCAGTAAAACATCTGTTTTATTTCCTCCACAACAGCCTATTACAAATTCTCCTTCTTCTTCTGAATCTAAATTGATAAATATTTTTCCCTCTAATTCACTGACATCAAATGCTTTTGCACCGCCCATACCAATTTCTTCTTCTGTTGTAAAAACAGCTTCCAATGCAGGGTGGTCAATATCCTGTGCATCTAACACAGCTAATACATAAGCTACTCCAATGCCATTATCAGCTCCTAATGTTGTATCTTTTGCTTTTATTTTTCCCTGCTCTATACTGAGTTTTAAGCCATCTGTTTCAAAATTATGTGAAACATTACCATTTTTTTCACACACCATATCAATATGAGATTGCAGTATTATTGTTGGCTGTGCTTCATATCCCTTTGTTGCTGCCTTTTTTATCAGTACATTATTTGCCTCATCTTGTTTACAATAAAGTCCTCTTTTTTCTGCAAAATGTACAATATAATCACTGATTTTCTTTTCATTTTTGCTTCCATGAGGAATATTACAAATCTCCTCAAAAAATTGAAATACTGATTTTGGTTCTAACTGTTCTAACAATATTTTCACCTTCCTACTTTTTTTAGTATAACCTTTTCCATTTTATCACATACCTATCTATTTTACTGCAACTATTTTAATAAAAATCAATTTATTCATTTATTTTTTCATAAAATTATAAATTAAATTTATCAATATATATTTTCATTTTATTATCACAATTATTATTAATATTGCAAAAGCTCCTACGGACTTTTTCATAGGAGCTTTTTTTATTTATTGTACTTAATATAGTACAATACTTATTTTTTCTAAATATTAAATTGACCACATACATTTTCTATTACACTATTTTGTTTTACCAAAAGTGATTTCATATTTTAAAAATATTCTTTTAAAATATGATTTGCTGTATCATTACCTTGTACTGCTGCCTTCTGATACCAACTTTTCGCAATTTCTAAATTTTTATTTACTTCCCCTAAACCTAATCTATAAAAGTTCCCTATTTGTACTTGAGAAATAGAAAAGCCTTTTTCTGCCGCCTTCATATACCATTCAAAAGCCTTTTTCTCATCTTTTTGAACACCAATTCCATTTTTATAACAATAAGCTAAATTATTCTGTGCAACAGTATGTCCTAAAACTGCTGCTTTATAATACCATTGAAATCTATTTTGTTCATTTTGTTCTACACCATATGTGCCTTTTTCATATATTTTTGCTAGCTCAAACATAGCATAAATATTATTTTTTTCTGCTAATTGTTCCATAATATCTATATGAACGCTTTTTGCATTAAAATTGTGTTGTTTATTTTCATATTCATTATAAAAAGCAATATATTCATTTATACTAAGCGTTTTTTCAGAAAGTTCATCTAATTGATGTGTTTTTTGTGGTAATTCATTTTGATTTAACATAAAATAAGAATAAATACTTAATATATTGACAGTATTTTTTATTCTATTTTCACTGCTTACATCAATAAATCTCCAGGCTTTATCATAATAAACAACATTCCATGTATGATTTTTTATATGAGAATTTATTGTAAAACACGGTATTGCTGCATCTTGACACATCATTTTAAATGCAGCTGCATAGCCAGAACAAACTGCCTTTTTCTTTGTAAAAACACCATCTGCACAATAGGCATAAATATTTTCATCATTGATTGTTTTTGAAGTTTGTGCCATTTTTGTGTCAAATTCTGTAGAAAATACAATATAATCATGTATTGCTATTATTTTCTCCAGTTCTGTCATATCTTCATTCAATATTGTTTGATTAATTTCATGGGCAACTTTTACAGAATGTTCATGATTTTGATTTGTACGCATTTTTAACCATATTTCTTGATTTTTTATATTAGATGCTACATCTAACCTTTCTGGTATTACACTATAAACATATCTATAAACACGATATAGACTTATTTTATCCAATTCTACTTTTATTTTTAATTCTGGTGTACCATTTTTATAATTTTCAATTAATTGCCTTGCTAATTTTCTTTCTAATTCGTGGTTGACTTCTATTTCTTGAGCAAATGCACATAAATGCAACTGTAATACAAATATGCAAAACAACAACAAAAGTTTTTTCACAAAATCCTCCTCATATCTATATTATTTACAAAAACCCCTATGGATTTCTCCATAGGGGTTTTTTTGAAGTCTGTGAACGCTGTACTTCCTTTTTGAATAATAAATTATACTAATCCTTGAGCCATCATAGCAGCTGCAACTTTTTTGAAACCTGCAATGTTAGCACCTGCAACTAAGTCATAGCCTAAGCCATATTCTTCAGCTGCTTCTGCGGATACTTTGTGGATATTTTTCATAATGCCTTTTAATTTTTCGTCAACTTCTTCAGCTTCCCAGCTATATCTCATAGAGTTTTGGCACATTTCAAGTGCGGAAACTGCAACACCACCAGCATTAACTGCTTTAGAAGGTGCAACGATTACGCCAGGTTGTTTTTGTGCATATTCAAGAGCTTCATTTGTTGTAGGCATATTAGCAACTTCAATATAATATTTTGTACCATTGCCAAGGATTTTTTTGATTTCTTCCATAGTAATTTCGTTTTGTGTTGCACAAGGCATAGCAATGTCAACTTTTTCGCCCCAAGGTTTTGTTTTTGCAACAAATTTGCAACCAAATTTATCAGCATAATCTTGTGCTCTGTCACGTCCGGAAGTTCTCATTTCTACCAAATAGTCAATTTTTTCTTTTGTTACAACACCATCTGGGTCATAAACATATCCGTCTGGGCCAGAAATTGTAACAACTTTACCACCTAATTCAGCAACTTTTTGGCAAACACCCCAAGCAACGTTACCAAATCCAGAAATAGCAACTGTTTTGCCTTCGAATGTATCGCCTTCATGTTTTAATACTTCATTTACATAGTATGTTGCACCAAATCCTGTAGCTTCTGGTCTAATTAAAGAACCACCAAATTCAAAGTTTTTACCTGTTAATACGCCATTTTCCCAGCAGCCTTTAATTCTCTTATATTGTCCATACAAATAGCCAATTTCTCTACCGCCAACACCGATGTCACCAGCAGGAACGTCTACGTCTGGTCCAATATGTCTGTAAAGTTCTGTCATGAATGCTTGGCAGAATCTCATAATTTCTGCGTCGCTCTTTCCACGTGGGTCAAAGTCAGAACCACCTTTACCACCACCGATAGGCAAACCTGTTAAGCTGTTTTTGAAAATTTGTTCAAAGCCAAGGAATTTAACAATACCTATGTATACAGATGGGTGGAAACGAAGACCACCTTTGTAAGGTCCTATTGCACTACTAAATTGTACTCTAAATCCACGGTTTACATTTACTTTACCAGCATCATCTACCCATGTTACTCTGAAGGAAACTGCTCTTTCTGGTTCAACTAATCTTTCTAACAAACCAGCAGCTTCATACTCTGGGTGTTTTTCGATTACTTGTTCCAAAGATTTAAAAACTTCTTCTACTGTCTGAATAAATTCAGGTTCTCCATTATTTCTTTTTTTCACTTGTTCAATAACTCTTTCCATATAAGCGTTCATGTAATATCTGACCTCCTAAGTCTAAATGAATGTTAAAAAATTTGGGGTTAATGTTTTAACGAACTGCCACCTTCAAACAAAAGGGGCTTCCTGTTTTCACAGGCATAAATTCGGACGGTTCTTTCGTCCTATTTTTTTCCAAAAAGGAAGTTTTTTCCGCCGTTCCTTCAGGCAAATGATGAACAGAAAATATCATAGCTAATTACTGCATTGTTGTGCATAGCATACGATTTCCTGTTTTCTGTTTTTTATTATATCACATATTTTAGGAAAGTGCATTATTTTTTTGCAGATTTCCATTTATTTTTGTACAATAATTAGAGGTATTTTTTATACAAAATGACGTTTTATATTTTTTTTGTGTGTATTTTTTATTTTTTGTGCTTTTTCTTTTTGAAATAGTTTTTTATTTTTCCACTATTTTACAAATCAATCATTTATTTGTGCCTAAAAAAGAAAAAAAAGAGGAAACTTCTTTCCTCTCTTTGTATGTATTGCTTATACAAATGTAAAAGCAATATCTTGTCATACAAGTTTATATGCTGTTTTGTTTTATTCAAATACTTTCTTAGAAGCTAAATCTGCACCTCTTTTGCCTTCTGTCAAAAATTCAATATATTGTCCTGTACCAATTGCTACACAAGAAACAGAATCCTCTGCTACTATTGTGTTAATACCTGTTGTACTTGTAATGAGCTTGTCCAATCCATACAAAAGGCTTCCTCCTCCTGTCATTACAATACCTCTATCCGCAATATCAGATGCCAATTCTGGAGGTGTTTTTTCTAAAACAGTATGCACAGACTCACAAATTGCTGTTACAGACTCTTTTAGAGCATCGTGCATTTCATCTGATGTCACTGTAATATTTTTAGGCAATCCCGTAATTAAATTTCTTCCTCTTACATCAAGGCTTACAGGTACACTTCTTTCATATGCTGTACCAATTTTAATTTTTAAATCTTCTGCTGTTCTTTCTCCTATGAGTACATTATGTTTTTTTCTCATATATTTTATAATGGCATCATCAAAATTATCTCCTGCTATTTTCAATGACTTACTAATAACAGTACCTCCCAAAGATATTACTGCAATATCTGTTGTACCTCCTCCAATGTCTACCACCATACTACCGTGTGCTTTTGAAATATCTATTCCTGAACCTATTGCTGCTGCAATAGGTTCTTCAATAATATGAACACGTCTTGCTCCTGCTTGCCTTGTAGCGTCTTCAACTGCTCTCCTTTCTACTTCTGTCACACTACTTGGCACACACACTGCAATAGTTGGTTTTACAAAAGAACGTTTTCCTATTGCTTTTTGTATAAAATATTTTAGCATTTTTTCTGTAATTTCATAGTTTGATATAACACCCTCTCTCAAAGGGCGTATTGCAACAATATTTCCAGGCGTTCTGCCCAGCATACGCCTTGCTTCTTCTCCTACAGATAATATTGTATTGGTATCTCTATCGATTGCCACAACAGATGGTTCTCTAATTACAATACCTTGTCCTTTAATATACACAAGAACGGTAGCCGTTCCCAAATCAATTCCTATATTTTCACCAAACCCCATAAAATTCAGCATGGTCATTCTCCTTTTAATATTCTCTTTTTTGCTTTTCTCTTACCATTATAACCAATGCAATAGCAGAATGAAAGTGATTTCTGATTTTTTCTTTTTCTTTTTATTGACAAATTCAGATATTACAATACCTAAAAATAAAAATATGTCCATTCGTAATAAAAAACTTATTCACAATACTAAAAAGAGATACCTACTTTGGGTATCTCTTTATTATTATACTATTTCATTTCTTGTTTTACAACATCAAGTGCCTTTTGAAGTTGTGTATCTTCTTCTTCTGGTACTGTATTAACATACAAATATTGTTCTGGCAGTTCTATTTCATAATCTGGAGTAATACCTGTTCCCTGTATACATACGCCTTTTGGTGTATAATACTTTTGTATTGTAATTTTTATTGCAGAACCGTCTTTCAAAAAATATAGTCCCTGCACAAGACCTTTTCCAAATGTCTGTGTGCCTACCAATTTCCCTACTCCCATATCCTGTACTGCTCCTGCCAATATTTCAGAAGAACTTGCACTATACTCATTTACCAAAAGCACTAAAGGTACTTCAATACAATTTGCATCAGAGATGGTATCTTCTCTATTGCCTTGTTTATCCACTGTGTATACAAGCGTACCTTCTGGTACTAATTCATCTGCAATTTCAGAAACCACATTCACAAGTCCACCCAAATTATTTCTCAAATCAATTACAAGCCCTTTCATATTTTGCTTTTTCATATTTTTATATTCTTTCATAAACTGGTCATATGTTTTTTCTTTAAAACTTGTAATTTTTATGTAACCAATATTATTTTCAAGCATTTTACTTTTTACTGTAATCGTTTCAATTTCTGCTCTTACTAATGACATTTCTAGTGTTTCTGATGTACTCTGTCGAAATACTGTAATATTGACTGTAGTACCCTTTTCACCTTTAATTTTATTTTGTATTTCCTGTGTATCCATAGGGGCTACACTTTCACCCTCTATTTTTACAATTTTGTCATTAGGACGCATACCTGCCTTTTCAGCAGGAGAGCCGTCCATAACAGTTGCTACCAGTATATTGCCATCTGAAATATCTTTTGTATATTCAATACCAATTCCTACAAATTCTCCTTTAGTATCATCTATAAAATTTTGCAAATCATCTGCTGGAATATAAGAAGTATAAGGGTCACCTAGTCCTGTTACTAGCCCTGTATACATCATTTCTTCCATATCTTTTTTATCATATTCTTCTACATAATACTTATCTATATATTTTTGAATGGTTTTTATTTTTGTTTCTGCTGACATATTTGTGCTAAATATTCCCTGTACTACAGAAAAGCTTTTTACTGCCGTGACAAGCAACACCACAACCAACACGCCAGATAAAAACCCCTTTGCAAAATCTTTTTTCTCCACACAATTCGCCTCACTTTTATACTTCATTTGTTCCCTTTTGTATACTATGGTGAAACACAGCACATTATGCTATAAAGATTTACAAAAAGAAATTATTTTTCCCTTTATTTTATACACCAAGATATGGTGCTGGGCTAGTATGCTTTCCATTTTTTCTTACTTCAAAATGGCAATGAGGCCCTGTAGAATTTCCTGTACTACCACATTTTGCTATTGCCTGTCCTTTTGAAACTTGGTCACCTACAGAAACCAACAATTTAGAATTATGGCCATACAATGTCACAAGTCCGCCGCCATGATTTATCATTACAGTATATCCAAAACCATTTACATAGCCTGCTGTGATAACAGTACCTCCTGCTGCTGCAACGATATTTGTACCTGTAGGTGCTGGTATATCATACCCTGTATGAAATTCTCTGCCGCTTCCAATAGGTCTATTTCTATAACCATATCCGCTGCTTATGTAAGAACGTCCCGGCACTGGCCACGAAAACTGTCCCCCTGTATATGTTACATTTCCCATAGCTGCACCGCCTCCAGAGGAGGAAGAACTGCTACTTGCACTTGCATTACTTCTACTGCTTTGTTGAGCTGCTGCTTTTTTCTTGGCTTCTTCTGCTGCTCTCCTTTTGGCTTCTTCTGCCGCTTTTCTATTCGCTTCATTTATCAATCTTTCTACTTCTGCACTTGCCTGCTCCCAAGATTTTAATTCTTCTTCATATTTTTGTGCATCTTGGCGATATTGTTCTGACACTTTTTGTTTTTCTGCTAACTTTTGCTCTAATTCATCACTTTTTTGTTTCTGTTGTGCTACCAAAACAGAAATTTCATCACGCTCTATTGTAATCTCTTTTTCTTTTGCCTCTATAATACTCTGATTTCTTTTCAATTCTTCCAGTGTATTTTTATCATAGTCCATTATCTGATGGATATATTCTGCTCGACTAATCATATCTGTAATACTATCTGCCTGCATAATTGCCTTTAAATATCCTACAGAACCATTTTCATGTATAAATTTTACTCTTTCTCTAAATGTTGCCATTTGACTTTCTTTTTTCTGTGTTGCTTCTTCCAAATCTCTTTGTGCTTGCTCTAAATTTTTTTGTGTTTCTTCCAGTTGTGCATTTACTCTTTCTAATTCATCTCGTGCTGCTGCGGCACTTTTATCCAGTTGTGAAATTTCTTCTGTAATTGTTTTTTGTTTTTGCTGTGTTTGCTGTAAGGCGTTCTGTGCATTTTGTTTGTTTTGCTGATATTGATTTTTTTCTTGTTGAAGCTGATTGATTGTCTTTGCTCCAAACACATGATATTGTGGTTGAAAAAGACAAACAACAAGCAAACAACTCATAATACCTTTTATTCTTTTTTTCATAAAAAACGCCGTCCTTTATATACTGTTATACCTTTAAATGTTTTCTTATTGATGTAACACTTCCTATTACGCCCAGCAATATGCCAAATATTAATGAAAATGGCAGCAATATAGAAAAAATTTCACCACTTTCTCGAAATGTCACCATATTTTTGATGACTGGGAAAAAGTCATATATCATACTAATTGATTTTGCATAGGCTGGCCATGCTATCAACATAGGTATCAATGCTCCTAACAATCCTATCAATACCCCTTCAATAATAAACGGCCAACGTATAAACCAATCTGTTGCTCCTACATACTTCATAATATTAATCTCTGTTTTTCTAGTAAATACCGAAATTTTAATGGTATTGACTATAATTACCACAGATATTACTACCAATATCACTATAATTACAATACCCAATACTGTAATAATGGTATTGATTTTAATTAACACTTCTGTTTCAGAATGGGCATCTTTTATATTTTCTAAGTCGCCCCTCTGTTTTATTTCATTTAATTTTTGAAGTACAGCTTCCTGATTATTGATGTCATCAATAGAAACATTAAAAGAATTAGAAAGAGGATTATTTTCTCCCTCTAAACCTGCTAATATATCATCTGCATCTAATTCCTTTTTTAAATCCTCTAATGCTGCATCAGGCGAAACATATTCCACTTCTGTAACGTGTTCTATGCTTTCAATCTCTTTTTTAACACTCTCTACCTGTTCTGCTGTGGCATTGCTTGGCATAAATGTTGCAATACCAATGTCATCTTCTAGCTGTGCCAACATATACTGCAAATTATTTACCATACAATACGAAAAAGACATTATCAATATACAAGCTGCTACTGTTGCCATTGATGCAACTGTCATTAATCTGTTTTTTAACAAACCAGAAAAACTTTCTTTAAAATAATATCTAATTGAACTCGGTTTCATCTCCATAACCACCTTTTTGAATATCTCTTATGACTTGCCCTCGTCTTAATGTTACAACTCTTTTCTGCATCATATCCACAATATCTTTTGCATGAGTTGCCATAACGACAGTTGTGCCTCTCCTATTGATGTCTTCTAACAAATCCATAATGTCCCACGCTGTACTTGGGTCTAAATTTCCTGTTGGTTCGTCACAGATTAATATAGGTGGATTATTTACAATCGCTCTCGCCAATGCTGTCCTTTGCTGCTCCCCTCCAGAAAGCTGATTTGGATAGCTTCTTGACTTCTTTGCCAATCCTACAAGAGAAAGCACCGCTGGTACATTACGCCTAATTTGTTTAGAAGGTGCTTCAATTACCTGCATAGCAAATGCTACATTTTCGTACACTGTTTTATTAGGCAGCAAACGGAAGTCCTGAAACACTACTCCAAGATTTCTTCTCAAATAAGGCACTTTTTCTCTTGGTAAATCATTTGTTACAACATTATTGATTGTAATTTTTCCTTCTGTTGGGTCTAATTCCTTCAAAAGTAACTTTATTAGTGTAGATTTGCCAGAACCACTAGAACCAACAAAAAATACAAATTCACCCTTTTCGATGTGTATTGAAATATCTCTTACACCTGCCGAACCATTTGGATATACTTTTGATACGTGTTCTATATTGATCAAAAAAATCTTCCTCTCTTGTTTCTTAGGCAAAAACAAACTATAAATGTTAAACCAAACTGCTTTTTCACTGCTTCATACACCAGCTTGTCCTTTGATTGTCTTTTAAAGGAGTGTGATTACTGATTTTCGCCATTTTTTATTTCTTTTTCATTTCTCGCTTAAAAATTATAGCATAGATAAAGGGTAGGTTGCAATCCCCTACCCCCAGTATTTTTTAAACTTTTTCAAAATAACCAAAAATTTCAAATTCCTTTTTTCTATATTTTATCATATTTAATAAGACATTTTGTCCATATATATCATATATTTACTTACCATTAATGTAATTTTAAATATTATGGCATCGTCAAAATTACGCAAATCTAGCCCCGTCATTTTTTGTAATTTATCTAAACGATACACTAATGTATTTCTATGGATATAAAGCTGTCTAGAAGTTTCTGAAACATTCAAATTGTTTTCAAAGAATTTATTTACTGTTGCTAATGTTTCATCATCAAAGTCATCTATTGTCAAACCATGTAACACTTCTTTTATAAACATTCTACACAATGGCAATGGCAACTGATAAATCAAACGCCCTATTCCTAATTTTTCATAATTTACAATATGTTTTTCTGTTTCAAAAATCTTTCCTACTTCCAAAGCCATTTTTGCTTCTTTATAAGAACGAGAAACATCTTTTAAATCACTCACAACAGTACCAATAGAAATAAATACTTTACTATTCATTTCTATATTTAGCATATCTGCTATTGTTTTCGCTATTTTTTCTATGTCTTCCATATTTTCTTTTTCTCTCAGCTCTTTTACCAGTATAATGCTTTTTTCATCTACTGCTGTTACAAAATCTTTTGTTTTCGCTGGAAAAATACTTCTTACAATTTCTACTACATTCATTTCTTTATCAATATTGGTTTCTACCAGATAAACAATTCTACGAATATTATTTTCAATATGAAGTTTTTTGGCTCTACTATATATATCTACCAAAAGAAGATTATCTAAAAGAAGATTTTTGATAAAGTTATCTTTATCATATCTTTCTTTATATGCTACCAAAAGGCTCTGTATTTGAAAAGCTGCTATTTTTCCAATTTTATAGCCTTCTTCATCTTCCCCTTTTACTTGAATGACATATTCTGGAACACCATTATCATAAATTTTAAAATACTGGTACCCCAATATCAACTGACTTTCTGCTTGAGAGCTTACAAAATTTTCTACTGTTTCAATTTGTCTGCCAATCATGTTTTCTTCTGTTGTTGCAATGACTTTACCCTCTTTTTCTACAACACTCAGTTCTTTTCTTGTAATGTTCTTTAACCCGTCAATGGTATTCTGCAAAATCTGATTTGAAATCATTATCCTCACCTCGAAATTGTATGTGTTCTGTCCTTTACGCGTCATTTTGTTTTTGTTTATGAAACGTACGCCGAATCCTTATTAATACGAGTCTCTTTTGTTCATTTCATTCAATAACAAAAATACTATTCTTTTCTCTATTTTATACTAAAATACCAAAAAAATAAAGAGAAATTTAAAAAAAACATACAATTTTTTTCTGTCCCAATATGTTTATAAAATACAAGCTATTTTTTCTTCTCTTTTTTATAAATACTTCTATAAATCAAATAAAAAAATACCTTTTTTTTATAAAAAACAGCACTTTTTTATAAACAATAAAATTTATTTATTATTTTTATTGATTTATAACAATTTTTTATTTCAAAATAGTTTATTATTTTTATAGATTGACTATAAAAACATTGTGTTTTTTTACAGATACAATATAATGTTGTCTTACAACAGTATTTTTTTGTTTTTTTACTCGTATTATTTTTCGGCACATTAGATCGGAAGAGCGTCGTGTAGGGAAAGAGTGTAGATCTCG
>CAJUJJ010000033.1 GCA_910586765.1 uncultured Clostridia bacterium
AAAAAATCTAAGTATCAAAAAATCTCAATAAAAAAAGAGATAAAAGACAATAAACATCTTTTAAACTCTTTTTAAACATTTTTTTCTGTTTGTTCTACTTCTTGTTTTTCTCCTACAATATCTAAATATTGCTGTTGCGTGATTTTTCCTAATGTTACATATCTTTGTAACTGGTCTTTTCTTACAAAATTCCTTTCATATCTTGTTTTCAATAACTCATACATTTGCATTTCCTCCTTCTAACATTGCCAATTCTAAATCTGCCATTTGTTGTGCCAACATTTGTCTTTCTTGTTGTGCTTCAAAATTTTGTAATTCTAGTTCTGATATAGCTTGCATTATAATTTCTTCATCTGATTGTATTTGTACTTGTTGTTCTTTGACTTCTTCCCAAGCACCATTGACATATTTTTTTGTTAGTGGTGATGGTTCATTCTCTGTTAAAAGTATCATATTGTCTGCAACCACTTCTCCAGATAAAAAAGAATCCGCAATACAAATACCTTTTTGATTGATTTGTGCATATCTCATTTATAATTCCTCCTTGTTTGTAAATATAACTTTAATAAAATTCTACCACTTGATAACTTACTGTACCTGCACCTATTGTAAGGCTGCCACGTCCTGCACAATAATTAAAATAAGTAGAAGCAACAGTACCTACATATCCTCTTACTGCTGAGGAACTGCTGCTATAACCTGAACTTAAACCACCATTTATAATAACAAACGTTTTTTGAGGATTAACTGTTGAAATATTAATTCTAGTTGTTTTTACTGTTTCTACATTAAAATCTTCTACAAAACTACCTCTTTGTACACTTTTAATGCCCACACCGCCAGATACTTTGCTTAAAAGTGCATTTAATTTTGCCATTGCTGTTCCTGCTGTTGCAGTACCTCCTGTGTCTCCTGTTGCACCAAAATTAGCTAACTTATCTAAATATCCTGCTCTTGTACTTGTAAGCCTTGTATTTAAGTTAGTAGCATTTGTATTTATTGTATCAATTTTACCCGCTCTAGCAGTCGTCCAATCTGTTAATAATTTATTTAATTTTGCCATTATCGTTCCAGCTGTAGCCGTTCCTCCTGTATCTCCTACAGCACCGAAATTAGCTAACTTATCTAAATATTCTGTTCTTGTACTTGTAAGTCTTGTATTTAAGTTAGAAGTATTTGTGTTTATTGTATCAATTTTACCTGCTCTAGCATTTGTCCAATCTGTCAGCAGTTTATTCAGTTTTGCCATTACCGTTCCAGCTGATGTTGTACCACCTGTATTTGCCGTTTGCCCTATCAATTCTTTTACACTATCTATATTTTGTTGTACTTCTTCTATATCTGATGGTGTCGTTACAGATACATTTACATTTCCATATGCCATACTATCCTTCCTTTCACAGTATCAATATTTTAATGTGGTTTTGGTCTAATCTTTTCATTACTCTAAAACGTGTTTTCTGTTCTGATATTGTTGCAATACCACCTTGTCCCACTTTACACCAACCATTTTCTTCACAACTGCCATCATCTATTGCAACTAACTTTCCTAACACTCCTATAGCGTTCCATTCTGGACGTTCTGAACGTGGAATATATTCTCTTGTATTGTCATATTCTGGATTGAGTTTTTGTCTGATTTCTGTATGTGCTTGCTCTATTACTACAGTTTCAGTAACTTCTTCTCCTTCTTCATTTACTGTCACGATTTCTTCTGTTCTTTCTGGAATTTCCACTTCTTCTAATATAGGTTGTCCATATATATCTGTTAAGTGCATATTTCCCCAAGTATCATCTCTCACATCTCCGCAAACAGACGGACAAGCTGAAACAATCCCTAATATGTAATCATCTTCTGGTGTTGCAATACGTATTTTATCTTTTTCTAATGTCACAAATAATCCTGTTCTGTCCTCTTTTTCAACATTTCCGTCTAGCCATTCTAACATTTCAGCATAGTCTGCACCGCTGGATTTGAATGTACTGTTGGAATATACACCACTTGTATTTGTTACTCTGAAACAGTTGCTTCTTGCGGTATCGCTTGTACCATTGCCTATAATAAATTTATCTGTTTCTGCTGTACTTACTTTGTTGTATTTTCCAATTGCTGTTTGATAAGTTGAAGCAGCTATTGTCCCTTGTCCACCTGCATGAGAACACGTTGCAACTGCAAGTGTTTTTCCGCCTTCTGCATGAGCATTATTTCCATTTGCTACACTTCCTCCACCTTCTGCATGAGCTGATGATGGTGCTATATTAACTTTTTTTGTCACTATTGCATATAAAACATTTGTTGTATGTATTGTTTCTTTTACTGTAATAGAATTATTTGTTGTATCAATACTATCAATTGTATAGCTGTAAAGATGTGAATAATTATCTTCAAACATATAAATAGTCATTCCTACTTTACATGAGCTTATACTTTTTCCAAAATAATTAGGGTCAATATAAATTATTTTTGCACTAGAATTTATACTTATTATTTTATAGGTACTTCCTGTTAGCCCTGCTAATGTAGCATAGCCTTCTACATGGCATCCCCCAGCAGTAGCAACTGAGAATTTTCCTTCTGAATGGGAGCAATCACCACTAGCTAATGTAAAATAACCTTCCGCATGAGAGTAATCTCCAGTTGCTGCTAGTTCATTTCCTTCAGCATGAGAGTAAGCTCCACTTGCTGTTGTGTTACCTCCTTCAGCATGAGAGGCAGGTCCACTTGCTGTTGTTCCAGTTCCTTCTGCAACTGTACCATTTATTATTACATTACCACTTATCGTACCACCTGAACTAGAAAAAGCACCCAAATTTGTTCTTGCATTTGATGCTGTCGTTGCACCTGTACCGCCATTAGCAATAGGCAATGTACCAGTAACACCTGGTGTAATATTTGCTGTACCATCAAAACTTGCACTACTTGTACTAGCTAAATTCGTTCGAATTGTTCTAGCTGTATATAATCGGCGTGCATTTGCTGTTAACATTATCCAATGATTACTATAATATATAAATTCTACTGCTTGTTTTGCTTCCCATTGATTTAAAGGAGCATATGTACCTACAACACACGATATTGGTTTAGCACCTGTATTGTTTACATTTAATGAAGGACTACTTTTTGTATGACCATTTAAAAAATATACAATTATCCTTGCTCCTTCTGCTAATACAAATCCTGTAAGTGCAACTGTTTTTTCAGCAACATCTGCTGCTGTATCACACACTCCGAAATGCACAATATTTGCACTACCATCAAATGGCACACCGTCTATCGTTCTAGCTGTTTTTAATTTTGTAGCAGTAGCAGCATTTCCTGTAGTATTGCCTGTTCCACCTCTCGCAATAGGCAATGTACCGCTTGTAATATTACTTGCTGCATGATTATGAGAGGCATTTGCTTTTTTATTTTCCATTTCTTCTATTGCTGCAACAGTGGCATCGGCAAGTTCACTGATTTTATTTGATGTATATCCTTTTGCTTTTTGCAAACTCTTTTTTATTTGCTCAAAAGCTGCTATTTTCATTATTTCCTACCCCCTTACAGAAAAGAAATAGGGGAGAAAACTCCCCCATTATCACGCACTTGCTTCTCCTATTCCAAACACTTCATCAAGCATTGCATTGACTTCTTCTGTTGTAGCAACTTCTTGTTCATACACCTTTGTTTCTACACCATTTATTTTAATATTACCATTTGTAGCACTTGCTTCTACTTTTGTCGCACTTTCTGCAATACCATCTAATTTTGTTATTTTTTCTGTAGCAATCAGTTCTTTGCCTTCTTCTTTTTGAATGTAATTATCTAAATTTACACTTGTATCATCAAGTTGTTCCAGATTTTCACCAATTTTAGCATAAATATCATAATGATTTGTTTCATTGTTAAAAAGCAAATACATGACATTTTCTTCTGCATCAGCAATTTCTGGCAATGTATCCACTTTTTCAAATTTCGCATGGCCTGCTTCTGCAATCGCTGCTTTAATGCCTTTTTCTGTTTCTAATTTTGTTCTTTCTGCTAATAATTTTAATGCTTCTAATTTTGATAATTTGTTTCCATCATAAGCCATAATAATATCCTCCTTGTTTTACAAAACATAAATTTATTTATTTTATTATTGTTGAAATACTTCATCTAACATTTCTGCAACATCTTCTGCTGTTGCTACATTGTTGATATAACTTCCACTTCCTCCTGTTGCTCTCAATAACAAAAGACTTGCATTAATTTCTTTATTCGGAACTTTTTCCGCATAAAACTGTAAGCCTTTTTCTACTGTTTGTGTTATGGTACTCATACCGCAAGCCCTTGCTGTACTCATACTATTTGGAAATATACTCACAAAAGGTATCATTTCTTTTGTAATATCCTCCTGTAACATCGTAATGGTTACGCCTCCCCCTCCGCCCTCTACATTTTCTATCCAGCCTGTAATAGGTATGACAATATCTCTTTGTATGGTTGCCTCTGCTATTTTTCTAGCTATCAGCTTTTCATGTGCAAAATCAGATGTATTATGTCTTTCTAAATCTTTTTGAGAAACATACACTAAATTAGGGTCAATTTCAAATACCACTGCATCTGTATTGCTTACTGCAATTCTCATAGCAATTTCTACTTCTGTCTGCATACCATCTGTAGAACGTACTTTTACAATATCTGCTGTATTAGCGATAGCAATCATAGCATTTTCACTATCAAAAAGTCCCATTTCTCTTACTGTAAAACCGCCTACATCAGAAGGCAATAATGCAGTTACTCTAATGACATTAGGAGATTGTTCCATAATTTCATATTTTGTAATATCTCCTCTCCATACCTCATTTTTTAATGCTGTCATATCTTTTGTAGGTCTGTAAGGCAAACCTCCGCCATCTCCTACAGCAAAATGTACAATATCTACTTTTTCACCATTTCTAACTGCATCAATTATTTTTTCTGCACCAAAATCTGTTACAATAGAAATATATTTTCTTAATTCTGCCATTTTCACTCCTCCTCTATTTCTACATAAGTGCCCATATAAATTTTACTTCCTGCACAAATATTTGTTTTACTTTCATAATCTGGTGTATCATTTAAAATATCTGCATAAGTTCCCACATACACTTTGCTTATAGTATCTATTTTTGAAATACTCTCCCATTCCTCTGTTTCTACATAAGGCAAAATTTCTACAAATATACTTTGCTGCACCATAGTTCCCACTAATATATTTGTTTCTATTGTTGGCAAAACATATATTGTTCCTATTCCGATATGTGCTCTCAAATTTTCATGAAGCATTTTTTGTATTTCTTCCGCTTTATATCCACATTCTTGTGGCATTTGCATTTGAATATCCATTTGAAATTTTCCAATATCTGGCACTATTTCTATATCATAAAATCCCATCATTTCCAATATAGAAACAAGTTGTCTTTCTGTAATAGGGCTATCCTGCATACGAATTTTAGCAAGTATTCTTTCTCTCCTAAATTCCAAATCATAAGAAGGATTCACCGTAATACCATATTCATTTTCCAAATCTGTCAATATTTCTTCTGCTTGTCTTGTATGATTATTTCTATCAATCATTGTTACAAAGTCATAAATATAGTTTATATTTTTTGCCAATCCTTCAAACAATTTTTTGGTACCTTTTGCCTTTTTATCCAGCCATCTATGTGGTATATGAGCATATAAAAATTCCAAAAAATCATTCATATTCTATCACTTCCAAATTTCCTATTACTGGGGACTGTTTTGCATTTAATATAATATTTTCGCAAGGACTTGCTAATACAAAGTCTTCTACAATAGCTGTTTTTTCCGTATCTTTTTCATCGTAAGCCGTTCTGATGCACACAATGCAATCTACTACAGAAACCATTTCAAGTGTTTTTTCGCTTTTAAAATATTCTAAAAATGCCTTTTGTAATATTTCTTTTGCCATTTCTACTGTGTATCCTTTTTTTAGTACCGCTTTTTGTATTGCAATATTCACTCTAACCAATTCTGGTGCAACAACCAATATTCCTCCATTATATAAATCAGCAGGCACATAATTTTTCTCCAAATAATTCTGACATTCTTCTATCAATCCCTGTTCTGGTATTTCTCCATGATTTCCCCATATTACAACATCTGCTGTTCCTGCCCCTCTTGCACATCTAAAACATTTTGCCTTTGTAACGCCTTTTACTTCCAATGCCCATCTTTCCCAATCTGCCGGCACACCAGCCCTTGCTGGTCTTCTTTTTCTTTCCAATATTCTTTGTCTATAACTATCATCTTTTTCTACTTCCACTCCTTTTAAATACACATGAGAATTACTTACACTATCAAATCCCGCTTGTGCAATTAAATTGATTGCATTATCTGCTACATTTCCTATTTCACCATATTCTGTACATTCTACCAAAACATCTGAAACAAGCTTTTCTCCTTTTTTAATACATTTTTGCTGTCCTGCAATCACTTCAAATTTGATAGGAGGTTTATTACCTACTGCTGTTGTTGTCAATAAAAATCCATCTGGTACAAATGTGTCAACTGTTACAGGTGTTGCTTTATGCAACGTAATACTATGTATTGCTTTTACTGCTCCTTTTCTGTCTACTCCAAAATCATAGCCTTTATCATCTAAATTTTGCCCACTTGCTCTAATTACAGTTAAATTTTCATACACTGTTTTTATCAGCAACAAAAGTACCCACATCGTTTCTCTCAATGCAATTATCAAATGCTTTGTAAACCAGCTTTCCTGCAAATCAGAAAATGTTTTTCCTTCCCCCATAATATTTTTGACTAATATTTCTGTTAATTCTTCTTTTGTCGGAAACATAACAATCCCCCCTATACAGCAAATTTAAAAACAGTTTCTACTTTTTTGTTTGTATTTTCATAACAATATTTTGCTTTCAAACTAGGCTTTTTTTCTCCATCAATTTCCACCCATTCAAAAGCAACACTTTCTATATTTGAAATACCTTCTGTTTTTTTCAGCACTTCCATACATTCTGCTTCTATCAATGCCTTGTTTGTTTGGGTATCTGGTTTTCCCAAATATTCAAACAATTTTGAACCATACCCATCATAAAATATACTTTCTCCTAAATCGCAAGTCGCTCTCAAATATGCCTGCTGGTCAATCGCATCTTCTCCTTCTGTAACAAAAATATCATCTCCCTGCCAAATCACTTCTCCATTTACTACCAATATATCCTGCAATATCATCCCTTCTTTAACACTTTTTTAAAATGAATTTTTCAATGTTATAAAGTTAATCTTTTTTCTTTATTTTAGCGAAACGATAGTTTCGCTTTAAAAGTTCTTTGCTTCTTTCTTTTAAGAAAGAAGTGGAGTTTGAGGCAAAGCCTCAAGGTCTTTATTCCAATATTCCTAAAACAACATATCTCTGTGTTTTTCCTTCTGCAATTCTTCCAAGTAATACCTCCATTCCTACTTTATCAGCAAATGCTCCCTGCAAGCATCTGCACCAGCCTGTTTCAATACCACTTGGCTGTATTTCTGCTTTTATGGTTCTGTTTTCTCCTTTAAAAGCTGTCACTACACCATATACAAAGGCACTTGTTCCAGCCATTTTTTGTATCAATTTTACTGTTTCTGTATAATCTGTTTTATTCATACTATATCATACCTTTGCTATATTTTTTTCATTGTTCTATTGTATTTGTAAATTTTACACTACATTCTAAACCACTCTCTTTATCACCGCTAATTGTCACACTCTCCACATGATATATTTGGCTTAATTCCATACCCACACCATACAACACAATTCTTCTATCATTTGTCAACTCTTGAAAAAAATCTGTTTCAAAACTTCCGCTAAACTGTTGTTTTGTCAATTCACTGCATATATTTTTCAAATGTTTTTGTGCCTGTGCTCTTGTAATATTAGGAATATTTCTTCTAATGGTATAAACATTGTCGCCTTCTTCATTCCCTATCACTGCCTTTTCTACAATGCGATTTCCTTTTTTCTTTTTTTCTCCAGGCTGCCACGAAATCACTTCTACAACAAAATTTCTTGCTTCATTTGGTGCTTTTTTCATTTTCAATTTTCTAACATTATGCCCATAAGAAAAAGCCAGAGGCTCTTTTTTATAATCCTCCAGCATAGAAAGCGGTGCAAAATACCATTCTTTTCCTTTTATTCTGCTTACAAATCCCTCTTGTTCTGCCAAATATAGCACATAATCCCAGTGGCTCATTTCTTCTGCAACACTTGTATGGTCATCATTGACATATTCTCCTATCATATCGCTTGTAGCAATGGGTACTACAGGTGTTAAGCCGTGTGTTTTACATATTTTTTGAAATGCTTCTGTTGCTGTCATATTTTGATATTTCACTGTTTCTACAAAATCATAAGGTTTTGCAGCATAACTTCTGCCTATTATTTTTACTGTTTCTCCATCTGAAAAGTCCCATTCCGGATAATCCATTTCCCCCTCTATCAGCGGAACAATTTCTTCTCCCTCAAAACCAGCTTCTATTTTTACAACTACTTTTCCTTTTACCACTACAGAAGATTGTTTTGAACCACTATAAAAAAATTCGTGTCTTGGTTTGTCGCTGATATCCCATTGAAACTCTACTTCAAAATCGTCAACTTCTCCCAAACCATTCCAGTTTACTTGGAATGAAATCCAATCCTCTATTTTTTTATCATTTATAGTAATATTCACAATAGGCTTTCCAAAAGCTCTAAAATTACCTTTGTTCATTCCTTGAAACATTTTTACATCTTCCCCTAATTTTCACTGAATTTTTACCATATTTTTTATTTTTTTAAAAATTTTTACATTTTTCTATTGACAATATATACTATTCCTAGTATAATAATATCAGAAAGGAGGTCAAAGAAACAACAAAAACACTAAAAAAAGAAAGGAGGCAAAAAGGGTGGATAAATTAGTAGGCAAAATAAAAGAGCTCAGAAAAGTGGTATCAGCACTTATTGAGCTCATGTTAGAAGTTAGTACTCTCATAGCCGTTATAAAAATGGTTATAGAAAGTATATTCTAGTATTCAAGGGAGGGGAAACCCTCCCACCTACTAATATACTATACCACATATCTACCCTAAATACAATGACAAAAAGTATAAAAAATCTTATCATTGCACTTTTAAAACTTGCTTTTGAAGTTGCTCAATTAATTGTTGTTCTTTATGGTTTATATCTTATATTGTCTAAATAGTCATTTACAAAAGGAGTTGATTGTAGTGCAAACAGAAACAAAACAAACAAATCCACAAACAGAAGCAAACAAAAGATGGCAGCAAAAAAATAAAGAAAAAGCAAAATATTTGCATAGTCGTTCTGCTGCAAGGAGTTTTATCAAAAATCATGCTACATCAGAAGATTTACAAGAATTGCAGCAACTGATACAGCAAAGAATTGATTTTTTAAATAGTCAATTATAAATTTTCGGGGGCATTATTGCCCCTTTTTTTATTCCCAGTTTTCTTCATTTACTTTACTATCTCCATAAACTCTCATCAATCCTCTTATTTTTGTATTACCATCTACAACAGCATTTTCCAACACTCTAGCACAATCATAAATTTGAGCATTTCCTTTTACTACCGCATTTCCTCCTATTTTAGCACAATCATAAACTTCTGCATTTTCTGCTACTACCGCATTATCATACACTTTTGCATTGCCATATACTTTTGCATTTCCTACCGCTGCACCATTATCATATATCCAGCAGCAGCCCAAATGCGACAAATTCCCTTCACTGCTTACTGCTCCTCCTTTTTGTCCTTTTGCCACATTTCCAAAACTTTGCAATGCCTTTATTTTATAAGCAGTACAGCCATTTACCATAATAGGGGAGGGTAGCAACTCATATTTTTTCAGTTCCTCACTCATGGCAATATCAACTCCTGTCCTATTTGTATTTTATGAGGACTTGCTATTTTATCTTTGTTTGCTTGATATATTTTGTCCCAATCATTTGCATTACCATATTGATTTTTTGCTATTTTAGAAAGCGTATCTCCTGCTTTTACAGTATAACTTTTACTTTCTGTATTCTGTTGTTTGTTTTTTTCTTCTTCTGTTTTAATATCTTCTGCCGTTTTATCAACAGCTTCTTTTGGTGTTGGTTTTGTTATCTGCACCACTCTTTGCAATGTAATAGAAAATGGTATAAAGAAATTTGTTCTGTGTTCTGGCTGAAATTCCTGTATCACAACTTTTTGTGTGTATGCTTCTGTTACAAAGTCAATAGGTTCTCCTTTTTGACGCATATTTCCTATTTGAACCATTCTTTCCATAGCGTCAGTACCTTCAAACCAGCCTTCCCAGCTAATTTCTCTATAAGTAGAACCAAAATTTTGTATACTGACATTTCCACCAGGAAATGTATTGATTGCAAGCATTTGCCCACCGCCATGCTGTACACTGTCTGGTTTTTCCGTTGTCCGAAGCACCATATTACCAAGCATTATCTGCAAAAAAATCCCTCCTTTTCTATTTTAAACACATATTTTTATATGTGTTATACTTATTGACACATATAAAAATATGTGTTATAATAGTATTGTCAGGAGGTAAAATAATGAAAAGTTATTCATCAAGAGAAGTCATCAAGTTATTAAAAGCTGATGGTTGGTATGAAGTCAATGTAACTGGAAGTCATCATCAGTTTAAGCACCCAACAAAAAAAGGGCGTACTACAGTAAAACACCCAGATAAAGACATACCTAGAAAAACACTTGATACCATTGAAAAACAATCAGGGCTAACATTTCGTTAAGCCCTAACCCCTTCTGACACTTATAAACTCAAAACACTTATAAACATCAAAGTTACTCACTAACAATGTAATTTTTTCATATTTTATATGAAAAACTGTTCGTACTCACTAATTAGGAGGTTATATATTATGAAAAAAACAGAACGTTATTTTTATCCTGCTGTTTTTACTTATGAACCAGAACAAGAAATTGCTGTTGTTTTTCCAGACTTAAATTGTGCTACAAGTGGTATAAATGATGATGATGCTTTTTTATCTGCAAGAGAACTTTTAGGCTGTGTACTAAATGGTTTAGAAGAAGATAACGAAGAAATTCCTTCTCCAACTTCTTTATCACAAATAAAATTGCAAGATAATGAAAAAGCTGTACTTGTTGATGTTTATATGCCTTCTATTCGTATGGCACAAATAAACCGCTCTGTTAGTCGTACTGTTACATTACCAGCTTGGTTAAATGCTTTAGCATTAGAACACAACATCAATTTTTCTCAAGTATTGCAAGATGCTTTAAAAACACAACTCCATGTGAAATAATTAATATCCTCCCATAAATCCGTAAGGGCTCATCGTAAGCGATGGGCTTTTTTCTCTTTTCTTTTTACCATATCCTCTTTTATCCAATTCCCTTGCCACTTCTTTTGCGATTTCATTTTCTCTTTTTTCTGCCCCCTGTATCACAATATAAATCGGTCTTTGTTCTTTTTGGTTTTCTTCTGTTTTTTCTGCTCTATTTTTAATAAAAAATTTCTCGTCTTTTTTTCTCCAATTTTCTATTTCAATACCATTTAATGCTCCTGTTTGTGTAGCAAGAAACGCTGTGGTATCTTTTAATATTCCCTTTTTGCCTTTCATACCATCTGCAAAACTTTGTATCAAATTTCCTCCCCACAAATGGTTTGTTTTTAATTCTCCCTTTCTGCTAGGGGACTGTACTTTCAAATAATCTCCAATCACTGTAGCAAGAGAAGATGCTGCCATCATCAATGCACCTTTTTGACTATTCATACCATTGATAAAACTTTGCATTAAATTACCGCCCCATAAAAACATATCTTCTTTTTTGATAAGTGTATTTTGAATAATATTATTAATGCTTTGTACCGCTGCCTGTACAGTTCCGCTTGTACCTTGCAGTGCATTAGCAAAAGCATTTCCTGCCTCTGTTCCACCCATCTGCATTACATTTGTCATTTCTTCTAAATTTCCCGTCATATCTGGCATAGCACAATTCATATTTTGAAAATCAAATGTCCCTTCTATTCCCTTTAATTGCTCCTTTACATTTTCCATACCGCTTAAATCTGTTTCATAGTTAGGATTGATAAGCATTTCTGGATTGAGTTCTATGCCTTCTATACCTGTATTTTTCAGTATTTGTTCTATTTCTTCTGTATTGCTGTAATCCATTTGGTAACTAGGACTGACAGTAATTTCAGGATTGATTATGCCACTCGTATCAACACCATATTTTGTAATATCATTCATTGCTGAAGTATCTGCTATAGTACTAATATTTGTCACTTTGTTTATTTGTTCTGTTTGCTCTACTCCCACTTGAATAGGTGCTTCTAATTCGTCTTTGTGTTCGTTTTTGAATCCTAAAAAATTCTTTAACTTGTCCCAACCTTTTTGTACCCATTCTGTCAGTTGTTTAAAATGTGTTACCACAAGTGCTACCACTGCAATTAACCCAGCAATCGCTATAATTACAAGTCCTATAGGATTTGCGTTCATAGCAATATTTAAAGCCCATTGTACTCCTGTCCAAACAGCTTGTGCTGCTTTTACTATCATAATAATAGGATATAATGCTGCAATCGCTAATTTTTGTGCTACTGTTACAGCAACACCACCTGTCATAGCGATATTCCAAATGGTTTGTATTGCTGTTGCTGCTGCAACAATGCCTCTGTATATTCCCATAGCAACTGCTGCAACTTTTCCAGCTACAGCAAAAAACATTGTTTGTGCTGCTGATACTATTGCTGTTGCTCCCATAATAATCAGTGTTCCAGTAACCAATGCAATAGAAGGTGCAAATATTGTTGTTAACAGTCTTGCAAGAGGGCTCATATTTGCCCAAGCATTTTGAAATGCTCCTACTACATTATAATTTAAAATATCAACTAAAAAAGATAATGCACCATTTACAATAGGAAGTATAACGCCTAATGTAAGCATTGCACCTTTTTCCATAATCCCTAATACTTTGCCTATAGTATTGCTCGCTGTTGCTGCAAAATCACCGAAATTCTGTCTTGCTATACTTAGTATTTGTTTTAAATTTTCCCAAATACTAGCAAAATGCGGTTTTAACGTATTCCAATTTCTATATACCACAAATGCAAGACCTGCTATGACTGCTATTGCTGCTGTTACCATTCCTAGCGTTGACAATATCGGTACAAAATGTGCTATGATTTGTGCTCCTGCTTTTGCCCATATCAATTTAAAGCTGCCTACCAATCCTATTGCCATCATAATACCGCCCGACAACACCAAAAATGCAGAAGCCCCTGCTGCAATAGCTGCTACAAATTTTACTATTTCAGGATGCTGTTTTAAATATTTTGCCATTTCTGCTAATTGAGGATTTACTACTTGTAATATTTTTGCAATAGGCTCTAAAAATGGTTTACCTACTGTTGCCTTTAAAGTATCTATTGCTTCGTTTAATATTCCCATTTGTGCAGAAGCTGTTTCCATCTGTGCTGCTACTTGTTCCGAAACACCTAACTTTGTATCTGCTCTAGCTTTTATATTTAATGTGTCTTTACTTTCATTTACTTCAGCTAAAGCCAATGCCGTCTTTGCTCCCTGTTTTCCCATTACAGTAGATACCAATGTATTAAATTCGTCAGGACGCATTTCTTTTGCTGTCTTTTCCAGTATTTCCTCCATTTCTGCTACACTTTTTAGTGCTCCTGTAGCTTCTTCAACAAATATATTTTTCCCATCTTCTGTAAGCCAACCTGCATCTGTCATCATTCCCTCTTGTGTACTTGTAAAGTGTGTACTCGACAATGCGTCCAAAAAATTTCTTACATAAGTTGTAGCTGTTCTTGCATCTTGTGTTACATAATTTGTTGCAGTTACTAATCGCAAGGAGTCTTCTGTAATTTCCATGTTGTTTCTACCTTTCCATACAGCCATAGCCGTACCTGACATATTTCCTATATTTTGCTGTATATCCAAAGCATCAGACCTTGTTGCGTGTGCATATTTTGTAATCAAATCAAAACTATCTGCTATTTGTTTTCCTTCAAATCCAAATCCTGCTGAAAATCCTGATGTTGCTTCTGCGGTATCTAATGCACTAACTCCTTTAATTTGTGCAAAATTCGCATTTGCTTCTGCACCAAAACTAAGTATATCTTCTACAGACATACCAGCTCTAGATAATGCTAACATACTTTGCTCAATCTCATTCTGATTAAACGTTGTATTCAATGAAATTTCCATTGCCTTATCTTCAATTTCAGCCATTTTTTCTTCAATTTCTGGCAGCTTAGATTGTTCTAATAAATCAGCACCAAACATACTAATTTTTAAATCAAGGGAGGTACTTTGTAATGTTGCTGCTTTGTCAACACAATCTTCTAACACATCTACTGTTGCCTGCAATCCTTTTACACCTGCACCAGCCAATAAACCACCTGTAATACTGATATTTTTAAATTCAGAAAGCTGTTTCATCACTTCATCTGTTACGCCATCTAAACGTCTAAAATCTCCTACAATCTGACTTATTTGTCCACTAATACCATTTACAAGTGATAATCCTATGGCAAAATCCATAAATGTACTCATTATTTTCTCCCTCCCTTCTTTATTTCATTTTTCCCACTAAAAAAAGCGTCATATAGACGCTTCAGTTTGTCAAAAAACCTCTCTTTGCCGTAAAAAGCAAGGGGTTTGTGGAGTGCAACTCCCCATTTTAATCCGCAAGGAGGGCTTTGCCCACCTGAGGAAAACAGCGAGTTTCAAGGCTGTTAAGCCGATGGAACAAGCTGTTTATTCCTATGTTTTAGCAAGTCGAAAACTTGTTTTCGACTTAGTCTGTCTGTTCTCTTTGTTTTTCTTCTATTTCATTGATAACCAAAATAGCTGCTAATACTTCCTCGTCCATCATAGCAAGCGTTTCCGTATAACTAATCCCTGCACCAGAACAATATGCTACATTAATTCGCTGCCTAAACCAGTGCTGGCTTGCAAGTTTTTTGCCTTTTCCTCAATTTCTTTTTTATCTTTCTGCAATTCTATTTTTAATTCTTCCCATTCTTCATATGTAAATTCTCCTGCAAGTTCATATACTTCTGACAAAGAAGCGGGAATTTTGTGTTTTACACCATCAATTTCTCCTATTGCCACTGCTGCTTTAATATCGCTTGCTAATATCAAATCTCCTACCGTTACACCTGTTCCATCTCCTTTGATAGAACAGGCAGAAAGCAACCTACTTTCTACAATATGATGTTGTCCTCGTCTTTCTCTTTTTGTTACCTTTTTCCCTGTAGATAATATCATCTCATTTGGATTGACGATTTCCGCCTCTATTACTTCATTTTCCACAACTACATTTTTTTCAATACTCATATTTCTTCTTCTCCTTTTTTTAATACACCAAAATTTTTATTTTTTTATTTTAAGTAATTCTTACTATACTTTGTCATTTTAGCCGAAAATTTTCTTTTTTGTTTTGCAAAAACGCTAGTTTTTGCTTAAAAGTTCTTTGCTTCTTTCTTTCAAGAAAGAAGTAGGGGTTTAGGGGCAACGCCCCTAAGGTCTTACTATATTCTTTCTCTGTTAATGCTTTGCCAATTTATTTTATTTGTCATAGGTTTGTTGTTACCATCTGCTGTTTGACTATATCCATCAAATGTAACACTCGGGTATTTATATTTTTGTATGGTACCGTCTTTGTATGTTTTCGTAGTAAATATAATAAATTTGAGCGTTCCTCCTGTTTTTCTTTGATGCTCAATTTTCATATCTACTATTTTGTCATATGCTTCATTGATTTCTTGCCCTTCAATACTTCCTTTAAATCCCTGTTGATGCACTGTTCTCCATTCGTCTTCTTCATTCAAAGGATATTTTTTATCTTCTTCTGTAATTTCTTCTACACTCCATTTTAGCATTTCGGGCATTTTTTCCAAAACAGTACCATTTGCGTCAGTTATAACAATTTGTAGCTTTTTTCCCAATAATCCATCTTCAGCCATATCTTTTTTCCCTCCTTTTTTAAAATATTACACTTCGGCATTTGTTCCTCCTGCAAAATTCAAAAGTACCCACTCTGCGGTATTAAAGTGTTTTACATTAATGTTTTGTAAAAATACATCAATATTGTTTGCACTTTCATCAAATGTAATGCTATAATCCTCTATTTTAGCACTATCTAATTCATTCACTGGTTGCTTTAACTGGTCAAAAAATGTCCTAATTCTAACTTCTGCATCTCTTTTCATTTTTGTTGTCATTGCTTTTCCCTGCCACTTTGCAGCCACAAAAAACAATGTATTTTCTATCCAGCTATTCAACCTTCTTTTATTGACTTTTCTATTTTCATTATCTGTTATAATTTCTCCAGAAACATCTTTTATTGCTAGTGTATAATCATTTCCCATTCTCCAACCCAAATTGCCTTGTCCTGTTTCAGAAGGCTTTAATGTAAAACAAGCAATTTGATTTTGATATAATAATCCTAATTGGTCGAAATCAAATAGTTCATCACTTCCGCTTATCCATGTACATTCTACAGCAAGCCCACTATTTTCTACATTTCCTGTAGCATGTACGATTGCAGACAAACACGCTCCACTAATTTCAGCACCAGTATTTGCTTTATAATTTCCTATTACTATTTGACAAAAATCAGTATCATATGTTTTTCTATATGCTATGGCTTCTTCTCCTGTCTGCCCAAATTTTAGTTTATTTGTGCCACAGTATGTCATATTGTTATATTTTTCTCCAAAAGCATACAATGCTTTGTCTGCTACTTCATTGCTAAAACCAATATAACTAATATCTGTTACTTGCTTTCCTGCTAATTCCAGCAACTTCAATCCTGTTCTTTCTCCTGTACCACTGTCAAATGTACCAATATATTCTGTTGCTGTTACTGCTGCACCATTAGAACCTCCAGAAAGTTGTGTCTGTTCTATCACAGAAGGCTTTTTTTCTTGTGCTGTTTCTGCTGTACTTTCTAAATCCTTCAACACAAAATGATAACTTTTTTCATTGACTACTTTTACAGCATAATTTTCACTTTGTTCGTCCATTGTCAGCCCTTTGTATGTTTCATATCCATCTAAATCAGAATATAATTTCAATGTAAATGTTTCTTCCTTTTCTGCAATGACTTCTGCTGTAAATATATTGGCATATTCTCCTGGATATTTTGCACTGACTTTCAATGTAGGTACTGGTGTTTGCTGACTGTCTGTTAATGTCAAACTTGCTGTAGCATATCCTACCCCCAATATCCTTACAAATACTGCTTTTTTTGCCCTTGCCATATGTAAATGTGTTAAAAGCTGATTTCCTTTACAGCCTTTGTCGCTCATTTCTCCCAATACGGGACGCAATATTTCCGTCATTCTTTTTGTAGGCGTTTCACCACAATAAATGTATTCATTGATTGGTCCTCTGTCAAATTCTCCTACAAATCCTAATACAAAGTCAGGCATAGTAATATCATTTGATTGTGGTACTGGCATTTCATTTACATAAATATCAGGAGGCATTGTTCTAATGTCCCCCGTAAATCCTCTTAATATTGGCATTTGTAAACCTCCTTTAAAATACTTTTAAAACATTTTTAAATGCCTTTTAAACACATTTTAAATATTTTTTATTTTTCCTGTAAAATTCATTTGTTCCGTTTTGTCAACAATTTCTTCTGTTAATAGTTTTGCACTGCATTGCCATGTTTGATTGACCTGCCATAAATCTGTGTCACCTTCTGGCGGTGCAGGAGGATACATTAAAAATATATCCATATTCTCTAGCCATTTGTCCCCTTCTAATTTCAATGTATTTTCTCTTTCCAAGTAATTTATAAACTTTGTAGATAACATTTGTGCAATGCCTTTTTTATTCGCAAAAAAACTAATCTGTATGACATATTCTATTCTTAATGTTTCTGTTGCTATTGTAAATTGATTGTTGTTATCGTTTTTTATTACTTTATGTGGTACAAATTCCCTCATCAATCCCTTTTCAGAACTTGCTGATACAAAAGAAATATTCGCTGCATTTTTATTTTGTTTTCTGTAGCTGTCCGCGGTAGGGAAATCATCAAATACTAAAAAATCTTGTCCATGTACTGTTTTAATTGCTTTTTTCAGTGTTTCATATACCAGTACAAGAGGGTCTCTTATCTTTTCCATCAAAATCCCCCTTGACCAAAGTTTGCCATATTTTCCGCAATACCGTTTTTAATATCTTCTGCAATTTCTTCTTTGTTTTCTACTACAGAAGGTCTTAAATACGGTCTTGGTGGTATATTTTTTCTTGCTGAACCATACTCTTGTGCTGCACCATATGTCGCAATATCACTTGGTTTTTTATTTTTTCTTTTTTTGTTTTGTTTTTTTTCTCCATTTTTTCCTTTTGCTACACCAATATATACATTGCCTTGTGTTATTTGGCTTTTATCTATTGTAATGGCTTGTCTTAATGCTCCTGTATCAACTAAAGGGCTGTCATCTGCTGTACTGCTTGGTTCAAAACTGCCGTATTTTTTTAAATATTCTTTTCCAGATTTTTTTACATTTCCCTTTTCTGATAAATATTTTCTTTTTACAGTTTGTGGTTTTAATGTTTGCCATGCTGGATATTCTCCTACACTTGGTTGATAGGTACCTAGTTTTACCTTTGCAGTACCCATTACTCTTATTCCTGCCTGTTTTAAACCATTTTGAGCACCTTGCTGTATCACTTCTTCTATGCTTATGATTGTTTTTATCAGCTTTTCAAAATCACTCACTACAAAAACCTCCTTAGTAAGTAGTTCCTTAGTGAATTACTTCAATGTTTATAATATTTTTTTTGCCTTGTATTGTCTGCAAAGTAATGTTTCTCCCATAACAATAGGCAATATTTCAAACACAATATATTCTTCTTTTTGATATACTACTCTGTCACCTGTACGAATATTGCTTTGTTGTCCTCTCACCGGCAAGACAGCCGGACAGCACGGAGTGCTGGCTTTTGACGTAGTCAAAAGTGATTGACTTATTTCTGCAAATTCAAAATATTTTTCTGCATTATTTCCTAACTCCATATTATTCGCAATTTCTCCTGCTGCTCCTTTTTCAGAAGCCAATGTCATAGGAATTATTTTTATTGTACTTTCTGTTACATTGTCATTTTCTCCTATGTCGCAAATACCAAGCTGTTCTGTATCTCCTGTTTTCTGTAATAATGTAATTTCTATTTCACAACCCATTTTCTGAAATGTTTGTAGCTTTTTTAATACTACCTTTGCTATATCTACCTGCATCAGCACCAACTCCCCACAATATTGCCCCTTATACTATCAAAAAATAGCTGTTTTTTGTCCTTTGCCATATCAAGTATCATTTCTTTCCCATTTTTTCCATCTTCAAATGTCAATTCCAATCCTCGCCCTAATTTCATTGTTTTTAAATTACCATCTGTAATGCCTTGTTCTGTCATTTCTAATGCTTTTTTCTCCAACAAATCACCATAACAAAAACTATAA
Organism: uncultured Clostridia bacterium; assembly: GCA_910586765.1. Classification (GTDB taxonomy): domain Bacteria; phylum Bacillota; class Clostridia; order Lachnospirales; family Anaerotignaceae; genus Coprocola. The sequence continues at coordinate 19,517 of CAJUJJ010000033.1, forward strand.
AATAAATATAATTCACTTTCTGGTATTTCTGTTATTTTTCTGTCTGCATAGTACAAAAATGAAATTGTTCCATAATAACCAGTTTTCAAAACAATGCAATTTCCTACAATAGCATACTTTTCTAGTCCCTTATACCAGGTTTGATAATCTTCAGGAAGGGCATATAATTTTTGCCCTTCCACAATATCTATATCACATTGCTTTATAATAGGCTTTTTTCTGGAATAAAATTTTAAAGCAGTGTTGACACTGTTTTGTATTTCTTTTTCTGTAAAAAAATAAGGCTTTTCATTATCTTTGCTGTATTGCCTAAACTCTTTTATAAAATTTTTCATTATCATTTCCTGTCTCAATTTTCTTCTTTTTGCTGTTCTTTGTTTTGTTCTGTATTTTCTTCTATTTCTGTTGGTGTTTGATACATCTCACAAGGATATATTATTTGTCCTGTGATAGCATCTTTTTCATATCCTTTTGCAATTTTCACGTTTATTACTCCTTTTTTAATTTCACTATTTCAATGTTCTTTATTGTAGAATTTTATTGTTCTAAATGGTGGGTGATATTGCTTTTTGTTTTCGTCAATCACTAAAGGCGTATTAATAGCAATTTGCTGTGTTGCAAAATACATTTTTGCAGAAGTATACTGTCCATCTTTTGCAATATGAGGGTGAGGTCCTTCCAATTCATAAGGGCTTCCCATACCCACTCTAACCGCATTTTTTTTGCCCAACAATATTCTGCTGTCACCAGCTGCCCACGGTATATTATGCTCTCCTAAATCAATACCATTTCTTTTAGCAAAATAGCCTTCGCCGCCTAAACTTGTACCATTTGGAGAAGCCTTTTGATAAAACAATTCTGCTTGTTTCAGCATTGTCATAGCATTTAAACTTCCTATACAAAAATCTGGTGTAACATATCTTGGAGCACTTCCCATATAAGCCTTTTGTGTATCTATCAATTCTAATAGACTGTTGTAATATCTTGCTGGATAGTTTTCTAATGCTTTTGGTATTGCTAAATTAAAATACACAATATTCGTCGCATAGCTGTAGCTTATTTTAGGCAATGCCGTTTTACTCATTGCCTCTTTTTTAAAGTAGATACAACTGTTTTCAAAATCAACAGCATAATCTGCTTCTTTGCCTTGTTTGTCTGCAATAAAACCTTTAGAACGTATAAAAATACCTTCTGTTAATGTTTTTCCGCTGCTATTTTCTACAGTAATACCATTAATAAAATCTTCTTGTTTTCTTCCATATTGGTCTAACCATACTGTTTTTCTAGGTCTTACAATAGGAGCAACACATACCGCACTAAGAGGAGAAGCATTTCCACACAATAAATTAACTTTCCATTTTGCATTGCTACCTTCTGGTATATTTACTCCTTCTGTCAATTCCTCCACTTCACTTGCTGCAACTGCTTCTTTTACCACTTCTTTTGCTCCATATTCGTCTGCCCTTGCTAACATTTCTGTAGAAATCATTCTATCAATTACCCTTTGAAATCTGTTTGCAATACTTGCTGCATTTGCTGCTATCACATCATATCTCATAGGGCCGCTTAACAATTCCTTCTGTGCTTCTTTTGTTACAATAAAGCCTTTTTTGAGCCATTGTGCCCCAAATTCCAATAAAAATGTTTGTATATTTTCCGTTGGAATACTGTCTAATTCTCCTATAGCAAAATCCTCTTCACTGTATAAATCGTGGCTCTGAAACTCTACAGGCATTTTGTATGTACTTCCACTAAATCCTTCTACCATACACAACTGCAAAAATTGTATATCCTGCCATGCTTGTTTTAATATCGCAAGTGAAATATTTGCTGACTGTGCAAATTCCCCTGTAGAAGCAATAGCTGGTGCAGTTTCATCTAAATATACACTTTTTTCTTTTTCCAGTGCATCTAAAAATGCCTTAGTATTCTTATCTTTTTTCCTTTCCATACTTTTTAATACACTATCTACAATAGCATTGTTTGCTTTTCTAAGTGCTTTATCTACAAAAAAGCTGTTGTCTTTTTTCTGCAACTCTTTGTCCATTTCTTCCATAATGCCATCTAATATGGAATATTCTTTTCCTTCTGTTACTATCGCTTTTGTTTTTCCTTCTTCTTTTGTTATGCCCAATTCATTCAATTTTTTGCCAATTTCTAATTCATCTATAAATGCCTTTTCTCTTTTCAAAAAATTAGTGGCATTTTCTTTGTTATCAATGTGTTCCCCTTTTTTCAATATTGCCTCTTTTACATTTTTGGTATAATTTAGTTTTTCCACTTCATCAAAAAGATATTGTTGTGCTTGTTCTTTTTGTTTTTTTGCTTCCATTTCATCTGTAATTGCCTGCATTTGTTTTTTTGCTTCTTCTGTTTGCTTTTTGAGTGCTATCACACTGTCACAAAGCATTATTTCGCTTTCTTCTGCTTCTTTGTTTTGCTCTTTCCATTTTTCTAGTTCCTTCAAATTCATATCAAAAAAATTCATATTTTCCTCCTCTATATCATCTAATACAATGGGCAACTGTAAAGCACTTTTTTCTGCTGGATTTAGCACCACGTCCCAAGTATACAATTTTAATTTTTTTGCTATCTGCACTGTTTTTCCATTTCTTTTTTCTCTTTTAGAACTTCCCCTCATTCTGTTTGAAAATCCTATAGGCAAACCATTATCTAAAAATGTTTTGACTTGCCTTCCCATTTCGGTATCAAGAGGCATATATTCTGCCCATACATTGTTTTGTTCATCAATATAAGCATCTCTAAATTTCACAGCACTGTGAGGAATAGAAGTCGTAAAATAAATATTGCCGTCTGTTCCTCTGTAGGGCTTAGGGTGGGGGTGTTCTCCTGCATAGGGAAATCCTTCTTCTTTCAGTTTTTCCAGTGCATCTTGATATACTTGTTTTGGGTATACTCTGTTATTTCCATTTAAAAAATCTACTCTAGCTACTATTTGCTTGTACCAGCCGCTTTTTTCCCCTTGTGCATCTAATATTGCCTCCGCCTTTTCTATATAAAAATCAGCTTCTTTTTCCATTTTCGTTACTCCTTTATATTCAGACCACGTTTAAAACCCGTTTAACTTTTTTTCTATTCGTTTAACTTTTTTTCACTGATACTTTTTATGTCTAATGAAAAAAGCGTCTTAAAACGCTTTTAAATGCCTTTTAAAACACTTTTAAATTTTTGTACAAAAAAAGAACCGTTTAATGACTTGTTCAGGTCAAAATATTATTTCTCTTTTATTTTTTTAATAAAAATTTTGGTATCTCAAGTTCAAAAGTCATTCTTTTTTTTGGTTCTGTTGACTTTATTGGTACTCTGTTTTCTAAACCACCTTCTCGTATTGCACTACAAATCATATCAAAATTTTCCATATGTTCCCCAAGTTTTTCTTTATCTTCTTCAGGCTCGTCTGATTGAAAAAAATCTTCTACCTCTTTTTCTAATTCTAATATTTCTTCATTGGTCAATTCATTTATATAATAACAACGATTAAATAAATCTTCTGCTCTCGACATTATTTTATACTACCTCCTAAATTCTTTACAAATTCCATCACTTCAATATAATCTTCAATAGAAACGTTTTCTTGTTTTAAACTTTTATCTACTTTATTTTTTAACCATTCATACCTATCAGGAAAAGGCACATTAAATAATTCTTGTGCAAACTCTAAATCAGTACCATAGCCAAATCTATTGTTTATCGCTTTTAATATTGTTGTAAATGGTTCATATCCCTTACGAGATATTATATTTTTTTCTATACAAATTTGCTGTTTTAAAAATTCAACAGATGCTTCTTCTATTATTTGATTATTTTCAAAAATTGTTTTATCATAGTGACTAGAAGAACAAGAATGTAATATTTCATGTAATATTATTCCATCATCTACATAATCCACTATTATAATATTGCAATTCCATTCTTTTTTAGCAAATGTACCTTTTTTAAATGCTTTATTATTCACAATAATTTTACCGCTCCATTTAGAAGGATTTACAGAATATTGTTCTGCTACTACTTTCATATTTTCAGCCGCTTTTTGTAATTCCTCTTGTGTTCTAATTCTATTATAATTTGAATTATCTTTTTGAGCAATAGTTTTTGGTATATTGTCAAAATTTCTGCTTTTTCTTTCTGAAAATACAGGCAACCAAGTACATCTACATCTTGGATGCAGGGGATTATCTGGTGCTTTGTCAATATCAAACACTTGCCCATGTAAAGCCCTACAGCCATCACAAGTTTTTAAATCCAGTGAAGCGTGCCAAGCAACTTTATTTGCTCCTGCTCCCTTATAGGTGTTTTTCGTACTCGTATTGTAGGCGTGCCCTAGTTCTGTAATGGCTATCATTTCTGCTCTCACAGGATTTTTAATTTTATTTTCTATTTTCTTTTTTTGTTCTTTCCAGCTTTCTCCTTGCTCATATCCCTTTGCTAATATCTTTCGTATTTCCTCTATGGTTGTTTGCTCCATTTTAGAAACTCTTAAAAGTGAATTGTTTAATAATTCCTCTTGTATGTCCTCTTTTTCTATACCAATGCCGTTTTCTGGTGGCAATATATCGTCTTGTAATACTTGCTCCACTACATTTTGTGCTCTTTTTTCTCCTAAATCATAGGCCTTTTTGATATAGTGGATATAAAAATCCTTGTCTTGTTTCTGCCATGCTTTTTTGATGTTATTTTCTATATTTTCCTCTGTACTTTCTTTGACTTCTTCCCAAATTCCACTAAAAAAAGACTTCCATTTTTGGCAAAATTCTTTGGCAAGTCTTTCTATTTCTTCAAAATCCTTTTCGTGTTCATCTGTAAGTGCTTCTTGTTCAGAAATAATATTCTTTTTTTTTATTTCTTTTTGTTGTTGCATTTCTTTTTCTGGTAGAATTTCTTGTTGTTTCTGCTTTTCTTTTTCTATTTTATTTTGTTGTATTCCATTTTCTTCTAATATTTTTTGATACATTACACTAGGGTCTTCTATATCAAAATCATCTGCCACAAGCTGTATTGCTTTTTCATGACTGATAAGCTGTTTTCCTCCGCCTTTTGCTAGTGCATTTTGTATGCTTTCTACTCTTTCAGCGGTACTTTCTTCTGTCTTTCTGCTCCACACAATGTCATAGTAAATATTTTCTGGGTTAATTCCTTGTAATAAAAGCTGTAAATCTATTATCGCTCTATATCCAGAATAAATACTGTTATCTCCATATTCCAGCCTGTCAGTAATATTTTCTAATGTCTGCAAATAGTGAGGATACTGCACTTTTAATACATCTCTGTTAATACCTTGTCCCCCTGTAATAATTGCCTTTGGTACTAACAAATTTATCCATAACATATTTTCTATCATTTCTACATCTTTTATTTCGTCAAGATTTGCTTCATCATGTAATGCACTTACTTCTACATTACCAATATAGTCTGTTAGCATATGTGCATTTTGTGTAGGAATACCATTTTCATCTACCATAGCATTTGCTCTTTTGTAATCCTCTATTTCTGCAATATCTGTTGTTTCTAATTTGTGAGAGCGTTTACTCACAGAACGATATATTCTTCTGTAGGCTAATGCTTCTTCCATTTTTGAAAGCATTTTATAACACTTTCTTGCTACTGCATATTGACTTGTGCCATAAATTTTGGTTTCGTCACATAGCCATCGAATATGGTTTATTTGATAAAGTGCAAAATCTTTTCTGCTTTCTTTTGGTGCTTTTTCTCCTGCCATTTGATATATTTGTGAAGTATCTATTTGAGAAAATGCTTTTTTGTTGTCTATAAAATTGCCATATTCATCCACATTTCTTTTCATTGTTAATGCAGGTGCTCTTTTGATTTCTGTAATCAAACCACTTTTTTTGTCTACTATTACATTTAAAAATAAATCTCCCTCTCTCAACAATGCCCTTGCGTGTTCTGTACAAAGTATATGTAATCTTGTTCTCTCTAAAAAATCATCTACTATTTTTTGTACTTTTTCACTTTCTGTAGAAATTTCTGTTGTTTGTTTTAATTGTTTTTGTTTTCTCTTTGCGTCTTTTGTAGAAGCATTTACAATAATAGAAAAACCACCTTTTGTCGCATCTTCTCCTATCAAGGCATTTGCCCTTTGAAAACGAATATCTCCATTTTCTCCACATAATTGGTTCACTTCTTTTATAACGTGGTATCTGTCTTGTGCAATGCGAAATAATTCTGTTTCATATTGTGCAGGGATTTCTACAAAACTGATACTTTGTTTGTTGTCTTTCTTTTTGAATTTTGCTAAAAAGTTTTCTAACATTTTGTTTTTTATTTTCGTAGCATTTCCCTCCTATTTCATATGCCAGTATGAAGAAAAGTTTTAAAACAACTTCAATGCCCTAATAGGGCTCGCTATTGGTTTCATTCTACCTTTGACATCTCCATTTATCATTTCTACAAATCCTGTCAGTGCATCAGGAGCATCATCATGTGCATTTTTCCCTTTTCTCTGATAATTGCTAATTGCTTTGTAAAACTCCTTGTATTTTTTCTCCCAACCTTCCGGAAATATCACTTGTTCCATTACATTTGTTGCATTGACAAGTATTCTTGTATTTTTATTTTTGCTTTGATGAAACCATGTAATGTTGCACTTTCTGCACTTTAATTTTTTTAATTCTCTTTCTACATTTCTAGCAAATCCTCTGCCTCCATTGTTGCTTTCTATAAGGCAATCTCTTGTTTGTAATAATGATAAAAGCCTTGCAGTTTCTGGTTCTGTTATTTCCATCGCTTTATCTGTATAGTATATTCCTGTAATATAACCATATCTTCCTATCACACCGCCTATTATGGCACACAAATAATCTTTTCCTTCATCTGCTGTATCAATATAAGCAATCTGCCTTTCAAACAAATCACTATCTATTACATCATAAGTTTTAAATTTTCCATACAATACCCCTTTAATGTCTATAGGCTGCTGCATATAGTTTGCTAACCAAATGTGTTCATCAAGTGTTTCTCTTTTTCGAATTAAATCTTCTGTAGGATATAAACTTTCGCATATACTTTTATCATTTTTATCCAATGCTGCTAATTGCAATACATAACATCTTTTATTATATTCTGTTATGATTTTTCCTGCTAAATCATCTGTAGCCCATCTGGTTTGTATAATTATCTGTAAACTGTTTGGCAACATTCTTGATGTCAATGTATTTTTATAAAAATCAAAATGTCCTTGTTTTACTTTTTCATTTATCGCTTCTTCTGCATTTTTAATAGGGTCATCTATGATAATAATATTTCCTCTCATACCTGTTAATTTTCCAGTAAATGAAGTGCCTAAATAACTCATATAAGCATTTTTTAACGCCCATTTATCCGCTGCACCATCGCCTTCTTTAATTTTCAGTTCAGGAAAAAAACTAACAGGTACAAAATCGTGATATTCCTCTAGCTGTATGGTGTTTCTTACTGTTTTGGAAAATGATATTGCTAAATCCTGCCCATAACTGACCGTAATCACTTGGTTCTTGTTGTTTTTACCTAATACCCACGTTGCAAATAAACTTGCTGTATAACTTTTTCCAAAACCAGGAGGTAAATTTAATATCAGTATGTCATAAGGCTTTTTCGTTTTTTCATTTATCATTTTTCTTTCATACATTTTTTGTAATGTGTCACAAACAATATCTTGATATACTCTCTCTTTTTTAAAAAAGTCGTTGTTTATCATATTGCAGTATTGTCTAAAACTTTTTTTGCCTTTTTCAATTTCTGCTTCTCTTTGTGTTTTTTCCCCTGTAGAAATGCTCCTAAATTCTTCTAAAAAGCTCATGCGTATTTCTCCCTGCTTAATATAATTGCTGCTAAATCATGTTCTCTTTTTAGACTTTCTCCGCTGATATTTGTGTATCTTTCTGTCCTGTTTTTTCTGTCCCATTGCTTTTGATACTCTTTTCTCTTTTGTCTGTTTGTTTTTTTTCTTTTTTCTTTTTCTTGTTTGTATTCTGGTAATTTTTTAAAATAATTTTGTATTGTTTTTTCGCTTTTGAATAGCATTTTGCTGATTTCTCTAATACTTTTTTTCTCCATAAAAAAAAGAGCCTTCGCTCGCTCCTGCCACATTTTATCACTTCCTTATTAGTGAATATCTTTAACGCTTATGAGTGTTTTGACCTAGCAGTTTGCATAGCAAACGCAGGAAAAATACGAATGTTAAAGTATGAACGGTTTTTCATACTATGTATGAAAAAAATTTCCTTTTTTTGTCGGATTATTTTTGGACATAGTAATGTTACTGACATAAGACTTTGAAAGTCTTTCTCTAATCATTTATCCGTTTCTTTTTCAATATCATCTGCTATTTTGATAATCTCTTTTGCTACTTCAGGGTGATTTTTTCCAATCTCCTCATACACCTGTTGTTTTAATCTTTTTAACGCTGTATGTACTGCTCCTGCTTCTTTTCTTGCATGGAGTTTTAATCTTTCATTTTGCACCTGTGCCCTTTGCAGTGTCGCAATAGAGCGTGCAGCTTCTATTTTTTCCTTTTGTTTTATATTTTCATTTATCAATACTTGCATAATCATTTGGCTGATAAGTGCATTGTTGGCTTCGTGTAATTCTGTAGTAGGTCTTTCTGTATTATCTTCTGCCAACAGTTGTGCATATTCCTTTGCCAATCTCACACTTTCAAATTTTTGTAAAAAAGGTTTTCCATATCTGTGTATGCTTGTTTTAGATATGTTGTGTCCCATTTCTTTTAAATATTTTGCAATTTCTTCATAAGTGTGCCCCTCAAGAAGTCTGTTTTCTACTTCTTTTCTTATCATTTCTGGCAGTTTATCTACTTTTCCATGACTTCTATTTTTTTCTATCGATATTACAGCCTCCTCCTTCCCTTCGTTTTCTCTATTTTTACTATAACATATTTTTTGTGACAAGTCCTTCAAAAACTGTCAAAACTTTTTTTCTTTGTATTTTTTTATCATTCTGTATATTGTTCTCTCAGAAATACAATATTTTTCTGCTAATTCTTTTGTATTCTCTCCTGTAAATTCTTCTAATATCTTTTTATATTTTTCTCTTTTTTGTAATTCTTTCTCTTTTGGAATATAAATATTACTCCCTCCAAATACATGAGATAACATTGTTAAATTCTCCATTCCTATTAGTTCTGCATATTCTTTGTATTTTTGTTTCATAGAATTCCTCCTTTTTTGTCTTTTATACTATTATATCATATTATTATAAAACCTAATAAGAATACGAAAAATGAAATTTTTTACATTTTTTAAAAAATTTTTTATTTTGCTATTGACAAATTATACTATTGATAGTATAATAGTATTCAGAAAGGGGGAATGAAATGAAAAAATATAAAAAGAAAGGAGGGAAAAAGGGTGGAGAAATTAGTAGAAAAAATAAAAGAGCTCAAAAAAGTGATAGCAGCACTTATTGAGCTCATGTTAGAATTAAGCACTCTCATAGCCGTTATTAAAATGGTTATAGACAGCATATTCTAATACCCACGGGAGGGGAAACCCTCCCATCTACTAATATATTATATCATAAAACCACTCTTAAATACAATGAAAAATTCTACAAAATCCTTAATCATTGCACTTTTAGAACTTGCTTTTGAAATTGTCAAATTAATTGTAGTTGTTGTAGGTCTTTACCTTATCATATTTCATAAATAGGAGTTGATTTATTTGCAAACAGAAACAAAACAAATAAACCCACAAACAGAAGCTAACAAAAAATGGCAAGAAAAAAATAGAGAAAAAGCAAAATATTTGCGTAACCGTTCCACTTCAAGAAGTTTTATTAAAAATCAAGCAACGTTAGAAGATATAGAAGAATTAAAACAACTCATGAAAACAAGAATAGAACTTCTTGCCTCTGCATCAGAACAAACAGAATAAAACACAAACAATAAAAGAGGGTTTTTTACTACCCTCTTTTATCTTTTTCCCATATATTTTTTAATCCTTCAATCAGTTTTGCTGCTTGTTTGCTTGTCAGCCAATTTACATTAGAAATACCATACTGCTTTTCTATAAATTGCCTAAGTGCTTTTTCTTCCCAACTTAAACATTGACAAAGCCCTTTTACATATTTTAATTGTTTTTCCGTAATATATCCTTTTACTGTTTGTTTCTTTTCCTGCAATCCATCTATCAATGTTTTTGCTTCTTGTGTTGTTACTTCTGTAATACTTTGTTTTCCTGTTTGTGTTTCTACATAACTATGTAATAATTCATTATCCATACCTCTTTGTTTTGCCAATACAAATAATAACTTTCTTTGTTTTTCTGTCATAATTTTTCATTGATTTCCTTTAGTTTTTCTATTTCCTTATGATTTTCATTTTCTAATTCTTTTAATTTGCATTTTGTAATACACACAATTTTTTCTAACTCTAACTTTTTTATCTTTGTTTTTTCCCATTCTATATAAAGCCACAATATTATACCTCCTACCATACTAAATACTATTGCTGCTGCCCAACCTACCATAAAAGCAATAAATATTTCATTTTGCACTTCTCATTTCTCCCTTCTTTTTTTGATAATATATTTTTTGATAAGCCTTTTTTTCTTCTTTATGCTTTTGATAACGAAGTTGGTGTTATACTAAAAAAGTAGACAAAGAAATAGATAAAATGATACAATAAAAT